>JAFIFL010000152.1 GCA_020832055.1 Gammaproteobacteria bacterium
GTGATGTCCCGGGCCAGCAGCAGGCGGCGTGCATTGGCCAGCACGATGACGCGGACGTCCAGCGTCCGGCCGTCGGCCAACGGTGAGGGCAGTTCGACGGCGCCCTCGAGTTCCGCATGGTGGAGCACATGCACCAGATCCGGCGTGCGCATCAGGCCCGACAGCGCGCGGCCGATATCCCGCTGCTGCAGACCGAGCAGGTCGGCGCCCGCGGAATTGAACCAGGCGATGGTATCGTGGCGTTCCAGCAGCACGGCGGCGTCGGGCAGGGCTTCGGTGGCTTGCTGCAGCTCACGCAGGGCGCCAGTGAGACGGCCTAGGCGATTGCGGGACTCCCGGCGCAGCCGCCAGAGGCGATAGGCCAGATCTTCCGGGACGCCGTGCAGTGGCGGCGGTCGCCCCAGCGAGTGATTCAACCAGGCGTCGAAACGCCGCAGTTCGCGTACGCGCCATACCAGCCAGGGGGTGACCCCCAGCAGCAGTCCCAGGGTGAACCAGTCGAACAGGCTGCCGAGGATGAGTCCCGAGAGCAGCGCGATGGCGAACCAGGATGCCTCGGCGGCCCAGCTCGTCATGGCGCCTCGTGCTGTGGGGCTTCGACTCTTGGCGAGAACCGGTACCCGACGCCGCGCACGGTCTCCACCCAGTCAGCCAGACCGTGGGGCTGGAGGATCTTTCGCAGGCGCAGGATGTGCACGTCCACGGTACGTTCTTCCACATAGACCGAGCGCCCCCAGACCCGGTCGAGCAGGTGCTCCCGGTCGAAGGCCCGCTCCGGATGGCGCATCAGGAATTCCAGCAGCCTGAACTCGGTGGGGCCGATGTGGGTCGTTTCGCCGTCGATGGCCAGCCGGTGGCTCTGGATGTCCAGGACCAGCTTGCCGTACTGGATCTGTCCGCTGTCGGGAGCGCCACTGCGCCGCAGGATGGCCCGGATGCGGGCGATGAGTTCACGGGGAGAGAAGGGCTTGGTGACGTAGTCGTCGATGCCGGCCTCATAGCTGCGCAGCTTGTCCGCTTCCTCACCCTTCGCGGTGAGCATGATCAGGGGCAGCTCGGCGGTCAGCGGGTCCTGCCGCAGCCGGCGGGCGAAGTCCAGGCCGCTCATTTGCGGCAGCATCCAGTCGATGACCACGAGTTCGGGCAGTGGACCTTCCAGGCGGCGTATGGCTTCCTCGGCGTCGGCGCACTCGACCACGCTGTAGCCGGCCCGCTCGAGGGCGAAGCTGAGCATTTCACGAATATCGGCTTCGTCTTCCACCAGCAGGATTCGGTTACCGCTCATGGGTGCTCCAACTTGCCTTGGGCGTTCCGGACGGCAACCATTAGACGTCATCTATGTTACAGACGCGTGATGATTTGTTGAAACTGCCGTGACGTGATCCGATGTCCTGTGCTGTCAGCCTGGGTCGGGCGCGACCCGGTCGGACGCGACCCGGTCGCACCGGTTTGAGCCGCGGGGTGGGCGTGAAGGAGTGAAGCCTTGAGTCAGTCAGCGCAGGGACCGGACCGGCCGCCCTGGTATGAAATGGATCCTGCTGACGTGGCCGAGAAGGCGCTTGCGGCCATTCGCGATCTGCTGGCTCCGGATGCCAGAGTCATCCGGGACGGCCAGCGGCAGCGGGTTGCAGCCGAGGATCTGGTGGCGGGTGATCTGGTGGTCGTCGAAGCGGGCGACAAGCTTCCCGCGGACCTGCGTCTCATGGCCTGCCACAATCTGCGCATCGACGACGCCCTGCTGACCGGCGAATCCATGGCGGCGGAGAAGTCGGTGGCGACCGTCTCTGGCGATGCAGGCCTCGGGGATCGCTCGGGTATGGCCTACTCGGGCACGCTGTCAGCCTGGCCGTGGCGGCCATTCCGGAAGGCTTGCCGGCGATCATGACCATCACGCTGGCCATCGGCGTTCAGCGCATGGCCCAGCGACAGGCCATCATCCGCCGACTGCCTGCAGTGGAGACGCTGGGATCGGTGACGGTGATCTGCTCGGATAAGACCGGTACGTTGACCCGCAATGAAATGACTGTTGCCAGCATCGAGACTGCGGAAGCGGATATCGCTGTGTTCGGGGTCGGCTATGCGCCAGCGGGTGGCATCAGCCTTGCGGACGAAATTGTGGATCTGGAGCAGCAGACGGTGCTGGCTGGTCGTCCTGGCCTTCGGGGTGGCTGTGCTGCTGGCGGTGGAACTGGAGAAGTCGGTCCTGCGCAGCCGGGCGGGCAGGCGTTCTGAGGCGGATTTGGCGAGTTCTCGGCCAGGATAGCCGCTACACTCGCACGCGCTGAGGAGAGAGAGCGAAGGTGTTTGCTGTGGGAAGGTCGTCAGTGCTCGGGGTCGTCCTGCTGCTTGCAGGATGCCAGCACGCCAATCTGTTGATCGATGAAGCTGATCTGTCACGTTTCGATGAATGCGTTGCGCTGCAGCAGGCACTGGTGGAGCGCATCGAGGTACAGGCTGAACAGCTCGATGCCATCCGTGGGCAGACCGGGCACGGGCCTGCGGTGCTGGAACAGCTCGCTGCGCTCGAGCTGCAGCTCGCTGACATGCGGGAGGAACTTGCGCCGCGTGAGTGCCCGGAATTCGAGGTTCCTGCCTCGATGGTCGAGGTGGCGGCGAGCAGCGACGTGCTGTTTGCCGGGGACAAGCTGGTGGTCGGAGAGATCGAGAGCGTGCGCTTTGAAAACCTGGGCATGGAGCTGCGGGCGCGCATCGACACCGGTGCGGTCACCTCGTCACTGCACGCCACGAACATCCGGCGCTTTCAGCGGGATGGTGAAAACTGGGTGCGCTTCACCATCGACGACCCTGAGACGGGCGAGCCGGTGGTGCTGGAACGGCCGCGTTCACGCCGCGTGCGCATCGTCCAAGTGGGTACCGAGGATCCTTCCACGCGACCCGTGGTGGAACTGCGCGTCTCTCTGGGCAACAGCACGCAGACGGCGGAATTCACCCTGGCGGACCGTAGTGCCCTGGAGTTTCCGGTGCTGATCGGTCGCAACATCCTGCGTGATCTGATGGTGGTGGATGTCAGCAAGATCGATGCGGCGCCGCTGCCGGCGCGACCACGCTCCGCTGCGAACGGAGATGATGAGTGAGCGGAGCCCGCCTCGTATCGTGGCTGCTGGTGGCGGCACTGCTCCTGCTCGGCGGGGGGATCGCCTGGCTGCGCCATGTGCAGCTGGAGATTCCTTTCCTGCCCGGCGATGAGCGTCCGGTCTGGCTCGTGGAAGCCAGGGTCGACTTCCTTGGCACCGGCGGCTCGGCGCGCGTTGCGCTCGATCTGCCTGAAGACCCGCCCGGGTTCAGGCTGATTTCAGAGCAGGCCGCTTCGCCCGGATACGGTTTCTCCATCATCACGGGGCGCGATGGCGACCGACGCGGTGAGTGGACCCGGCGCCAGGTTTCAGGCCCCCAGGCGCTGTATTACACGGCGCAGTTTCTCGTCGTCGACGGCGACCCGGCGCGGATCCCTGTCGTGGGACGTCCGCGTCCGCGGGAACCGGACTTCGAGGAGCCCGCGGCCACTGCCGCGCGGGAACTGATCGCCGTGGCCGTGGAGCGCTCCAGCCATGCCGAGAGCCTGACCCGGGAATTGACCGCCCTGCTGGCCGGCGCGGTCGGCGATCAGAATGCCGCGCTGCTGCGGGCTTCGGTACCGGACCCTGCGGTGCTGCTGGCGCAACTGCTCAACCACGCGGGGGTGGCGGCCAGGGTCTCCCAGGGCATCGAACTCGAAGACGCACGTCGGCGCAGGCCGCTGACCTCATTCGTCGAGATTCCCGTGGATGGGCAGTGGCGCATCTTCGATCCGGTCACCGGCCGCCAAGGCCTGCCGGAAAACGTGCTGCTATGGCACCGTGGCGGCGAATCCCTGCTCGATGTAGAGGGCGGTCGACGGTCCCAGGTGACTTTCTCGATGTTGCGTCAGTCCGTCCCGGCGCTGGAGTTGTCACAGGATCAGTTTGGCGAGAGCTGGCTGGCGGCGTTCGGCATTGCTGCGCTGCCCATCGAAGAGCAGGGCCTGTTCAAGCTGCTGTTCCTGCTGCCGCTCGGCGCCCTGGTGGTGGCGTTCATGCGCATCATCGTCGGTGTACCCACGTCCGGAACGTTCATGCCAGTGCTGATCGCGCTGGCGTTCCTGCAGACTTCCCTGGGACTCGGGCTGTTGAGTTTCATCACAGTGGTGGGTTTCGGCCTCATCCTTCGCAACTACTTGTCTCACCTCAATCTGCTGCTGGTGGCCCGGATTGCGACGCTGGTGGTGATCGTGGTGTTGCTGATCTCCATGCTCAGCGTGCTTGGATACCGCTTTGGTATCAGCACGGGCTTGACGATCACGTTCTTCCCCATGGTGATCATTGCCTGGACCATCGAGCGGATGTCCATCCTCTGGGAGGAGGAAGGGCCTTCGGAGGTGCTCATCCAGGGCGGCGGCAGTCTGGTGGTGGCCGTGCTGGCGTTTCTGCTTATGGATCTGCGCATCGTGCAGCATCTGAGTTTCAACTTTCCGGAACTGAACCTCGTCCTGCTGGCAGGCATTCTGGTCATCGGCCAGTACAGCGGCTACCGCCTCTCCGAACTGCGCCGTTTCCGTGACATGGCTGGGCTCGACCGTTGAAGTGGATCTCACCAGGCGCCCTGTCGCGCCTCGGCATGCTTGGCATCAATGCCCGCAACCGGAACTACATCGCCCGCTACAATCCGCGGCGGGCGTTTCCTCTGGTGGACAACAAGCTCAAGACCAAGCTGCTGATGGAGACTGCGGGTCTGTCCACGCCGCGACTGCTGTTCGTCGTCGAGCACCAGTACGAAGTACGCACGCTCGAGGCCAAGTTCGCCGATCTCGACGCCTTCTGCATCAAGCCCGGCAAAGGTTCCGGCGGCAAGGGCATCCTGGTGGTGGAGCACCGTCGCGGCGATATCTTCGTGAAATCCTCTGGTGCGGAGATCGATATCGAACACATCCGCCGCCACGTCAGCAACGCGCTGGCGGGGCTGTATTCCCTGGGGGGCAATCCTGACCGGGTGCTGGTGGAGGAACTGATCGAGTTCGATCCGGTCTTTGCCGGCCTGTCTCACGAAGGCGTGCCGGACATCCGCATCGTGGTGTTCCGCGGGTATCCGGTGATGGCCATGGTGCGGCTGGCCACCCATGCCTCGGATGGCAAGGCCAACCTGCATCAGGGTGCGGTCGGCGTCGGGCTCGACCTCGCAACCGGCAGGGCCGTTCGGGCACTGCAGTACACGCGACCGATCGAGGTGCATCCGGATACGGGTGTGCGCCTGGATAACATCGAGATTGCGGACTGGCGCAACATGCTGCTGCTCGCTGCGCGCTGCTATGAACCGACGGGACTGGGCTATCTTGGCGCGGATCTGGTGCTGGACCGCAGCCGGGGCGCACTGCTGCTCGAACTCAATGCCCGCCCTGGGCTGGCCATTCAGGTGGCCAACGGCTGTGGGCTGCTGCCCCGCCTGCGTGCCATCGAGGCCCGTGCCGACACCCGCAAAGAAGAAGCGGCCGAACGGGTCGACTTCGCCATGTCAGCCTTCGCTGCAGCCTGAGTCCCACAGCAGCGCCCCCGATCTGAGGCGCTGCTGTGGGCGTGACTCCCTTACTGGGCGAGGAAGGCCAGCAGGATCAGCGCGACCACGTTGGTGACCTTGATCAGCGGGTTGATGGCCGGTCCTGTGGTGTCCTTGTAGGGGTCGCCCACGGTGTCGCCGGTCACGGCGGCCTTGTGAGCTTCGGAGCCCTTGCCGCCGTGATTGCCGTCCTCGATGTACTTCTTGGCATTGTCCCAGGCGCCGCCGCCGGCGGTCATGGAAATGGCCATGAACAGGCCGGAGACGATGACGCCGAGGAGCAGGGCGCCGACCGTGGCGAAGGCCTCGGCCTGGCCGGCGAGCAGGAAGATCACCGTGTAGACCACAATGGGAGCCAGCACCGGGAGCAGGCTGGGAACGATCATCTCCTTGATGGCCACCTTGGTGAGCAGGTCCACGGCCCGGGCGTAGTCGGGCTTCTCCGTCCCCGCCATGATGCCGGGCTTCTCCCGGAACTGCCGCCGGACTTCCTCGACCACCTGAGCGCCTGCGCGCCCGACTGCCGTCATGGTGAGACCGCCGAAGATGTAGGGCATCAGTGCCCCGAGGAACAGGCCGATGACCACGAAGGGATTCGACAGGGCGAAATTCACCGGCACTTCGAAGTGGTCGGCGATGTCGGCCGTGTAGGCGGAGAACAGCACCAGGGCCGCGAGGCCGGCGGAGCCGATGGCATAGCCCTTGGTCACGGCCTTGGTGGTGTTGCCGACGGCGTCCAGGGCGTCGGTGCGATTGCGCACGTCGGCTTCGAGGTCGGCCATCTCGGCGATGCCGCCGGCGTTGTCGGTCACGGGTCCGTAGGAATCCAGTGCGACCACCATCCCGGCCAGCGCGAGCATGGCGGTGGCGGCGAAGCCGAGGCCGATGACACCGCCCAAGGTGTAGGCGGTGAAGATGCCAACCACGATCACCAGGGTGGGCAGCGTGCAGGCTTCCATGGAGATGGCGAGGCCCTGAATCACGTTGGTGCCGTGGCCGGTTTCCGAGGCCTTGGCGATGGAGCGAACCGGACGGAAATCAGTGCCGGTGTAGTACTCGGTGATCCAGATGATCGCCCCGGTGATGACCAGGCCGACGATGCCGCAGAAATACAGATCCCACCCCGAGACGATGCGGTCGCTGTATTCGAAGGTCTGGGCCAGGCCGCCGGGCAGGGCCCAGTGCATGGCCGCCGGGATGGCGAACAACGAGAGTACCGCCGTGACGCCGAAGCCCTTGTACAGGGCGCCCATGATGTTCTGGTTGGCGCTGAGCTTGACGAAAAAGGTGCCGATGATCGAGGTGATGATGCAGACCGCGCCGATGACCAGGGGGATCGCCATCAGGTCGGATGCGCCGGTCTGCAGCAGCAGGGCGGTCAGCACCATGGTGGCGCCGATGGTGACGACGTAGGTCTCGAACAGATCCGCAGCCATGCCGGCACAGTCGCCGACGTTGTCACCGACGTTGTCGGCGATCACCGCCGGGTTGCGCGGATCATCCTCGGGAATGCCTGCTTCCACCTTGCCGACCAGGTCCGCGCCCACGTCCGCGCCCTTGGTGAAGATGCCGCCGCCGAGGCGGGCGAAGATGGAGATCAGGGCGGAGCCGAAGCCGAGGGCGACGATGGCGTCGATCACGGCGCGATCGGTGGAGGCGAAGCCGACTGCACCGATGAGGAAGGCGTAGTAGCCCGCAATGGCGAGCAGCGCCAGGCCGGCGACCAGCATGCCGGTGACGGCGCCGGCCCGGAACGCGATGTCGAGGCCGCGTTGGAGGCTGGTCCGGGCACCTTCGGTGGTGCGGACATTGGCGCGCACCGAGATCAGCATGCCGATGTAGCCTGCGGCCCCGGAGAGGACGGCGCCGATGATGAAGCCGATGGCGGCCCAGATCGACAGGAAGACGGCGAGCAGTATCATGATGACCACACCCACCATGGCGATGGTGCGGTACTGCCGGTTCAAATAGGCGCCGGCGGCCACTTGGATGTAGCCGGCGATTTCCTGCATGCGCTCGGAGCCAGGGCTCGATGCCATGACGGAGCGGGCCGCCCATATTCCGTAGAGTACGGCGAGTATTCCGGCCGCGATGGCTGCAAGCAGTGGTAGCATTTCAATGTCCCCCTAGTGGTATGGATCCAGCGCGCTGTGTTCTGCGTGGCACGCCGGCAGTGGGCATTGCTTCCCACCGCCAGCCCTTGACGCATTTACGCTCCCGGTTTCAGGCCTGTCTTGCGTTGGCGACACATCGCCCCGTGGCGGAGCCGCAAGACCCCGCCCGGCTGCTTTCCGACAGCAACCAGCCCTGGCCTGCTAACGGGCGTCGGCGAGTCCTCCCCCGATCAAGAGCCAAAAGCTCTGCGAAGTGGGCGCCGCTGTCAAGCTTCTCGATGGCCATTGCGGTTCGACCTGCCTGCCGTTGCGGTCCCGGATCAGGTCGCGGCCGGTGTGACAAGGACGAGGATGTCTGCTCCGACCGTGTCGAGAATGCGTTCGGCGGTGTTGCCGACGACGGCGGCGGCCATGCCCTTGCGCCCCACGGAACCGATGATGACGAGTCCGGCATCGATCTTCTGGCAGACGCTGGCGATCAGGTCCTCGGGGTCGGCATCACCGACGTGGGCCTGCTGGCGCGGGACCTCCGCACGCTTGGCGAGATCCGGTGGGTGAATGAAGTTCTTGGAGTCTGTATAGGCGTTCACCACATTGAGTTCCGCTCCGAGCATGGCGCTCACTTCGCGCCCGGCGGCGAGAACGACCTCGGTGAGGTGCCTGTGGGCGTCATCCGTGGCGGTGATGTTCACGGCCGCCAGCACACGGTCGATGCCGGCGTCGTCGGAACGCTTGGCAAACAGCACAGGGCAGCGTGCCTCACGCAGCACCAGCCAGTCGGAGGTCTTCATCAGACGACGGCGCAGGGGCGACCGGGTGGAGGCCGCCTTGACCAGCAGATCCGCTTTCACCCCGCGTACCGCTTCGGCCAGACCCGCGCGCCAGTCAGTACTGCTTCGAACCTCGGTGGTCACGTCGATGTCGGATACCTTCAGGGGCTTGATCAGATCCTCGAGCCAGAGCTCGTGCCGACGCTGCTCTGCAGCCAGGAAGGCATCGGCATCTTCGGCAGCAGCGCCCTGGGGCGGCGTGAAGCAGAGCAGGGTATGCACTTTCGCGCCACCCTGGCGGGCAATGAAAGCTGCTCGATCCAGAGCACGCTGCTGATTGGTGGTGGGATCGATGATGCAGAGAATGCTTTTGATTTGGAGTATTGCGTCAGCCATGGGATGCGACACCTCGAGACACGAGTCAACAGTGGGTTACCGGGCAGCATACGGCAGTCTAGCATGCCCGGCGGATGTCGCCGGGCGACGGGCGGGTTGCGGGCTCCCGGCGTCCGGCTGTGGCATCATCGCTTCGTGATATCGATCGCAATATCGGCAAGGGAGTGATTCATGGCCAGCGAGAATCTGCACGAAGACCGCGCAGACCTTCCCGAGGACGTCATCGACAAGCATCGGGCCATCAGTTCGCTGATGGAAGAGTTCGAAGCGGTGGACTGGTATGACCAGCGCGCTGCGGCCACGCATGACCCCGAACTCAAGGCCATCCTGCTGCACAATCGCGACGAGGAAATGGAGCATGCAGCGATGGTGCTCGAGTGGCTGCGGCGTCGTTATCCTGTGATCGACGAGCATCTGCGCACTTATCTTTATGCGGAAGGTGACATTCTTCAGGCCGAGGCTGTGGCCACCGGCAAGGCGGAGGGAGCCGGTCAGTCAGCTGATGATGGCCCTGGCAGAGCTGCAGTCCTTGGCGATGGCTCTCTGGGAATCGGCAGTTTGCGCGGAGCCTGAAGCATCTTTTATCTGGAGGAATGAGTAACGATGGACGATCTGTATCGTGAACTGGCCCCGATCACGGCCGAGGCCTGGACCGAGATCGAAGAGGAAGCCCGCTCGGCGTTGAAGGCGACGCTGGCCGGCCGGCGACTGGTGGACTTTCAGGGTCCCCTCGGTTGGCAGGCGTCATCTGTCGATCTCGGGCGGACCGAGGAGATCGATCCACCGGCGAGCGGTGCCACGGCGCGCTTGCGGCGGGTCCAGCCGCTGGTGGAGGTCAGGGTTCCCTTCGAGCTCGAACGCAAGGAGATCGAAGCCCTCACCCGGGGAGCCCGCAACCCGGAACTCGATCCGGTGGTGACCGCGGCCCGGTCGGCAGCCCTGATCGAGGACGGCGCGATCTTCAACGGCTATGCGGGAAGCGGGATCGACGGCATCGGGGCGGCTACGACCAACGCACCGATCTCCCTGTCCAGCGACTACACCCACTATCCCGAGGCCGCAGCGGAGGCCATGCGCATCCTCCGCAATCAGGGTATTGATGGCCCTTACGCCATTGCCATGGGCCCCCGTTGTTATGCAGGACTGACCCGTACCACCCACAGCGGCGGGTATCCGGTACTCGAGCACCTGCGGCAGCTGGTGGATGGTCCGCTGGTCTATGCCCCGGCGGTGGACGGCAGCGTCGTCATGTCCATGCGCGGCGGCGACTTCGAGCTCACGGTGGGGCGGGACTTCTCGATCGGCTATCTCGATCACGATGCCAAGAGCGTGCATCTCTACATCGAGTCGAGCTTCACCTTCCTGAACAACGGTCCCGAGGCGGCGGTCGTGCTCCACTACGGCGATAAGAAGGGTAAAAAGTAGTTCAGGACCCATTCACGGCCGAGGCGCACGATAGGGGAATCGTTGGCAGTCGCTGGACGATAACAGGGAGACAGACATGGGTGCGCACAGCGTGAATCAGGCGGTCTTGACGGGCTTGATGGTGGTTGGGCTGGGCGTCGGCCTCGCGGCCGCGCCGGAGACCGGGGCGCAGAGTGGTCCCCCGGCGCAGGCCGAGCAGGCCCGGGATCGAGCCGCAGCGGCAAGGGGCCGGGCTGACGAGCGCGCGGTGGAGTCCGAGCGCCGCGCAGCGGATGCCGCCGAGCGCGCCGACGTGGCCCGGGAGAGGGCAGCGGAACGCGCCGAGGAAGCACGGGCGCGTGGCCAGGAGCGGGCTGAAGAAGCCCGGGATCGGGCTGAAGAGCGGGCCGCCGACGCGCGCCAGCGCGCCGACGTGGCCGAAGATCGTGCGGAAGAGGCGGATGAACGCGCCGCCCAGGCACGGGAACGGGCACGCGAGGCCCGGGACATGCCGCCAGGCATGGCCAAGCAGGAAGAACGGATGCGCGAACAGGCCGAGCGCGGCAGCGAGCGTGGCCGCGAACAGTCCCAGGACAAACGCCCCTGGTGGCGGTTCTGGGGCAACAACTGATAGCGGCAGACGAAGGCGATACGCCCTTGTGGGAGAGCGCTATTTCGCGCAGCGAAATGCGCCGATCTCGATGGCGTTGGGCGAAGGCAGTGACATCAGCTTCGGCAAAGCGCTTCGAGATCGGCCCAATCGCTGCGCGATTAGGGCCTTCCCACAATGGCGGGCTGCCCGCTTGTGGGAGAGCGCTATTTCGCGCAGCGAAATGCGCCGATCTCGATGGCGTTG
>JAFIFL010000153.1 GCA_020832055.1 Gammaproteobacteria bacterium
CCGGTGACCCGCGCCTACCGGGATCACATGATCGCCACCGCGCAGACGGGCACGCTGGTGGAGGCCATCGCGGCCCTCACCCCCTGTCCCTGGCTGTACACGGATCTCGGTCAGAACCTGCTGGCCAGGATCGGCACGCCCGCTGCGGACCACCCCTACAAGGACTGGCTGGATCTTTACGCGGGAGACGACTTCGTCGTCTACATGCAGAAGCTGCTGGAACTGATGCAACAGGCCGCAGATGGCGCCGACGGCGCGGCACGTCAGCGCGCCCTGACGGCCTTTCACGTCAGCGCGCGACACGAGTGGCAGTTCTGGGAGCAGGCCTGGCAGCAGCAGGACTGGCCGGTCTGAGGCAGCCTCCTGAACGGGTAGGCGCCGAGGTGGGCACAGCCCAGCCTGCGATCCCGGCCTGGCCGGGACGTCATCCCCGACCGGCTCCCCGGCCGACTCCTTGCCGGAACTTGCGGCACACGGCACGATGCAGCGGCGGGCGCCAGAGGAAGCAGCGTGGATTTCAGACTCTCAGAAGAACATCGGATGCTCGAGGAACTGGTGCAGCGGTTCGTCCGCGACGAACTGCTGCCGCTGGAGGCGCGTGTCCTCGAGCGTGAGGCCAACGGTGAAGGTGCGAGCCTCACCGCCGAAGAGAAGGCGCCCATCGATGCCCGGGCGAAGGCACTCGGCCTTTGGGGCCTCGATGCGCCCGAGGAGGTCGGCGGTACCGATCTGCCCACCGAGGCCATGATCGGCGTCAACATTCAGATGGGCCGGACGGTGACGCCCTATACCCTGCCCCCGGATTCACCCAATCTGCGCATGCTCATGGTGGCGGCCAACGAGGATCAGCGTGAGCGCTATCTGGCGCCCTACGTCCAGGGCGGCCTGATCTCCGCCATCGGCATCTCCGAGCCCGGGGCCGGCTCCGACCCGGCCGCCATGGCGACCCGCGCCGTCCGGGACGGGGACGACTGGATCATCAACGGCCGCAAGATCTGGATCAGCCGCGCCGCCGAGGCGGACTTCACCATTCTCATGGCGGTCACTGACAAGGCCAAGGGCGCGCGCGGCGGCATCTCCGCTTTCCTGATCGACAAGGGCACGCCGGGTTTCAACGTCACACGCCGCATTCCCATGATCGGTGGCAGTTTCACCTACGAAGTCGCGCTGGAAGACTGCCGCGTTCCCCATGCCAATCTGCTGGGTACCGAGGGCAAGGGTTTTGCGCCGATGCAGGTGAGACTGTCCACTCGGCGCCTGCAGATGGTGGCCTGGTGCATCGGCATGGCCGAGCGTGCGCTGGAAATGATGTGCGAGTTCGCTCCGGACCGGGTCACTTTCGGCGCCCCTCTGGCGGAGCGTCAGACCATTCAATGGTGGGTGACGGATGCCGCCACCCGCATCCGCGCCGCTCGCCTGCTGGCCTACGAGACGGCCTGGAAGCTCGATCAGGGCGAGGACGTACGCAGTGATGTCTCCATGGCCAAGGCCTACGCCACCGAGATGGCCTGGGAGGTCCTCGACCATGCCATGCAGACCTTCGGCGCCATGGGCATGACCAAGGAACTGCCCCTGCAGCTGATGGCGGCTCAGGTCCGGACGATGCGTATCTACGACGGACCGACGGAAGTTCACCGCTGGGTCGTGGCGCGCAATCTGCTCGGCTTGAAACGCTGAGGCGCCATGACCGAAACCACCCCAGCCATTGCCTGCCATGATACGTCCGAGGGCCGGACCTGCGTTCTCAAAGGCTCATGGATTCTGCGCGCCATAGGCCCCGTCCTGGACGATATCGACGAGGACCTCGAAGCCTTGGCGACGCGGCCGGATGGCAGCGCAGCGGAGAGTCGCTGGGATCTGTGCTCGGTAGATGCCCTCGACAGCGCCGGTGCCCTGCTTCTGTGGCGTGCCTGGGGGCGACGCTTCCCCACCAAGCTGGAGATGCGCGACGAACATCGCCCTCTGTTCGAGAAGTGGACCCACGAACGTGAGGGCTTCAGTCCGCCGCGCAAATCCTGGGCGAGCGCGACCCTGGCCTGGCTGGCCCGCTTCAGCCGGGCCAGTCTCGATCACATCCACGGCAGCGTGCTGGTCATCGGCCAGTTCGCACTGGACGTCGGCATTCTCGCCAGACATCCGAGCCGCATTCCCTGGCGGGAGATGTCGGCGACGATCTTCCACACCGGGGCCAAGGCGCTGGGCATCACGGCCCTGGTGGGTGTGCTGATCGGCGTCGTGATGGCCTACCAGTCGGCCATGCAGTTGAAGCAGTACGGCGGCGAGATCTTCATCGTCAACATCCTCTCCTTCAGCATCACCCGTGAGCTCGGCCCCATTCTGGCCGCCATTCTGGTGGCCGGCCGTTCCGGATCCTCCATGACCGCCCAGCTTGGCGTCATGCGCCTGAACCAGGAACTCGATGCCATGACCGTCCTCGGCATGTCGGTGAGCCAGCGGCTGGTGTTTCCCAAGGTCATCGGTCTGACCATAGCCCTGCCGCTGTTGACCATGTGGACGATCATTCTGGCCATGCTGGGCGGAATGGTGGCGTCCAATCTGGCGCTGGGCATGCCCTACCAGCAGTTCCTCCGCGCGCTGCCGGACACCATGCCCCTGGTAAACCTGTGGATCGGCCTTGGCAAGGCGGCGGTGTTCGGCACCCTGATCGGCCTCACGGCCGCTTATTTCGGCCTGCGGGTGCAGCCCAACACCCAGAGTCTGGCTGTCGAAACCACCCGTTCAGTGGTCACGGCCATCACCCTGGTGATCGTTCTAGACGCCATTTTCTCGGTGCTGCTGCGTGGCGTGGGCTGGAGCTGATGAGCGCAGAAGTCGTGGTCAGCATGCAGGGTATCGGCACGCGCTTCGGGGACATGGTGGTCCATCGCCATATCGACCTCGACCTGCATCGCGGCGAACGACTCGGTCTGCTTGGCGGCTCCGGCAGCGGCAAGACCGTCCTCATGCGCGAGATGCTCGGCCTGCAGCGCCCCACTTCAGGTCATGTGGAAGTCTTCGGCGAGCGCATCGACAGCGTCCCCAACAGCGAGCTGCAGCGCCTGCGCAACCGCTGTGGCGTGCTGTTCCAGCAGGGTGCCCTGTTCAGTGACCTGACGGTCTTCGACAACATCGCCCTGCCGCTGCGGGAGTTCAGCGACCTGCCGGAGTCGATCATCAAAGAGCTGGTGTGGATGAAGATCGAGACGGTCGGCCTCGACGCCGAGGATGCACTGCTCAAACCGGCGGAACTCTCCGGCGGGATGATCAAGCGCACCGCTCTGGCCAGGGCGCTGGCTCTGGAGCCGGAACTGCTGTTCCTCGACGAACCCACTTCCGGACTGGACCCTGTATCATCGGAGCGGTTCGTCGACCTCCTGCAGAGCTTGCATCGCGATCTGGGCTTCAGCATGGTCATGATCACGCACGACCTCCACACCCTGCGTGATCTCTGCGATACCGTGGCCGTACTCGCCGATGGCGAGCTTGTGGCCCGAGGCACCCTGAATGAGGTGCGCGCCCACGATCATCCTTTCGTGCGCGACCTGCTGCGCGGCCACCGAGCCGAACGCGTCCTGGATACCGGAAGTACAGACCATGGGTAATCGCACCTACGCCCTGCTCACGGGGCTGTTCATCATCCTGCTCGGCAGCACGGTAGCCGCAGTGGCGTGGTGGATGTCCGGTGGTCAGACCCAGCGTGTCCCCTACACGGTGGTCAGCACCATGGAGGTCGCAGGGCTCAATGTGGCCTCGCCCGTCTCCTACCGAGGCGTACGGGCAGGTACCGTGACCGACATCCGCTTCAATCCCGAGGACATGCGCGAAATTCTCATTGACATCGAGGTGGACGCTGACCTGCCGGTGTCCCAGGGCACCTGGGCCACGTTACGCATGCAGGGCATCACCGGCCTCTCCCAATTGGCTCTGCACGACGAGGGCGATGCGCCCGAACGTCTGTTGACCCGGGTCGAGGAGCCCGCCCGGATTCCCATGCGTCCCGGGCTCCTCGATCGCCTGACGGATCGCGGAGAAGGCATTCTCGACAGCGTCGAGCGCATCGGAGCCAGTCTCGAGGAACTCACGGGTGCGGACAACATCGAACGGGTCAGCAGTATCCTGGCCAATGTCGAAGTGGCCAGTGAGCGGCTGAAGGACTTCGATCAGCGCCTCGATCCCATTCTCGATGGTCTGCCCGTGCTCACCGATGAGGCCCTGGCGCTGCTGGTCGAACTGCGTGCCCTGGCCGCAGGGCTGCAGGGCCTGCCGGAGCAGTTCGATGCCCTGACCCGCGATGCCCAGGCGCTGACCGTCACCGGGCAGCGGATCGGCACGGATCTGCGCGAGGACGTGACGCCTGCGTTGGCGCGGGCCCTCGACGAACTGGCGGCCACCGGCATCGAACTGCAGAGTCTGGCACGCCGGTTACAGGATCAACCGGAGAGTCTGCTGCGTGGGCCCAAACGCCCGCCACCGGGTCCCGGTGAGCCCGGGTACCGTCCGCAATGACAAGGACCGAACATGGCTGATGTTCCCCGCCGCGCCCTGCGACTGCTGACAGCCCTGCCGACGCTGCTGCTGATGCTGTGGCTCGGTGGCTGTACGGCCCTCCTGCCGGAGCCAGAACCCGCCCCGAGTCGATTCGACCTCGGTCCATGGTCTGAGCCGGCCCCGATCGACGCCGACCTCGCTGGGGTGCGTGTCCAGAGCCTGCGTGCGGCCAGCTGGCTGAATGTGGCGCAGATTTCCTATCGACAGCTTCATCGACGCCCGGAAGCGGTGCATCACTATGCGGCGCACGCCTGGATTGCACCGCCGCCGGAGATGCTCGCGGTGAGGCTCGAACAGATGCTTGCCAGCGATGGGGACGCGCGGGAACGTTGGCGTCTCGAGGTGGAGCTGCTGAGTTTCGAGCAGGTTTTCACGTCGAGCCAGGACGCCCGCGCGACGATCATGCTGCGTGCCTCACTGCGGGAACGGGGTGGCGATGACAGGATCCACCAGCGCAGCTTCATCGCCACGGAGCCGGTGACAGCCGACGTCGATGGTGCCATCGAGGGGCTGCCGAAGGTGGCGGATGCCGCGCTCCGGGAACTGGTGGCCTGGGCAGCCGACGTCACGACTTCGCGCTAGTTCCCACCATGTCCGCGAGCCGTTCACCGAGAATGGTGCTGATGTTGAAGTTGAGCTGGGCGACGATGTTCGGGAAAAATTTCAGGTCCTTCTGCATCCGCTCGTAATCGAAGCGCAGGGCCGACACCGGACCCGCGGCCCGCACGTCGGCGGTACGCTCCACTGCACGGATGTAGCCGATCTCACCGAAAACGTCCCCCGGGCCGAGGGTGGCCAGCACCCGCTCGCCATCCTCGTCACGTCGCACCACATCGGCGTGACCGTCGAGGATGAGGTACATGCTGCGCCCCATGGTGCCCTGCTCCACCAGACATTCACCGCTGGCGAAATCGTTGGTTTCGGAGATCAGCACTGCCTTGCGGCGCTGATACTCGCTCATCCCGGCAAACAGTGGGCTCTGCTGCAGCACCTCCTTGTTCACCGAAATCGCCAGGATCTGATAGAGGCCCACCAGCCGCACCCTGGCCATCACGATGGGCGTGATCAGCAGGTTGGCCAGAATGGAAAACAACATGGTCGCCGCCGCCAGCGCCCCGAACTGGGCCACCACGGTAAAGTTCGAGAACAGCAGCACACCGAAGCCCAATGCCAGCGCCAGACTCGAAACGATCAGCGGCGTGGCCTCCTCCTCCACCGCCTGGTGCACAGCTCCCACATAGTCCGACGTGCGCCTGCAGAGCTCGTTGTAGCGCGCAAGCAGGTGGATGGTGCCATCGATGGCAATGCCCACGGCGATCACGGCCACCATGGCCGTGCCGGGATTCAGGGGGATGCGCAGAAGCCCCATGATGCCGAACATCAGGGCGATGGGGATGATCGCGGGAATGAGTGCAATGGCGCCCCCCTTGAAGGAGGTGAACATGGCCGACATCACCAGGAAAATCAGCCCCAGCAGCAGTCCGAGGGCCTTCACCTGACCCAGCATCAGCGTTTCCGCTGCCCGGTTCACGAGCAGGTTCTCGCCGGTAATGACGACCCGCAGGTCTGGCGCCGCGACGTGGTCGAGCAGGTCCTCGAGCTCACGGATGCGGGCATTGAGGGTGAAGGAGTCATTGATGTTGTGGCGAACGACGATGTTGGCCCGGCGATAGTCGTGGCTGACGTACTGCTCGAGATCACCACGATGGAAGAACAGCAGGTACTGGGCCACCAGCTGGCGGGTTTCCGGCAGCGCCAGTTCCGCGAACTGACCGCCGAACTCCCGATGCACGAAGGCCAGATGGTCGGCGATGGACAAGCTGGCGTCGAAGGCTCCCTGTCGCTGGATGAAACGCTGAATTTCGGCCAGGCGGGCCACATTCGCCGGTTCCTGGAAAGTGCGGTCGTGCTCGCCTTCCAGCGCGATGTAGAAGATCTTCACTCCCGCCAGATCATCGGCAATACGTTGCGTGTCCTGGATCAGCGGACGATCTTCGGGGAAGTACGACAGCGGATCGTTGGTGACGTAGAGGTTCGAGGCCTGCCAGATGAAGAAGATGCACAGCGCTGCGGTGATCGCCAGAGTATTGGTCGGAAAACGCTCCTGGGACACCCGGAACAGGCGCACGATCCGCTGGGGCAGTCCCGGACGCTGTTTCTGCTCGAAGCCTGCAGGTGGCTGACGCTGCCCGAATCTGGCCAGCAGCATCGGCACCAGCAGCAGAGTGATGACGCCGTTTGCGAGCATGGCGAAGGTGGCGGCGATCGCGAAGTCCTGAATCAGGCCGATGTTGCTGAACAGGTTGGCAGCGAAACCGAGTGCCGTAGTCATTACGGTCAGGATCAGCGGCAGGCCCATGTGCCGGGCCATGTAGCGCACCGCATCGAGGCGGACTTCTTCCCCCTTTCCCAACAGCCCGCGAAAATAGGCCGCGATGATGTGGGTGTCCTCGGTGGAACCGATGACGATGATCAGGGCGGGGATCATCGCGCTCAAGATGTTCAATGGCACGCCGGTCCAGCCGAGCATGCCCAGCGTCCAGATCACCGCCAGCGATGAGGTGATGATCGGCAGCATGGCCGCCATGGCGCTGCGCATGAACAACAGGATGGCGCCGATGAGTACCAAAGCAGCCAGCGGTCCGAGCAGGACCATGTCTGCAAACAGGCTGCGGGTGAGTTCCACGCTGATGCGAGGCGGCCCCACCTGAAACACCTGCTCGAAGTCGCCGCGGTGGCGATCGAGCAGGGTCTCGATACCGTCATGCACCCGGGCCGAGGCGTCCGGCTTCTCCTCGATGTCCTCGAGGCTGACGATCAGCGCCGTGACGCGACCGTCCTCCGAAAAGAAGTTGTTGCGATACAGCGGATTGGCCAGGGCCCGGTCCCTGGCTGCGAGTGCGCCTTCCCGGGTTTCCGGGACGCCGTCCATGAGCAGCTGGGCGTCCACCCGGCCGCGACGGCCTTCGACTGTGCGCAGGTTGAACAGCCCGTCCACCCGCTCCACGTGAGGTACCTGACGCAGCCCTCGCTGCAGAGCATCGAGGCTGGCAAGCCTGGCGGGTGTCCATAACGCATCGTCGCGAATGTAGATCAGCGTGCGGTTGTCGGAGCCGAACTCGTTGGCAATGCGCTGGTAAACGGCCCTGGCCGGGTCGTCAGCAGGTATCAGGCTGTCGAAACTGGTGTCGACCTGCACGCGTGAGATGCCGGCGGCAGCTGCCAGCGTGATCAGTACCAGCACGAACAGCGTGGGCGCCTGGTGCCGGACCCCAAGCAGGAACAGGCGGCTGATCACGATTCGTCCTCCACCGCTGCAATGATCCGCGAAAGGGGTGGCTGGTTGCTCAGAATCCACTGGGTCGTGAAACGTTCCGCCGGTACCAGATCAGCGGAGAACACCCTGCGCTCGATGCGCAGAAAACTCTTGTGACCGTCCCGCAGATTGTCCATGCGCACCAGGTTCGGCCGCCAGACGCCCGCCCCCACCGGGACCAGATCGTGATGGGTCTGCCGCCGCTCCACCCGCCCGAGATCATCGAAGTGATCGGTTCGGGCGATGAACAGGGTGTCCTGGAAAATGTAATGCGTACGCAAAGGTGACGATGTCTGCGGGTCAGCATCGGCCGGGTAGACGTCGACGCGATAATAGGACTCGCCATGAACGCGCTCATCACGCCGGCGCCGGTAGAGGTGGTCTTCGAGTACTTCGCCGGTGAGGTTCTCCACCGTGAAGTCACTGCCGAGGAAGTAGCCGCTGCTCGAACGCTCACTGCTCTCGATGAACTCCGGCCCCAGGGCCGGCAGGTAAAACGACTGGCGGGTCACTCCCGAGGGATCCCGGATCGCCATCAGGGCCACGCCCATCACATCCTCGGGGGCATCGAACAACAGCAGGAAGCGCACGGTGCCGTCGTCCTCGACGCGGGTGAAGCGGCGCAGGCGGCGGGTGTCCCGGTGCCCCAGCCGATCCTCGAGGACCATGACCTGCTCTTCATAGACGTGCGGATACTGCTGGTGACGTTCGTGCACCGCCCGCATGATTTCACTGCCGCTGGCCTGATCGAAAGGATCTTCAAGCCTGACGGAGGCGGACTCCACGCCTGCAGCAGCATTCGCCATGGCCAGGATCAGGGTGGCTGCGACCAGAGCGGTCAGGCACCGCCCGTGCATCACGAAGCACCCCGTTGTGAAGCCGGGGCCAACAGTTCACGGGCAATCTCCGCACTCAGGCTTCCGTAGAGATCGGCCATGGCCGAGACCTGCCCCGCATGGTCGCCAACCGCCACCCGGCGCTCCGACTGCAGGCGGCTCAGGCGCGTCGTCAGAGTGCTGTGATCGGATCCGGCCATGACCTGCCAGCGGGCATCGAGTCGCACCCGGCCGTCGGCGTCGGCCTCGAAGGCCTCGATCACTACCAGGACCCGGTAGTCCGGGCGCGACGCGCTGCGGGTTCGCGGCGTCGAAACATCGACGCTGCCCAACTGTTCGGACAGGTTGATGGACAGCGTCCTGAGCAGATTCAGGCGCAGCCCCTCACCCCACTGATGGCCGCTGGCCAGAATCACCTGGCCGTCCGCGCCGCGGCGGACGATGGGGTAGCGATCCAGATAGCGCGGCAGCTCGACGTCCAGGATCTCCACCACCAGCGCCTCGGCGTCGGCAGCAGCCAGTACCGGGCCAGGTACGGGATCGATGAGATAATGGCGGATGCTCGCGCCACCGGCGCAACCCACCACCATCGTCAGGAGCAAAAGGCCTGCAAGCGTGCGCATCATTCGTCTGCTCCTCGTCCGAAGATGACCGACTGGGGTTCCCGCTCCAGGAGTTCGACCAGCGCCCGGATGGCCCGGGCCGTTTCCTCCAGTTCCGAGAACATGCGCAACAGGTTGTAGTGCATGGGTGCCTGGGGGTCGAGGGCATCGGCGGCCACCGCCAGCGTGCGCTCCAGATTCCCGAGTACGCCACGGGCCGCCACCAGGGTCGCCTCCATGTCGGACGCCTCGACCTGCTCCAGTATGCCCCGGAAGGCCCGCACCGACCCTTCCATCTCGACCAGCATGCGCTCGAGTTCAGGCGCATTGAGCAGCGCATTGGTACCTTCCAGGGTGCCGAGCAGATTGGCCGCGATCTCGTCGAGCGCGATCTCGTCGAGCTGGCCCACCAGCTTCTCGATGGACGCGGTGATGGTCTCCATGGCACCGGGTACCGTCGGCAACTCGGGATAGCCGATCCCGTCGGCCTTCCGCAGGCGCAGCTCCGAGTCCGGGTACATGTCGAGTTCCACGAACAGCTGGCCCGTGAGCAGACTGCCGGTCTGCAGGCGGGCTCGCAGGCCCCGCTTCACCAGGGATTCCAGCACCGCCTCAGGCGACGGTCCGCGGGTTACGTCCATGATCCGCTCGGGCTCGATCTCCACCCGCACGGGCAGATTGAAATCGAGGGTCTCAGGATCGAGTTCGAGGCGAACGTCGCTCACCGAGCCTATCCGGATGCCGCGGAACTCCACTGGCGCGCCAGCCGCGAGTCCGCGCACGGAACCATCGAAATAGAGCACGTAGTTGAGTTTGCGGATGTACGCCCGTTCCTCGATGTCCCGGTAGCTGTCGTGCAGCGTGAACAGCAGGTCTTCGGCATCCGCCGTCAGTTGCTCAGCCTCGGCGGGCGTCTCAAAAGCAATGCCGCCGAATATCAGCGATTGCAGGGATTCCATGCGCACTTCGGGGCCCTCGGCGCCGAATCCCACATCCATGCCGCTGACGTTCCAGAACCGGCTGTTGCCCCGCACCAGCTGATCGAAGGGGTCGCGGACGAACGCGGAGATGTAGATGCTGCGGCGATCACTGGCCAGTTCCCGACCGAGCACCTCGCCAGCCAGGATGCCCCGATAGTAGATCGGCGACCCGGCATCAATACCACCGAGCCGTTCGGTGACCAGAGTGATGGTGCGGCCCGGCTCGTCCGCCGTGATCAGCGGTTGCTGTTCGAGGCCGACGAAGTGGCGCTGGGGCGAGCCGGGGCCGGGATCGACCTGAATGTAGGCCCCGGAAATCAGCGTTTCGAGCCCGGATGCACCCCGCAGACTGAGTTCGGGCCGCACCACCCAGAATCGCGTGTTGCGCCGCAGCAGGTTGTCCATGCCCGGGTCGAAGCGAACCCGGACCATGACGTTGCCGAAGTCCTCCGCAAACTGCACCCGCTCGACGACGCCGATGTCCACACTTTTGTACTTCACGCGTGTCCGCCCCGCCTCGATGCCAGCCGCGGTGCGGAACTCGATGGTGACCACCGGTCCCTGATCCGCCAAGGTCCGGAAGATGAGCCAGCCGCCGATGAGCAGCGTCAGGATGGGAATCAGCCACACCACCGAAAAGCCTGAGCGGCCATGGACCTCGGGGTGCTCAATGCGGGGCTCGCTCATGCGTGTACCCCGTCCGTGCGCCCGGGCTCCGGCTCGTCATCCGGCTGCGAGTGGTCCCATATCAGACGCGGATCGAAGCTCATGGCCGCGAACATGGTGAGGATCACCACGCCGGCAAAGAACGTGGC
>JAFIFL010000154.1 GCA_020832055.1 Gammaproteobacteria bacterium
GCCAGGGATGGCGCGCAACCGAGCGCTATTTCGCGCAGCGAAATGCGCCGATCTGAACGACGTTCAGCGAAGGCAGCGCCATCAGCTTCGGCCTAGCGCTTCGTGATCGGCCCAATCGCCGCGCGATCAGGGCTTTCCCACAGGCTTCTTGCGCGGCTTCGCTGCCGGGCGGTCGCTGCTGCGTTTCGGCGGTCCGCCGGCCATTTTCTCGATGCCCAGGGCCACGTTGCGGACCCGGACCTTCTTGAGGAGCTGGTAGATTTCCTTGGGCATGTCACCGGGCAGTTCGACGGTGCTGTAGGTATCGAAAAGGCGAATGCGGCCGATGTGCTTGCTCTGCAGGCCGGCTTCATTGGCGATGGCGCCGACGATGTCGCCCGGGGTCACCTTGTGGTCGTGACCGACGGCGAGCCGGTAGCTCTCCAGAACGACTTCATCCGTGCCCACCACCGACGGCGCTTCGACGGCCGACGCTGCCGCGGCGGGCCGTTTCGGCCGCGGTTCCCGCGCCGCCCATTGGCTACCGGCAGACGGCTCAACGGCCCCCGGCTTCCGGCTCGCCGCTGCGCCTGTCCTGGCGCCGGGTTTCACGCCAACCTTCGAGGCCGGTTTACCGTCCGGCTTGGCCCACCCCCACTGCGGCGCATGGTCCTTGCCGGGAGCGCTGCGGCCAGCAGGGGCGTCCTGCACGAAGATCGGCAGCTCCTTCTGGGCCAGCAGGGCGAGCGCGGCCGCCAGCTTGCGAATGTCGGTGCCGTGCTCTTCGACGTACTCGTCGATCAGACCCTCGAACAACTCCAGCTCTCCCGCCGCCAGCACCTCGGTGATGCCGACCTTGAACTGCTCGACGCGCTTGCGGTTGACCTGCTCCCTGCTCGGCAGCATCAGCGCCGTCATCTTCTGGCGCGTGGCCTTCTCGATGGCACCGAGCAGGCGCCGTTCGCGGGGCGCCACGAACAGAATGGCCGTCCCCGAGCGGCCGGCCCGGGCGGTGCGGCCGATACGGTGCACATAGGCTTCCGTATCGGACGGAATGTCGTAGTTGATGACGTGGCTGACCCGCGCCACGTCGATGCCCCGCGCGGCCACATCCGTGGCCACGAGAATGTCCAGCTTGCCGTTCTTGAGCTTGGCGATGGTGGATTCCCGCATGGCCTGAGTCATGTCGCCGTTGATGGCCGCAGCCGAGTGGCCCCGCGCCTCCAGGCGATCCGCGAGTTCCACACTGGAGGTCTTGGTGCGTACGAAGATGATGATGCCATCAAACTCCTCCACCTCCAGGATGCGGGTCAGGGCATCGAGCTTGTCGGTGCCGCTCACCACCCAGTACTTCTGCTCGATGCTGTCCACCGTGGAGGTTTTCGACTCGATCTGGATCCGCGCCGGAGACTTCAGGTACTTGTCCGCCACCTTGCGAATGGCGGCCGGCATGGTGGCCGAGAACAGGGCCACCTGCCGCTCGGGCGGCGTGTGGTCGAGGATCCACTGGACATCGTCGATGAAGCCCATGCGCAGCATCTCGTCGGCTTCGTCGAGCACCACCGTCTTCAGCCCGTCGAGCTTCAGCGTCCCGCGGCGCAGGTGGTCCATGACCCGACCGGGCGTACCGACGATGACCTGTGCGCCACGGCTCAACTGCCGCAGCTGAATGCCCATGCTCTGGCCGCCGTAGATCGGCAGCACGTGGAAGCGCTTGATGGCACTGGCATAGGTCTGAAACGCCTCGGCCACCTGAATGGCCAGTTCGCGGGTCGGGGTGAGCACCAGCACCTGCGGCTCTGCGCTGCCGGCATCGATCAGCGACAGCAGGGGCAGGGCGAAGGCGGCCGTCTTGCCGGTGCCGGTCTGCGCGGTGCCCAGCAGATCCTGGCCTTCCAGCAGGGGCGGGATGCTCTGGGCCTGGATCGGTGTCGGTTGTTCATACCCGATCCGCTTCAGCGCAGTCAGCACCGAAGCCGAGAGGCCGAGATCAGGGAACAGCAGGGGCCTGGTGTCTGTCATCGGTCAACCTGGAGTGGGGAGCAGGCGGTCCGGGACGCCGCCGCGCTGTGATGCGAAAAGCCGGGACGGGATCATACGCCCACCCGCGCCTTGCTGACAGGACGCTGGTCGGAGGCTGAAGCCCCATCATCGGGCGGGCCTGCTCAGCGGCGCAGTTCATAGATGGCCATGTTGACGGTGCTGGCCACGTTCAGGGAGTCGATCTGACCGCTGCCGGCAATGCCAAACGTCCGCTGCCCCGACTGCTGCAGCAGCTCGGCCGGCAGGCCACGGGCCTCGCTGCCGAAGGCCAGACAGTCAGACTCATGAAAGGTGGCGGACTCGAGCGACTCACCCTTCATGTCGAGGCAGGCGATCTGCCGATACCGGCTCAGCAACGCAGCCGTCGTCACTTCAGTATCCAGGGGGACGTGAAAGATGGCGCCCATGCTCGCGCGCACCACCTTGCCATTGAAGGGGTCCACGCTGCCCGGACTCAACAGGCAGCGGAAGCCGCCGAACCAGGCCAGCGTCCGCAGGATGGTGCCGAGATTGCCGGGATCCTGAAGTTCGTGCAGATAGACGCCACGCTCCCCGCCGGCAGCCTCCCCGGCGTGATCGAGCACCGCGGCGATGGGCACGCAAGCCACGATACCTTGCGGTGTCGTGGTCTCGGACAACTGCGCCATGAGCTTGTCGCTGACCACATGTCGGGCCAGAACACTCGGCCAGTCCTCGTATTTTCCGGTCAGGTAGAGTTCGCTGGCCAGCAGCGCAGGATTCGTGTGGGTCGCCCGCTGCAGCTCCTGCACGAGATGTTCACCCTCGGCCAGGAAGCAGCCGAACTGCTGGCGGTATTTTTTCTGGTGCAGCTTTCTCAGTTCATCGGTCTTCAACAGGGCCATCAGCGCGTCTCCTGCCGGTCGGCGAGCATGGCCTGGGCCAGCGCCTCGGCCACCCGGATCCCGTCCACGCCCGCGGACAGGATCCCGCCCGCATAGCCGGCACCCTCACCGGCCGGATACAGGCCGCGGGTGTTCAGGCTCTGCAGCGTGCCGGCGTCGCGGGTGATGCGCAGTGGCGACGAGGTCCGGGTCTCGACGCCGGTCAGCACCGCATCCTCACGGTCGAAACCCCGGATCTTCCTGCCGAATGCGGGCAGGGCTTCGCGGATGGCTTCGATGGCGTAGTCAGGCAAGGAAGACGCGAGATCACATAGCTTCACGCCGGGCTTGTAGGACGGCAGCACCTCGCCGAACTTCGCAGAGGGTCTGCCCGCGAGGAAGTCACCGAGCAGCTGGGCCGGGGCGCTGTAGTCCTCCCCGCCGAGTCGGTAGGCCAGGGACTCCAGTCGTTCCTGCAGTTCGACTCCTGCCAGCGGCCCGCCCGGATAGTCCTGCTCAGGACTGATGCCCACCACGATGCCCGCATTGGCGTTACGCTCGTTGCGGGAGTACTGGCTCATGCCATTGGTGACCACCCGCCCCGGCTCCGACGTGGCGGCCACCACCGTACCCCCCGGGCACATGCAGAAGCTGTAGACCGCGCGGCCGTTGCCGGCGTGGTGGACCAGTTTGTAATCGGCGGCCCCGAGATCCGGGTGCCCGGCATACTTCCCGAGGCGGGCCACGTCGATCAGCGACTGGGGATGCTCGATGCGAAAGCCGATGGAGAACGGCTTCGCCTCCATGTACACCCCCCGCTCATGCAGCCGGCGGAAGCTGTCGCGTGAACTGTGGCCCAGGGCCAGCACCACATAGCGGCTGGCGACGGTCTGCCCGTCCTGGAGCACCACCCCCGCCATGCGGCCATCCTCGATCAGGAAGTCCGTCACCCGACTCTCGAAGCGCACCTCGCCCCCGAGCGACCTGATTTCCTCCCGCATGGCCGCCACGACCCCGGTGAGGCGGAAAGTGCCGATGTGGGGCTTGCTGACGTAGAGGATCTCCTCCGGCGCACCCGCCTTGACGAATTCCTCCATGACCTTGCGGCCATGAAATTTCGGATCCTTGATCTGGCTGTAGAGCTTGCCGTCGGAGAACAGCCCGGCCCCGCCTTCGCCGAACTGCACGTTGGACTCCGGCGTCAGCCGCCGCCGGCGCCAGAGCGCCCACGTATCCTTCGTCCGGCGCCGAACATCCTTGCCGCGTTCCAGCACGATGGGTTTGAAGCCCATCTCTGCGAGCAGCAGCGCGGCGAACAGCCCGCAGGGTCCAAAGCCAATGATGAGAGGACGTTCGGTGACACCCGCCGGCGCCCGCGCCACCGGGCGATAGCTCGTGTCCGGGGCCGGGCGCACGTGGGGATCGTCGGCGAAACGTGCCAGCACACCCGCTTCGTCGCGCAGCGTCAGATCGAGAATGTAGACGAAGGTGATCTCGGTGTTCTTCTTGCGCGCGTCAAAGCTGCGCTTGAACACCGTGATGTCGAGCAGGTCGGCGGCGTCGATGCCGAGCCGATCGGCGATGGCCAGGGGCAGGGCCTCGGGCGGATGGCCCAAGGGCAGCGACAGTTCGGTGAGGCGGATCAAAGCAGGCTCCTGGCCGGTGACCCCGGCAGAGGACGGACGGTTCTGACGGGAAGTATCGCACGTGCCCGACGCGGCAGCGCAGTCGAAGGCGGGGTCCGGGGATGAAGATCACGCCAGCCTGCTGACTTCACGCCACCGCTTCACCCGCCTCGTCCGCCTCGACGATCTCGGTTTCCGTAAGGGCCAAGGCGCACCATGCCTTGAGGTCGGCATCACCAAGGACGCGCTCCATCCAGGGTCGGCAGTCATCGGTCACCGCCACGCCATAGGTCACGAAGCGCAGCACCACCGGAGCAAAGAAAGCGTCGGCAATGCTGCGTTCGCCGTAGAGCCAGCCGTCTTCGCCGCCGTGCAGCGCGAGCGCCTCGCTCCATAGCGCCAGCATGCGGGCGATGTCCCTCTCCACGGCCACATCCGTCGTCACCCGGCGGCGGGCACGGATGTTCATGGGCAGGGCAGCGCGGAGACTGCCGAATCCCGAGTGCATTTCGGCGACTGCGCAGCGGGCGTGAGCTCTCGCTTTAACGTTCCGCGGCCAGCTGCCGGACGTCGCCCGCTCGGCTGCGTACTCGCAGATGGCGAGGGAGTCCCACACCACGCAATCGCCGTCCTCGAGCACCGGCACCCGCCCGGCGGCTGAGATGTCACGGATGCGGGCACGGAACTCCGGTGTGTCCAGCGGCAGGCGCTCGACGTCGAAGTCCAGGCCCATGAAACGCAGGCCCAGCCAGGCCCGCAGGGACCAGGAGGAGTAGTTGCGATTACCGATATACAGCCGGGGACGCACAGCCATCAGCGACTCCATCGTGCTCGTGCTGGACGAAGTAGTGCCAGCTGAGGAGGTCCATTCAGACTCATCGAGCCAGAAAGTCGGCTATGGCCTGACCCAGATGCGGCCCGGTCACACTGGACATGTGCGTGCCCGGAATGTGCTTCAAGGTCGCATCAGGCAGGGCCGCCACCAGCTCCGATGCGGAGCCGTTATCCTCGTCCTGCTCACCGCAGACGACGAGGGTTGGCATGGTGATCCGTGCCAGCAAGGCCGGTTCAGTATCCGTGAAACTGTTCAGAAGGTGGCCGGTCGCCACCCGATCCACTTTCATGGTCTTCATGAACTGAATCGCCATCCAAGTGGCATCGCCGCGCTGAGCGGTATCGAATGCCTCGATCACCTGGTGGAAAAAGGCGCTGCGGCGACTCCACTGGGCGAGACCGGCCAGCCCCATGCCACCAAGAATCAGTCGCCGCGGCCGCAGGCCGGCAATGACCGCCCTGGCACAGGTGCGCGCGCCCAGCGAGAAGCCGCCGAGATCATAGTCGTCGAGTTCGAGATGCCTGACGAGATCACCGAGGTCGTGCACCAGCACGTCCGGCGGATAGTCGTCAGACCGCTGCGGCCTGCCGCTGTCACCGTGGGCGCGCAGGTCCGGCATGATCACGCGGTGACCTGCCGCCGCCAGGGTCCCGGCATGGCCGTATTTGATCCAGTTGACGGTAGCGCTGGAAAACAGCCCGTGCAGCAGCATCAGCGGGCGGCCATCGCCGGTCTCCCGCCACACCAGCGGCACGCCATCGCGGGCAGCAAACGTCTGCGTTTCAAGTTCCACGTTGCCTTCCTTCATCGACCCACGACCTCTCCAGCACCGACACCATAGCAGGCTACAGACGCTCGAACTCGACACCCCATGCGCGCTGCAGCCAGACCGCAAAGCCACGAATACGGCCACGGCGATCGCGGTCGAAGCGAACGATGAAGTCCCCCGTGTCCCACTCCAGGAAGGCATCGGCAGTCAGCGGCGTCAGCCGGACGCGGCCGCCGGTGGGCTGTTCGAGGCGCAGCCCCTCGCCATCGACGACGAGGGTCACCACAGCCGCCAGGGCCGGACTGTAGTAGTCGCCCGCATAGCGTGCCAGCTCCCGGGCGGAGAGCCCTGCCGGTTCCCGGCGCTGCCCTTGCGTGCGCATGTCGCCCAGCCGCAGTTCGAGGCCGGCGACCGCGGCATCGGAGTCGCGTTGAAAAGTTACGAAACCGACATCTCCGGCCAGAGTACAGTGGTCGGGTTCGCTGCACCTCAGGGCATGACCGGTACCGGTGAGCAGCAGCGCCAGTTCGCCGTCCACCACCCGCAGCTTCACCACGGCGCCGTTGTCGAGGAGGTAGAGGCCGGCGGCATCAGTGGGCGCTGCTTGCCGCAGCACCGGTTCGGGTTCGGGCTCGGCATCGGTGTCTGCATCCAGCAACTCAGCGTCGCCAAGCGCCCGCAGCGCCAATGCCTCGGCAACCGGTGCGGCGCGCAGGTGACCGCCGTTGGCCAGGACCGCCACCGCGAGCCGGGCCTCGGGCAGCAGCAACAGGTGGGCCCGATACCCGGCCTGGGCACCGCCGTGGTGGACGGTTCGCCAGCCTTCGAGTTCCCCGAGACCAAGGCCCAGGCCGTACGAGACACGCCCGCCGTTCGCCAGTTCACCCTGCTCGCTCATCACCGCAAGTAACGGCGCGCCGTCGTACTCCGCAGTCGAGAGATGTTCAGCGAAGCGCAGCAGGTCGTCGACCGTGGTCACGAGATTGCCGGATCCATAGACGCCGCTCATCAGCGTCTCGCGTCGATACTCGTGCCGCATGGCGCCTTCGTCACCCGCACGTCGATAGGAATCAGCCAGCCCCGGCAGGACGACAGTGGGGTCCGTGACGATGTGACTGGAAGCCATCCCGAGCGGCTCGAACACCTGCTCGGCGAGCCAGACGTCCCAGCGCTGACCGGTCACGCGTTCGGCGATTTCCGCCAGCAGCAGATAGCCCGTGTTGCTGTAAAGATGCTGGCTGCCCGGCGGAAAGTTCAGCTCCGGCTGGCGCCGGACCAGCGCCAGGGCTGCAGCCTGGCTGTGACGGTCGCCGCTGTGGCGGCCTGCCAGGGCGGAGAGCGACCAGTAATCCCGAAGCCCGGATGTGTGCTGCAGCAGATGCCGAAGCGTGATGCCGCTGACATCGGCCTCGAAACCGTCGAGATGATCCGACAGGCCATCGTCCAGACTGAGCTGGCCCTGTTCGGCAAGGCGCAGGATCGTGTAGGCCATGAACGGCTTGGCCACGGATCCGGCATGCATGCGACTGTCGCGCGAAAGCGCCACCTGAAGTTCCAGGTTGGCCAGACCATGGGCGGTGGCGGTGATCGTCTCGCCCTCCCGCTTCACGGCGTAGACCAGCCCAGGCGCTCCGCCCCAGTCACGGCTTTCGAGTTCGGCGAGCACTGCGGTGTCGGCGACCGCGTCGCGTCCAACGCTCGCCAGCAGGATCAGCACCCAGGCCAAGCGCCAGAGGCGCCCGGGCAGCGCTCGCCTGACCCGACCGCCCAATTGAACCGAGGCCTGCGAGGCACTCATCAGCCGGGTCGACACTTCCATTACGCCCCTACGCGAACCGACAGCGGCGATCGCGTTGGCCAACAACTCCCCGACTGCCTCTTCGCAGAGGCTGCGCGACATCCGCACCCGCGCATCGCCCACTCCCGGGGCGACCTGCAACGGGACGCCCACCGACAGGGCCTCTTCATGGAAAGGCTTCGAGTTCCTCGTTGGCGAGGGCGAGCCGATGGTTACTCGTGATCAGCTGTGACGACCATGCGGCCTTCCACCCAGGCCGAGTAGTCGACCAATGCAAAGGCATCCTCAGGCGCGTCCGGGCATCGACAGCATCCCCACGCTGAACCCCTGCAGCTTCAGCCCGTCCTGCAATCGCATGAACTCCATGCTGCCGCCGGAGAGATTGAACGACATGCCGCCCACCGCCTGCTCGAGTTGCGCGTCATCGAGTGCATCACTGGCGCCCTGCTCCAACACCGCTCTGACCTCCTCCGCGGTGAAGCCATGGCCGTGTTCAGCCCCCAGCGATGCCAAAGCCTCGGGAAAACCCTCCGCAGACAGCTTGGAAACCTGCAGCTGCAGCTCATCGCTGCCGGCGATCCTCGCATAGAAATCGCAAATGGCCTGGGTGCTCATGAGGTGACTCCTTCACTGTTCCCTGTGTCCCCGTCCGCGGAGGCGATGGGTGTGCCATGACGCTCAAACTTCCGGTCGCCACCACAGCCATCAAGCAGACAGGACGAATAATGGGCGTTTGCCAACCCGCTTAGAAGGATGCCGGGCAGTGCGGTAGCGGTCAACAATGTCCTCTGCGATCCACCGTAGCATGCACGCGTGGATGTCTGGTGCAGACACGCTTCCTGTGACAGATTACGCGGCTTGCCCAGCGACCCGGTCTTCTCGATCCACACAGTCAACATCCGGAAATGCCATTGCGCTTCATTCTCGACATCCGCCGCTCTGACCAGATCGACTTTGACCTGTGGTTTCAGTCCGTGAATGCCGGTCGCACCTTGACTGTCGGCGGATTTCTTCTCGCATTTGCGACGTTGTGGATCACCTTGACGCTGTTCACCACCACGGAAGCGTCAAGGGCCATGCATGTGGCCATCGCCACATTCCTCTCGATCGGTATCGCCTGCCTGTGGCATGGCAGAAGACGTGAGCGTCGCACGCTGACACGGTCAGGGGAGTGGCTGATTCTGGCCGTGGCCATCGTCTGGATGTTCCTCTCCGTCGATGAAGCGGTACACCGCAGTTACGGTCAAGTCGAATTCATCATTGGTACGCTGGCGCTGGCGATGCTGCGGTTCATGACGCCGCGTACAGCGGCGCTGGTGTTCACGCTGTTTGCCGTCCTCTATCTGCTGATTCTCTGGCGCCATGACCAGTTGCACCTGACGCCCATCAACAGCGGCCTGTTGTTCTGCATTTTCGCCTTCATGATGTCGGTCGGCATTTACAACAGCAAAGTGCTCGAGTTCCGCAATCAATTGCTGGTGAGCCTGCTCAATGCACAAAACCAGCAGCTGACCACCCTCGCCCTGCGCGATCCGCTTACCGGGCTGCCCAACCGACGTTATTTCGATGAGTTCCTGGCGCACTATTGGCAGTATGAGGACTCAGCCGATCAGCCCATCACCCTGATCCTGCTGGACATCGATCATTTCAAGGCGTTCAACGACCGCTTCGGGCACCCGGCAGGCGACGACTGTCTGCGCCGGGTTGCCGAACTGCTTCAAGGGGAACTTCGCAGCAGCGCCAGTTGCTGCCGCTTGGGCGGCGAGGAGTTTGCCGCTTTACTGCCTGGCACCGAAGAGGAAGAAGGCTTGGTGGTGGCGAGGCGTCTACGCGAACGGGTGGAAACCGACAGCCAGGTCACGGTCAGTCTCGGGGTGGCCACGACGACGCCTTCGCGTCAATCCATCGAGGCCTTCTACGTCACTGCCGATCAGGCCCTGTATGCTGCCAAAGGCCGCGGACGCAATAAGGTGGTGGCCGCGTAGGCTGTCACCTCTCCCCCGCTTCCTGTGCGCAGAACGAGAGGAACGCATGCTGCTGGAAGTCATGGAAGATACGGCAACGTCACTGGGCCGACTGCGCCTGCTGCGACGCCTGGACATGCAGCACAAACGAATTGTCTTCGAGATGCGTCTGAACGAACTGGTCCTGATGACCAGCGCTGCAGCCGCTACGGAAGAGGCACTGGCAGAAGTCGCCCTGAAGATGCTGGGCGAGCAGACACGCATCAATGTCCTGGTTGGCGGATTGGGCCTGGGCTTCACCGCCGCCAGGGCGCTGGACTTTGCAAATGTCAACCAGATGCTGGTGATCGAGCTGCTGCCGGAAGTGCTCCGCTGGCATCAGACGGGCCGCGTCCCGCTTGGCCCAAGGCTGCTTGGCGATCCCCGCTGTCGGCTGAAGCAGGGCGACTTCTTCGCCCTGGCAACCCGCCAGCAGGGCTTCGATGAGGACCGACCGGGGCGCTGCTTCGACGCCATACTTCTGGACATCGACCACAACCCGGACTGGCTGCTCGCGCCCGGACATGGAACGTTCTATGAGGCCGACGGGCTGCAGCGCCTGGGCAACCACCTGCAGGCGGAAGGCATCTTCGCGCTGTGGTCATCCGGATCCCTGAAGAGCGCTTTTCTGCAGCGGCTGCAACAGCGCTTTCGGGAGGTGGTGCATCGCGAAATCCATGAACACAACGCCGCCGCCACCCACACCACAACGGCACGCACGCTCTACCTCGGCCGTGGATTCATCCCTGACTAGGGACAGCGGCCTTCGAAGCGCACCTCCATGGTGTCGTTCCTGACCGGGGGGAAGACGGCGACCGTTCCGGATGCGCTCAGTTCCCCGTTGGCCCAGGGCGCGATCCGTGGTCCATCCTCGGCGTCTTCAGGGCCACGGTGAACCCATTGTTGGTTGTCATAGACTACCGAGAGTGCATGCAGTCCCGGCCAGCGTTGCAACCTGACCGACACTTCGCTGCCATCCTCCCGCTCACCCGTCGCGCCCGCAGTTTGCGCAGCCTGGTTCTCCTGACTGCAAAATGTCACCTCCACGGCGTGAGCATTGCCGTCGAGCCAGAGTGTGCCCGCTCCCGGTTCGGTGGACTGAAGCGAGAGCATCGCGACCATGGAAATGATGAGCATTGCCGTTTTCCTTTCAGTTTCCTTTCAGTTTCCTTTCAGTTTCCTTTCAGTTTCCTTTCAG
>JAFIFL010000155.1 GCA_020832055.1 Gammaproteobacteria bacterium
GGCGCAAAATGTCAGATGGCTGTCGGCGCCTGCCACCGGAGTGAGGCAGGCCATGGTCGCTGAAGCCAGAACCCTGTCCGAGACCGGGCCGCAGGACTATCCCTTTGCCTGCCAGTTCCGGGTGCGCTATTCGGAGATCGACGGCCAGCTGATCGTCTTCAACGCCCATTACCTCACCTACTACGACACCGCGCTCGGAGAGTTCTTCCGGCATGCGGGTATCGTGTACGGTGAGGCGCGGGACGCTGACAGCGACGTCGACTTCCACACCGTGCGCAACCTGATCGACTACCACGCTCCCGTGCGCCTCGATGAGTTGATCGCAGTCCATGTCCGGGTCGGGCGCATCGGCCGTTCGAGCATCAGCTTCGAGGTCGCCCTGTTCGCGGAGGATGAGGATCGGCCGCGCAACAGCGGCGAAGTGGTCTGGGTCTGTGCCGGTATCGGTGATCATCGCTCGCGGCCGATTCCGGATCATCTGCGGGTGCGCTTCGAGGCTGCGAACACCGGACCAAGGTTGGTGATCGATCCGGTGTCGAGAGCGTCACGCTGAGACACATGTTGACCCGCCGGCTGGATCCGATATCCATGAGCCCATCCTCCCGACGTGGCGCCGCGTCGGGCCGGCCTGAAGGCGGGCCGAGAGGAGCCTCTGCTGCGACAGGGCGAGGCGCCCCGGGCCATGACTGGCCTAGAATGGGCGTATGAGCAGCACGGCATCACAACACATGACTGACATCCCCCTCCCTGACAAGCGTCTGCTGTCGAGGATGGCGTGGTTGGGGTTGCCCGACTACCTGCACAAGCAGTCGTTCCAGTTCTGGGCGCTGCAGGGGATCGGCTGGGGCGGCTGGGCAGCGTCCTGGATGGCATCGGCGTTCTATTGGGGGATGCAGCCGGCCTACAACCTCGCGGTGCTGACCGGCATGCTGACCGGCATGCTGTTGACGGCGGGGTTGCGGGAGATCTATCAGGCGGTCTGGAACCATCCGGCGTGGCTGCGTGTGCTGTGCGGCCTGGCGGGCTCCTATGTGATCGCGGCGCTGTGGCAGGTGAGCAAGAATGTCGCGCTGTTCGAGTTCTATGGACCCCTGCTGGACATGGACAGGGTGCTGGCCCAGGGTTGGACAGGGTACTTCCGCGGGACCCTGTCGTCGTTCTACATCATTCTCTGCTGGAGCGGGCTCTACTTCGGCCTCAAGTACTATCGGATGCTGCTGGTCGAACGCGATCGCGCGCTGTCCGCCATGGCCAATGCCCGTGAGGCCCAACTGCGCATGCTGCGCTACCAGCTCAATCCCCATTTTCTGTTCAATACCCTGAACGCCATCTCCACCTTGATTCTCGAACAGGACAGTCGCAAGGCCGACCTCATGGTCAACCGCCTTTCGAGCTTCCTGCGCTACTCGCTGGACAATGACCCCAGCCAGCTGGTGCCGCTGGAGCAGGAGGTGGCGGCGCTGAAGATGTACCTGGACATCGAGCAGGCCCGTTTCGAGGATCGCCTGCAGGTGAGTTTCGAGATCGATGACGCCGCCCGCCGTGCGCTGCTGCCCGGGCTGCTGCTGCAGCCACTGGTGGAAAATGCCGTCAAGTACGCGGTGGCTCGCAGTGAGACGGGAGGGCGGATCGTCATCCGCGGCCGGATACGTGATGGCTGGGTGGAGCTCGAAGTGGAGGATGACGGGCCCGGGCTGCCGTCCGGGTTCGAGATCGGCGTCGGCAGCCGGGGCGTCGGGCTTGCGAACATTCGTGACCGGCTCGAACAGGTCCACGGCAATCGTCAGGAGATGCGCCTGCAGACGGTGCCGTCGGGTGGGCTGAAAGTGTTCATCCGGATGCCCGCGACAGACGCCGAAGGCAGGCCGGAGGTAAAACGGTGATGAGCGATCGAAGGTTGAGCGTGGTGATCGTGGATGACGAACCGCTGGCCCGGCGCGGCCTGCGGTTGCGTCTTGGGCAGCATGCGGACATCGACGTGGTGGCGGAGTGCGGCAACGGCCGGGAAGCGCTGGCGGCCGTGGGCGAACATCTGCCGGACCTGCTGTTCCTGGATGTTCGCATGCCGGGTATCGACGGCATGGAGGTGGTCCGACAGATTCAGGCCGATGCCATGCCGCTGGTCATTTTCGTCACCGCTTACGACCGCTTTGCCGTGGAGGCGTTCGAGCTGCACGCCGTGGATTATCTGCTCAAACCGGTGGACAGTGAGCGCCTCGATGCGGCCGTGGAGCGGGCCCGCCATCTGCTCGACGAACGCGCGGCGGCGGAGGACAAGGTCCGGCTGATGGCGCTGCTGCAGCGCATGGAAGGGGCGGGCGACGGTGACCTCACGGCGTGGTTGGATGAGACTCCGCCGGCGCGCCCGCGGGAACACGCACGCCTGACGATCCGGGACGGCAGCGAAGTGGCTCTCGTGCCCATGGCGGACATCGACTGGGTGGATGCTGCCGGCGACTACATGTGCGTGCACGCCCAGGGCCAGACCCACGTCATGCGCAGCACCATGAAGGCGCTGGAGCGACAGCTCGACCCGGAGCGCTTTGCCCGCATTCACCGCTCCACGATCGTCAACGTCGATCGGGTGGTGAAGGTGGGTTCCCACATCAACGGCGAATTTTTTCTCACCCTGAAGTGTGGCGCCCGGTTGAAGATGAGCCGGACCTATCGCGACCGCATCGATCAGATTCTGGCTGCGAGCTAGGAGCGCTCAGCGCGAATCCGGGTCGTCGCCGCCGTCATCGGCCCACTGGGGATCGCCGGGAATGGCATGCCGGCCGTCTGCCCAGGCGCCGAGGTCGATGAGCTGGCAGCGCTCGGAGCAGAACGGACGATAGCGACTCTCCGGAACCCAGGGCACGGAGCGCTTGCAGGTGGGGCAGCTGACGATGTGGACGGGCTTGCCGGCTGGGCTCATGACGCGCTCCGGGCTGCCGCCAGTTTCAGGTAGTGCTGGTGCAGCGCCTCGACAGCCGCATCGAGTTCGTCGAGGCCGCGATCGTTGACGATGACGTCATCGGCCTTGGCCAGCCGGGTGCTGCGATCAGTCTGGGCGGCCATGATGGCCCGGACCTGCTCCGCACTGTTGCCGTCGCGGGCAGCGGTACGCTCCACTTGCAGGTCCTCCGGAACATCCACCACCAGCACGCGATCCACCAGGGTCACCTGACCCGCCTCGAACAGCAGTGGCGAGACCAGCACCGCATAGGGTGACGCCGCGGCCTGCAGCCCGTTCCGGATCTCTTCGCCGATGAGCGGATGCAGCAGCTGCTCCAGCCAGCGGCGTTCGGAGGCATCGGCAAAGACCTTGCTGCGCAGGGCGGCGCGGTCGAGGCTGCCGTCGGCATGGATGACCTCGTTGCCAAAGTGTTCGCGAATGGCATCCAGCGCCGGGCGCCCGGGCTCCACCACCACGCGCGAGGCCAGATCCGCGTCCACCACGACGATGCCGCGGGCAGCGAAGCGATCGGATACGGCCGTCTTGCCGCTGCCGATGCCGCCGGTGATACCGATAACGAGCATGTTCGGATGTCCTGTCGGCCCGGGAGTCGCGAAGTGTACCGGTGCGGTCCCGATCAGAGCGAGAGTACGGTGAGCGGTGCACCGGTGAGCAGCATGGCCAGCCAGCCGGCTGCGGCGATGAAGGGACCGAAGGGCATGGGTGCCTGCCGGTCCATCTTGCCGCTGAGCATCATGGCCACGGCCGCGACGATGCCGGTCAGGGATGCCAGCAGTACGACGCCGGGCAGGGCCTGCCAGCCCAGCCAGGCGCCCATGGCCGCCATCAGCTTGAAGTCGCCGTAGCCCATGCCTTCCTTACCGGTCAGCAGCCGGAACGCCCAGTACAGAGACCAGAGCACGCCGTAACCGATGGCGGCACCTGTCACCGCCTCGGACAGGGTGGTGAACATGCCGCTGACGTTGACCAGCAGGCCCAGCCACAGCAGGGGCAGGACAATGCTGTCCGGCAGCAATTGGGTGTCGATGTCGATCAGCGCAAGGGCAATCAGGGCCCAGGTGAACACCAGGGCCCAGACCGCAGCCCAGGTGGGGCCGAAGACGGCCAGCACGGCGCAGGTGGCTGCCGCGGTGGCGAATTCCACGACCGGGTAGCGCAGGGCGATGGGGCTTTCGCAGTTGGAACAGCGCCCGCGCAAAAGCAGCCAGCCGATGACCGGAATGTTCTCCCAGGCGCGGATCTGATGTCCGCAGTGGGGGCAGCGGGATCGGGGTACCACCAGATTGAAGGGGGGGGCGTCACCCTCGCTCACCGGTTCGAGTTCCAGCGCTTCCCGGGCCCAGGCGGACTCCTCCCGCTGCATCATGATCGGCAGCCGATACGCCACCACATTGAGGAAACTGCCGACACAGGCGCCCAGCCAGACCGCAGCACTCCAATACAGCCACACCGGCATGCCGGCGATCCAGGCGGGTGCGGATGCAGTCATGCTGCGAGGGTCAAAACGGTCAGGCTCCGATGGCTGGCCTTCGACGCCATCAGCCGACCACGGCGCCGAGCTGGAAGATCGGCAGGTACATGGCGATGATCAGGCCGCCCACCAGGACGCCGAGGATGGACATGATCATGGGTTCCATCAGGCTCGTGAGGCCGTCCACGGCGGCATCCACCTCCTCCTCGAAGTAGGTGGCGGCCTTGTCGAGCATTTCGTCGAGGGCGCCGGACTCCTCGCCGATGGACACCATCTGGATCACCATGTTCGGCCAGACGCCAGTGGCGCGCATGGCGAAAGTGAGCTGCGTGCCACCCTCCACTTCGGTGGCGATCGTGTCGACCGCATTTCGGAACACCACATTGCCGGTGGCGCCGGACACGGACTTCAGCGCGTCCACCAGCGGCACGCCTGCGGCAAAGGTGGTCGACAGGGTCCGCGCGAAGCGAGCCACCGAGGACTTCATGATGAGGTCGCCGGCTACTGGCGCCTTCAGCAGGGCCCGGTCGACGGTGTTGCGCAGCTTCTCGGAGCGTTTCATGGCCTGGCCAAAGCCCCAGATGAAGGCACCCAATCCGAGCACCCCCACGAACCAGTAGTCCTGGGCGATCTCCGAGAGCCCGATCACCCACTGGGTGAAGGCGGGCAGCTCGGCGCCGAAGCCGGCGAAGATCTCCTCGAACTGCGGCACCACCTTGATCAGCAGAATGCCCGAAACGATGAAGGCAATGACGATCACAGCGATGGGGTAGGTCATGGCGCTCTTGATCTTGGCCTTCAGCGCTTCGGTCTTTTCCTTGTAGGTGGCAATGCGGTCGAGCATGGTTTCCAGGGCACCGGACTGCTCGCCGGAGTCCACCAGATTGCAGTACAGGTCGTCGAAGTGATCCGGATGCTTGCTGATGGAGCTGGCGAAGGTGTTGCCCGAGGAGACGTCGTCGCGGATCTGGTGTACCAGTTCGCGCATTTTGACGTTGTCCAGGCCGTCGGCAACGATGTCGAAGGACTGCACCAGCGGTACGCCGGCCTTCATCATGGTGGCCATCTGGCGGCTGAACAGGGCGATGTCGTTGGGCTTGATCTTGCCGCCCATGCCCGGCAGGGAAAAGCCGGCACTCTTCTTCTTGACCTTGGTGGCCTTGATGCCCTGCTTGCGCAGCTCGGCCTTGACGGCCTGGGGATTGACGCCGTTGATCTCGCCCTTGGTCTTCTTGCCGGAGCGGTCCGTGCCCTCGTAGTTGAAAACGGCGCTAGTGGCCATCACCCGGATCCTTGCATTGGCTGTCAGTGACCCATGGTCACGCGGTTGACCTCGGCCAGGCTGGTCACGCCCTGCTTGGCTTTGATCAGGCCCGATCGATGCAGGTCATTGAACCCTTCAGCCCTGGCGGCTTCTGCGATCTCGATCGCATTTCCGTCTTCCATGATGATGCGCTGCAGGGCCTTGGTGATCTTCACCACCTCGTAGACCCCCACCCGGCCCTTGTATCCGGCGGTGCACTTCTCGCAGCCCTTCAGGTTGGGTTCGAAAAGCTCGATGCCATCCACCTCGTCCTCGAGAAACCCGAGTTCGAGCAGGGCTTCCCGTGGCACTTCCTGGCGCTGCTTGCAATGGTTGCACAGCCGCCGGGCGAGACGCTGGGCGATGATCAAATTCACGGATGTGGCGATGTTGAACGACGGCACCCCCATGTTGCGCAGGCGGGTAAGCGTTTCCGGCGCCGAGTTGGTGTGCAGCGTCGACAGCACCATGTGCCCGGTCTGGGCGGCCTTGATGGCAATGTTCGCAGTCTCGAGATCACGGATCTCCCCGACCATGACGATGTCCGGATCCTGGCGCAGGAAGGACCGCAGCGCGGCGGCGAAGTCGAGACCGACCTTGGCGTTGACGTTGACCTGGTTGATGCCTTCGAGGTTGATCTCTACCGGGTCTTCGGCGGTGGCAATGTTGCGCTCGGTGGTATTGAGGATGTTGAGCCCCGTGTAGAGCGATACGGTCTTGCCGGAGCCGGTGGGGCCGGTAACGAGGATCATGCCCTGGGGGGAATCGAGGGCGTCCATGTAGAGCTTCTTCTGGTCTTCCTCGTAGCCTAAGGCGTCGATGCCCATCTTGGCGCTGGACGGGTCGAGGATCCGCAGGACCACCTTCTCGCCGAACAGGGTGGGCAGGGTATTGACGCGGAAGTCGATGGCCCGGTTCTTGGAAATCTTCATCTTGATCCGGCCGTCCTGGGGGACGCGCCGTTCCGAGATGTCCATCTGCGACATGACCTTCAGGCGCGCGGAGATCCGCACGCCGAGGGTCTGCGGTGGTTTGGCCACTTCGTGCAGGATGCCGTCGGTACGGAAGCGGACCCGGTACACCTTCTCGTAGGGCTCGAAGTGAATGTCCGAAGAGCCCCCTTTGATGGCATCGAGGAGCATCTTGTTGACGAAGCGGACGATGGGGGTCTCGTCGGCGCCCTTGCCGGGGTCGACTTCTTCCTTCCTGCTGTCTTCGTCTACGGCCTCGAGATCGAGGTCTTCGAGGTCGGAGTCGTCGATGTCATCGAAAGCAGCCTCTTCCTGTTTCGAGAGGTGCTTGTCGATCATGGCCGCGAGCTTGTTTTCCTCCACCAGCACCGGTTCGGTGTTGACCCCGGTCTGGAACTTGATCTCGTCGAGGCCCTGCAGATTGGTGGGATCGGAGACGGCCACGAACAGCCTGACGCCGCGGCGGATCAGCGGCAGGGCATGGTGGGCCCTGATCAGCTTGTCGGCCACCAGATCCTTGGGGATGCTGTCAGGGTCGATGCAGTCGAGATCGAACAGCGGCACCCCGAATTCCTGCGAGGCCGAACTGGCAATGGCCTGACCGGTGGCCAGTCCCTGCTGCACCAGATGGCTGACGAAGGGAACTTTGGCCTTGCGTGCCTGTTCCGTAGCGTTCTGCGCAGCGTCGGCGGCCAGGATGCCGTCTTGAACCAGACGCCGGGCAAGACCGCTCAGAGGGAGGGTTTCGGATGCCATGGTCGCTCGCGTTGGCGGAAGGGAAAGACCTGGATGCCGGGTGAGTCCCCACCGGAATCAGGCATGCAGCCGAGTGTAGCCAGGGCTGTGCCCCGTTGTCGACCAAAGGGCCTTGCCATCCGCAGCCTGGCGACTGGCACTTTGCGTCGCATGGAGAGCCGCTCCCGGTCGGAAGCTGACGTGCCGGGCCCGGAGGGTTCGCGATGCCGGCCAGATGGCGGTCTGCTCGTGGTCAGGAATTGACGCCGAGGGTCACTTTCTGACCTTCGGGTGACGCATTGCGGCACTCTTGCGCTTCAGGTGACGTTCAGCGTCACTTTGATGTTGCGAAAGCTTTCTATTTGGAATCAGAAGGTTAGCGCCATGGGGGAGTTTGGCGCGCACCTTGCAGATCGAATGGGGCAGGCCGGGAGCAGGGGCTCCGGGTCCGGACCTATACAGTTCACCCGCGGGATAAACGGAGTCATCCAATGAAGACGAATCAGAAGGGCTTTACGCTCATCGAACTGATGATCGTGGTTGCGATCATCGGCATCCTGGCGGCCGTCGCGCTGCCGGCTTACCAGAACTATATCGCCAATGCGAACATGGCCAAGGTCAACTCGCACTACGAGCAGGGCGCACGTTTCATTCAGAACGAGCTGCGTCGCGTGCAGACCGAGGCCAGCATTCAAGGTCGGTCCCTCATCAACATGCTCACCTCCGAACTGACTGCCGAAAGGATCGTCGACAGCCTCAACAACCAGGGCGGCACGTCACCGGGCGGTACCGATCCGTATGTGGTGGGTGAGGCCCCGAGCGCTGACAATGGCGAGATCGGTATATTTGCCGACGGGGCTACGATTGCGACCCGAGTCTATAGGGTCACTCGCCCGGCTTATCGGACGCTTGAGGCGGCTTCGAGGGTCATTCGCGCACAGGATCTCTGATTTCGAACGAGAGAAGGCGATGATAGTGGGCCGGGGTCGCAAGCATGTGACCCCCGCCCACTTTATTCGGCGCATTTCAGTAGTAGTATGGCCGGAACCGACCAAGAGTCTGACCGCAGGGGGCTCGATGAGCCAAGAGAAGGGGTTCTCGCTGATCGAATTGATGGTCACCGTGGCCATCATCGCGATCGTGGCGGCCATTGCCATTCCGGCCTACCAAAACTACCTGCAGACGGCGCGTGAAGGGGTGCTGGTGCACAACATTCAGACCATGCGCGTGTTCCAGGAGGACTTCCGACTGCGCAATGGTGCCTATGCGGCCTTTACCTATGAATCCTCCAATCCCAGCGCGACGCCCATCGGCTGGCAGCCTGATTCTGACGGTGCCGGGTTCACCTACACCGTGACGGTCGAGGCCAATCCGCCGCGCTACACCGTCGTGGCGACGGATGGCGCCGGAACGACCGTAACCCGAAGCTTCCCTTGACGTCGCAGCGGGTTGCTTCACCGGGCGACCGGGTATAATCTCGCGCGCCTCGCGCCGGAATAGCTCAGTCGGTAGAGCAACTGATTCGTAATCAGTAGGTCCGCGGTTCGATTCCGCGTTCCGGCACCAGGATTCCTCATGGCCTCTCTCCTGCGGTTCGATCAATGGCGCATGCCGGTGCTGGGCACGGTTCTCGTCGTCCTGGTTCTTGGCGCCCAGCTCCTGCTGACAACCTTCACGGGGTCCCACCAGATTGCTTGGCTGGTGCAGGCCGGCTTGCTCCTGCTTGTGGCGGGAGGGTTGGCTGCCGCGAGGCTGCTGGATGAGGATGCCCTCGTCCATGGCCGCTACCTGCTGCCGGCCGCCCTGGTGGCGGGTTGGCTGGTGGTCGTCCAACTCAATGCCATCAGTCAGCCGGCAACGGAGGTTTGGAGTCTGGCTTGGTGGGCCGCGCTGGCGTTGGTTCCAGTTGCGCGCTACTGCTGGACGCGGCGTGTGGCGGGATGGCTGTTGGCGGCGGTCCTACTTCCGGCAGCGGTCGTTGGGTTCAGCAGGGCGCTGCAGGCGTTGGTCGATCCCGCGGGCCCGATGGCCACCGGCATCGACCCGAATCTTGTCGCTACGCGACTGGGGCTGATGCTGCTGCTGACGGTGGCGTCTGCTGCCATTGTCGCTGAACGATTGGCACTGGGTCGTTCGCAACGCGCTCTGTTGCTTTTGGTGCTCTGCCTTCTCACGGCGATCATCGCCATGCTCGTACAGCAGGCGTTGTCAGCGCGGGCCGTCATGTTCATGCTGCCGCTGGGTTTGGTCTTGGTCACCTTGGCCAGTGGTCAGCGCTCCTGGGTGCTGCTGACGTTGCTGCCCATCGGTGTCTACAGCATGGTCTGGCTTTTTCCAGACTTGGCGACGTTTCGGCAGCACGGCGGTGTCGTGGCGCCCGGTGCGTTCGGGGGAGCAGCGGTGGACAGCGCTGCGGGCGCCCGTTTGGTCCTGTGGCAGGCAGCACTGGCACTGCTGCCTGCCTACTGGCTGATCGGGGCCGGTCTGGGTGGCTACGCACTGCTCTACCCCGCCCTTCGAGGTGCGGAGGACACCACCTTCGGTTACATGGTCCACAATGACTGGCTCCAGCTTCTGCTGGAAGCTGGCGTACCGATGTTCCTGGCACTGGTGGCTTTCGCAGTGGTCGTGGCCATCTGCTGGGGGCGTCTCGGGGTGCGGTTGCTCCGCGAGGGAGCTGCGCGGTCGGCTGACTGGCCCGACGCCCTGCTGGGGTTCACCGCGCTGACGATGGTGGGCTGGATCCTCGGCCATGCCATGATCAATTTTCCGCTCTACGACCCGACCCTGCTCAATGTCATGATCGTTTGTGGTGTGTTGGGCATCAGTGCGGCCGGGCGCGATTCGAGGGCTTGCTCATCTCCGGAGGCGCCATCGCCACGCCCCCGTCGGCCTGCCTCCCGTACCGTGCGGCTCGGGCTCTGGGCCGTGTTTCTGGTTCTGGGTCTGATGTGGCTGCGGGTGGCGGGCTACGCCGTGGCGATGGTGATGCTAGTCGACCGCCCGCCGTTTCCGGGTGTCGCGCCGCTGGAGTTGTCGCAATCTGCTCATTTCAGCATGGCGGGTCACTTGCGACGGTTGGGGCTCGGCCATGGTGTGCCGGGCCACATCCAGGCGGCCTGGGCGGCCGAAGTCTGGCGTCAGAATGATGGCAATGTGCCCGAGGCTCTGGTCCACATCGCACTGGACGGATTCGAAGAGGCGGAACGGCTGGACCCCTGGCCGGAAGAGCACTACCTGGATCATGCGCGCTTCTTGGAAGAGCTTGGCGCGTATCCGCTCGAGGAGCGGATTGCCATCCTCGAGAGAGGCCTTGAAAGGAATCCGTTTTCCACGCGCCTCTGGCTTGCGGTCGCAAACCAGTATGAGCGGGCAGGCCGCTTCGAGGGATCGGTGGTCGAATCGGTTGTTTCCGGCTGGTTGCCGACGTGCTACTTCGGTTCCTACATCTACAGGGATGATGCGCGCGAGCTGTTCGCAATGCTCCCGGAGGATGTCCTGAAATCGCATGGAGGGCTGGCCGAGCGCTGCGAGCTGGCATTGCAGCGCCCGGACCACGTGGGTGTCGTCCGCCGTCGCTGAATCACCACCCCAGCACCAGCACATCCACCAGCGCCGAAATGGCTACCAGCAGCAGC
>JAFIFL010000156.1 GCA_020832055.1 Gammaproteobacteria bacterium
GGCAGAGCGCATCGAGATCGGCCCAATCGCTGTGCGATTAGGGCCTTCCCACAAGAGTGGGCGGTCAGCGCCGCCGAATACAGCTCCTTCAAAATCCCTTCATCTGGCGTCCGCCGACGAGGTGCAGATGCAGATGATAGACCGTCTGCCCGCCCTCCTCGTTGCAGTTCATGATGAGTCGATACCCCGACTCGGCGATGCCGTGCTCCGCCGCGAGTTTGCTCGCGGTGAGCAGCATGTGGCCGAGCAGCATCTGGTGACTCTCGCCGGCATCGTTCAAGGTCGGGATCTCTTCGTTCTTCGGAATGATCAGCAGATGCACCGGTGCCTGCGGATTCACGTCCTTGAAGGCGAGCACGTGGTCGTCCTCGAAGACGATGTCCGCCGGTATCTCGCGCCGGATGATCTTGCCGAAGATGGTGTCCATGGTGGCGGCTGGCTCCTGTTTCAAACGTCGCCGTGACGCAGAAGGTTGAAGAATTCCCGGCGGGTCTTGGGGCCGTAGGTGGCAAAGTGGGGATCGGGGCGCTCCCGGTAGGCTCCCTTGCGCATGGCCATGGCGTCGCTGCGGGTGTGAAGCTTGAGTTCCTCGGCGCTGATGCGATAGGGCTTTACGGCGTTGAGGCCGAACACCTTGGCGCGGATCGCTGGCGTGATGGCGGGATAGCCGTAGCGCTCCTGCAATTCCGACGAGATCTGAAAGCTGCGGAAGGCCTGGATCTGGTCCTGGGGCGAGCCGTACCAGATGGAATCGGTACCCCACAGCACGTTGTCCTCGCCCACGTATTTCAGCAGTTTGCCCATGGCGTGGGCGGCGCTGTCCGGATCGCGCATGAGAAAACGCCAAGTGCTGCCGAGTTCCGCGTAGACGTTGCTGCCCGGGCCGATGTCATTGTCGATCAGCGATTGAATCAGGGTATCGATGCCGTCCGTGCCCGCTCCCGGAGCAAAGGCCCGCTCGGGGTGATTCGTCACAAAACCCGAGTGGTAGACAATGAAGGTCACGTCCGGATAGCGGCGGGCGATGCGACCGATGTCGTGGCACTGGCTGTGTTCGTAGGAGCGCGGCCCGAAGGGCAGGCCTTTGTGGATGCAGATGACCTTGACGTCGAGGTCGCGGGCCTTCTCCACGAAGGGGATTCCCGTATCCTCGTCATCCATCCAGAAGCCTTCGCCATCCGGTCCCCATTGGGTGTAGGTCTTCCAGGCCGATACGCCCCAGCGCTCGGCGAGCTCGTCCATCTGCGCCACATCCCCATCCTGGTTCGGGTTCACCCGCCCGTGCAGCAGCAGGCGCTGGGAGCCCTCCATCTCGTCGACGATGCGGCGGACGGCATCGGCCGACTGGATGGTGACCGGCTCGGCATCGGAGCGCGAGGGGACGAAGGACAGCACCATGAGGTCGGTGTCGGAGTCCATGAACACGTCCTTGAGAAACGCGTCCGGACCGAGGCACTCGAGGTAGGCGCGCTCCGGTTCCACGGGGCAATCGTCTGCGGCAGGCAACGATGCGAAAGGGCGGGCGCCTTCTGGTACCTGCTCGAGCCAGGCGCCGGTGGGGTCCACGTAGTGACCCTGAACGTCAAAGATGAACTCGTCTCCGTCGAGCGCGGCACTGGCCAGCTGGCTGTCATAGGCAGCGTCGGCGGGGAGGTCGAAGAAACCGCCGGTACGGCCGGCGGCGGCCTGGGCGGCATTGAAAGCCAGCAGGGTGGCGGCGGCGCCGCTGCTGGAGATCAGAAATTTGCGGCGAGTCTGGCCGCTGCGGCGGGCGGCTGCGGCTGTCATCTCCCGTGCCAGACGGTTGGCATAGCGGCCGGCGGCGTCCAGTGGCACGGGGACGAACTCGCCGTTGGATGTAGCGTCCAGTTTGATGGGCAGCCGCAGGCCGTCCGGGTCTGAATCCTGCGTGGTCATGGGGTACCTCCGGGTCAGTTTCCGAGAGTGGCGCGAACCGCGTCGCGGCTTGAGGCCATGTTGCTGGCGATCAGTTCTGCGGTCTCGCCGATGGCGCGTTCGAGATTGCCGTCGAAATCCACCCAGGAGAATCCGCTCCAGATCAGGCGGGCACCGGCTCCGTCCCGGGTGTAGCCATAGACCTCCACAACCTGTCTGCCTGGCGGTGGCGGGGTCGGGGGGCGCTGCTCATGGCTGGCGAGAAAGTCCTGCAGGGTCCGATAGGCACGCATCCCTCTCGGGGGTTGTTCGGGGATCCTGTCAGCGTAACGGTCGTCTGCCACGGCGAGGCGACGGACCATGAGGATGAGGCTGGCATCGTTCGCCTCTGCGGCAGACAGGATCCTGGCATGCTCGATGGCCGCGAAGTCGGCGATGGTGAGATGGCTCTGGACGGCACTGACGTCGTGATCGAGCAGTGCTTCGTGGAGCCTGTCCTCGAACATCCGCCGCACTTCCGCATTGGGGCTGTACCCCACCAGCAGAACGCGCTGGTCCGTGACGTCATCGACCGGGGGTGGGGTGGCTGGCGTGCTGCAGCCTGCGAGCAGGATGGTCAGCAGGAGGAGGCTGGCAAGGGGCTTGTGCAAGCCGTACATGGTGCGTCCTCGCAGGGGGCATGAGATCAGCCTGCCCCTGGCTCCCGTCTGCGTCAACTGGCGCTGACGCTGACAGTGTGGCCGCCTTCATGAGGTGGTGGGGCGAGAAGGGGGATTTGGCGCCGGGGCGAGGTTTGTGCCATAAGGTTCGGCTCGTCATTGAAGGCCCGCCCATTGCAGCACCTGAAGCAGACCAGATCGTCGGATCCGCCCTCGCCGACCGCCATGTTCGCCGCCCTGACGATCCGCGACTATCGGTTGCTGTGGCTGGCCAATCTCGGCGCCACGTTTGCCATGCAGATGTCGGTGGTGGCCCGGGGCTGGCTGGTTTACGCCATGACCGGCTCGGCGGTGAAGCTGGCCTGGGTGATGATCGCTTTCCTGGCGCCCACGGTGGTGTTCTCCCTGCTTGGGGGCGCGCTGGCCGATCGCGTGGCGAAGAAGTCGATCATGGTCCTCGCCCAAGGCTCGAACTGTGTCTCCACGGTGCTGCTGGCGACGATCATCATCACCGATAGCATCGAGTTCTGGCATTTCATTGCCTTCGGCCTGTTCAACGGCTCCGTGCTCGCGCTGGCGATGCCTGCACGACAGGCCATCATCCCCGAGATCGTCGGTGAAAGGGGCATTTTCAACGCCATGGCCCTGTCGGCGGCGAGCATGAACCTGTCCCGGGTCCTGGGGCCGGCGGCAGCCGGTCTGGTGATCGCCGTCATGGCTGGCGGCGATACCGGCTCCACGTTCGGCGTCGGCGTCGTGTTCTGCATCATCGCCGCACTCTATGGCATCGCTGCATTCAGCACCCTGTTTCTCAATCACGAAGGCCTGCCCAGCGACCGCGAGCGTGGCGGCGTTGCGGCAGAGGTGGGCGACGGTCTGCGCTACATCGCCGCCGACCCCCAACTGCGGGCGCTGATGCTGGCGGCTTTTGCCACCATGCTGTTCGGCATGCCCATGCAGTTCCTCATGCCCGCCTTCAATGCGGACGCCTTGGGTGGTGGCCCCGATGCGCTCGGTTGGCTGATGGGGGCCATGGGCGTCGGGGCCATCTCGGGCTCACTGCTGCTCGCGCGGATGGGTGAGACCCGTCACAAGGGCATGGCCATGATCGGTCTGGCGCTGGCCTGGGCGCTGGCCAGCGGCCTGTTCGCTGTCAGCGGCCAGTTGTCGACGGCGGTGCTGCTTGCCGCCCTGGTGGGCCTCACCAGTTCCATGTTCATGTCCCTGATCATGAGCCTGATCCAGATCAGCGCCTCCTCGGAGATGCGCGGCCGGGTCATGAGCGTGACCATGCTGACCTGGGGATTGATGCCGCTGGGGGTGCTGCCGATCAGTTTCCTGGCCGAGCGTTTCGACATTGCCACGGCGCTGGTGGTGAGCGCCGTGGCCCTGGCCGCCCTGACTGTGGTGGTGGCGATGTGTTTCCCTGTGCTGCGACGGATCGATCGCGGCTATTCCCTCGAGTGACGTCCAACCCGGATTGGCGCCTCGTGCTGGCGTCCCATCGTCCGCTTCGTCAGACTTCCATCCTGCCCGCCGCTGTCGTTCCGGAGTCGACCCTTGTACAGCCTGCGCTGCCGACTGTCTTCGTCCATGCTGTTCACGATCCTGCTGCTGGCGCTGGGCGCCAGGGCGGAGTCCGAGTGCGTGCTCCTCACCGAAATGCCGCTGGACGACCACGGGGTCTTTGATCGCCTGCCGGCCACGGCGGCGCCCGATCTCGATGGGGAGCTGCGTATTGGAGAGATTTCCACCGAGCGACTGCAGATTTTCGATCTCGACGACCCGCAGGAGGACAACTGGCTGTTCCGGCTAGCCAACCGCTTGCACATCCTCTCCAGAGAACAGGCCCTGCTGGAGCAGCTGCAGTTCGCAAGCGGTGAGCGCTACGATCCGACGGCCCTGAACGAGACCGAGCGGATCCTGCGTGACCGGGTCTGGCTGTACGATGCCCGGGTGGTGCCCGTGCAGCGCTGCAACGACACGGTGGACGTCAAGGTGGTGACCCGTGACGTCTGGTCCCTGGTGGGAACGGGCGATCTCGATCGTGCCGGAGGCGATACCGCCGTGGCCGTGGGCATCCAGGAGACCAATCTGTTCGGGCGCGGCGAGCGCCTCGGTGTGCTCTACACCGATGGCGTGGATCGATCCGGTCCGGGCTTCTTTTTCATCGATGACTATCTGGCTGGTGGCCCGCTGGCGCTGGAGGTGCGGGGCGCCAAACACAGCGACGGTGGCCGCCTGCTGCTGGATGTGAAGCAACCTTTCCGCAGTCTCGACGACCGCTTGAGCTACGGCGCCGAGCTGCTGTTCGACCAGCGCGATCAGCCGCTGTTTGCAGCCGGGGAACGGGTGGCCCGCTTCGAGCAGCGCCACATCCGGGTGCGCAGTTTCGTGGCAGCGTCCACGGGCCGCCAGGAAGACGCGGTCCGGCGCTGGACCCTGGGGCTGGAATTCGAGGATTTCGCCTTCGATCGTGCCGACGGACCGCTGCAGCCGGAGACGATTGCCGAGGACCGGCGCCGGACCTGGCCTTTCGTGCGCTACGAGTACATCGAGGATGATTTCGATTCGAAGCTGCGTCTGGATTTCCAGCTGCGTCCCCAGGATATCTATCAGGGGCTGCGCTATGGGGTCACCCTCGGCTACGCGCCCAACGCACTCGGAGCGGATGCATCCCGGTTCATGGTCCGTGCTGACGTGCGCAACGCCCACCGGCCCACGCCGGAGTGGTTCGTGGCCTGGCGCGGCGACGCGGACGCCACCTTCCGGTCCGGGGATGCGAGCGAGAACCTGGTGGCGCGGGCGGGCATCGAAGCCCATTACCGTCACCATGAGCAGTTCGGCTTCTTCGCCTCCCTCGAAGGGGTCTACACCCGCAATCTGACCGAGGACCGGCAGCTCCTGCTCGGGGGCGACACTGGCCTGCGAGGCTATCCGAGCCGCTTCCAGAGCGGTGATCGCAGCGTGCTGCTGCGCCTGGAAGAGCGCTGGTTCTCCTCGGCCAATCCGTTCCGGCTGCTGCTGGTGGGTGCGGCGGTGTTCGTGGATGCCGGGCGGGCCTGGTTTCCCGGAGACGCCAACGACGACACCACCGGCTGGCTGACCAACGTGGGGGTGGGGCTGCGTCTCGGCAGCAATCGGGGCTCGGGCAGAAATCTCTTTCACATCGATGTCGCGGTACCCTTGCGTACCGGTGGGCCGGACGTGGACGACTTCCTCGTCGGCCTGACCATACGCGAGACGTTCTGAACTCAGGCACACGCGCGCCGTCATGAATCAGCGAGGAGAGGTGAGCATGGGATATCCATTGGAGGGCATCAGGGTCCTGGATTTTTCCCGGGTGCTGGCCGGGCCGTTTGCCAGTCGGCTGCTGGTCGATCTCGGGGCGGAAGTGGTGAAGGTGGAGCCGCCCGAAGGCGACGTCACGCGCCTCTGGGGGCGAAAGATCGCGGGCATCTCCGGCTACTTCAATCAGCAGAACCTGGGCAAGCGCGACATCTGTATCGACCTCTCCACAGCTGACGGTGTTGCGCTGGTGCGTGAGCTGGCGGCCCGTGCCGACGTGGTGGTGGAGAATTTCCGCCCCGGTGTCATGGACCGGCTCGGCATCGGCTGGCAGGTCCTGTCTGCCGCCAATCCGCGGCTGGTGATGCTTTCGGTGTCGGGTTTTGGCCAGGGGGGGCCGGAGTCCCACAGGGCGGCCTACGCACCGATCATCCACGCCGAGTCCGGCGTCATCGAACGGCAGGCCCAGGCCACCGGGCAGCCTGCGGCCGAGTTGCCGCTGTCGGTGGCGGACACCAATGCGTCCCTGCACGGGCTGGTGGGCCTGCTGGCGGCGCTCTATCGGCGCGAACAGACTGGCGAAGGCGACCATGTGGATGTCGCCATGATCGATGCCATGCTCGCCACCGACGACCATCTGCACGTGGCGCTCGAACCTCCGGGCGAGGCGGTCGAATCGGCCCAGCGCAGCGAGGTTTGGGAGACCGCCGCGGGACCCTTGATGATTTCGGGCGATCTGCGCTGGATCTGGAAGCAGCTCACGGCCCACTACGGGGTCGAGGATCCGACCCCGCCCGGCGCCACCCTCGAAGAGAAGATCGCAGCCCGCAATGCCGCCGCGCGGGCCTTTCTGGCCGGCCTCCCCGACCGGGCCGCGGTGCTCGAGGCCATGGACCGCATGAATCTCGCCTACGGCGAAGTGAAGCCCTCGCGGCGCGGCGTCGAGGAGTCGCCGACCCTGGTGGCCCGGGAGAGCGTCGTCGAGGTGTCGGATCGGGCGGGCGGCACCCGCAAGGTGTTCCGCTCCCCCTATCGCTTCACCCGGGCCACGAGCGGCGTGCGCGGCCATGCGCCCCATCGGGGCGAGCACAACCGCGAGGTGCTCTCGGACTGGCTGGGGCTGGACGCAGCGGCCATCGCGCGGCTGGAAGCCGACGGCGTGCTGCAGACCGACGCCGAAGCAGCTGAGGCTGCCAGCAGGGGATGAACATGCGGCAGGGCATCGGTATCGACTTCGGGACCTCGAACTCCCTGGCGGCTTTCCATGACGCCGGGGCGACGGCAGGCGGCCCCATCGAAGCCGGCACCACCCGTTTCGTTCCGCTGGAAGTCGATACCCCGGTGATGCCCACGGCCACCTATCTGGATCGGGACTTCCAGGTCCGGACGGGGCAGGCGGCCATCGACCAGTACATCGATGACAATACCGGCCGGACGGTGGAGCTGGTGCCCGAAGTGCTCGGCGAGTCCTCGATCCTGGTCGGGGCAGCCGGCGCCAACAGCCGCGAGGCGCCGGAGACCATGACCCAGAAAGTTTATGGGCCGGCGCTGGAGGATCCAGGGCTGCCGGGGCGGCTGTTCCGGGGCTTGAAGCGCCTGCTGGGGGATCCCCACACCCGTCGGCTGATGGTGTTCGGGCAGCCCTACCGGCTGGTGGCCCTGATTACGCCCGTGCTGCTGCGCATCCGCAGGGAGATCGAGCGCAGCGGTACCCTGGCCGGGCCGCTGCGCTGTGGCCATCCGGTCCGTTTCGAGGGGCGGGATCCCAACCGCCAGATGCTGGCACTGGAACGTCTGCAGGAGGCCTGCAGGCATGCCGGCCTGCTCGGCTCCGGCATCGACTTCGGATTCTTCCCCGAGCCGGTGGCGGCGGCCCTGTCCTGGCGTGCGTCAGCCGCCGAGACGAGGGGTACGGCGCTGGTGTTCGATTTCGGCGGCGGCACCCTCGATCTGGCCCTGCTGCGCTTCGATGGCGATGACCATCGCATCCTGGCCACCGCAGGTGCCGCCATCGGCGGTGATCACATCGATCAGCGCCTGTTCCGGGAGCTGCTGTTTCCGCTGCTCGGCAAGGGAGAACTGTGGCGGCGCTGGGGCGACGAGCGGATGATCGAGACCCGGTTTCCCTTCGAGCAGTACGAGGAACTGCTGCTGAACTGGACCGTGGGCTACACCCTCAATCAGAACCGTTTCCGGCATCCGGTGATGGACTGCATGCAGCAGCCGCCACCGGCCGGCCCGAAGTTCCGTCGCCTGTTCGACCTCATCACCCGCAATCTGGGTTATCAGCTGTTTCAGGAAGTGGCCGCTGCCAAGGTCCGTTTGTCGACCCGGGAGTCGACGGTGCTCGACCTGCCGGAACTCGATATCGCCCTGACCGTGGAGCGAGGGACCTTCGAGGCCATGATCGAAGACATCCTCGAGCGCATCGACGCCGTGGTGGATGACATTCTGCAGCAGGCGGATCTCGCGCCGGGACAGGTGGACGTGGTGGTGCGCACCGGCGGTTCATCCCTGATCCCGGCGGTGGCGCGCCTGCTCGAGCGACGCTTCCCGGGGCGGGTGGTGGATCACGATCCTTTCGGCAGCGTGGCGGAAGGCCTTTCGATTGCGGCCGCCCGCGGCCTGTAGCCGCGGGTCGGCGTCCGGGCTCGTGTTTCAGGTCCGCGGATAAACGATGTCATCCGGCGCCGGACGGTAGCGCAGGGTGCGTCCACTGCCGACATCCGAGTCGAGGCCGGCCCAGCGGTCCTCGCTGTCGTAGTAGATCGTGATGCTCACTTCTGTGCCATCGTCCTTGCCGGGGGTCACGTCGCGCCCACGCAACTGCCAGGCGCGGACGTCCAGTTCCGAGCGTCCGACTTTCAGGGAGCGCGGCCCGAGGTCCTCGAAGTCCACTTCCAGTGCCGCACCGTCCTGGGGATTCACCAGCAGCTGCCGTTCGCGCAGGCTCGGTGTCCAGTAGGCGAAGCTCCACGGGCAATCGGATTGCACCTTGTGGCTGCCGTCACGGGTGGTCAGTTCGAGCCCGGCATCGCTGCTGTTGCTGGCGACCTCGAACTTCTTGCCGTTCTCATCCGTCTTCGATTCGAGGCCCACGAGGCAACCGCCGCGCCAGCGCTCGTTGGCCTCGTGCTCGTAGTTGAACAGGGTGACGAAGACCACTCTGACCTGGAAGGCTGCCTCGGAACGGACCCGCAAGGTGCCATCCGCATCATCGAAACGGAAGGTGTGGGATCCCACCTCGCGGTCGTCGAGGAAGACCTGCATGCGGCGTTCCTCGGCCGGCGGGGTGATCCCACCGTTGCTGCCGTCGTTGGCATGAGCGCCAGCAGCGACGCCGAGCAGGGTGAGCATGGCGAGCGCGCATTGGCGCATCCCGTGGTCGAGCAGGCGTTTCAACATAGTGAAGACTTCCAGATTGGCAATGACCCATCGTCCCAGGATGATACTGAACGCTGCCTGAGCAGTGGTGTCGTGACCTGTCGACCGAAAGTGACCAGCCAAGTTGTGCTGGCGGACGTCGCTGGCGACAATCGGTCGTCTTTCATCCGTCACAGGAACCTGCCATGCCCCGCGTCGCTGCCAATGGTATCACCGTCGAATACGATAGTTTCGGCTCTCCCTCGGATCGCCCGCTGCTGCTGGTGATGGGGCTCGGCGCCCAGATGATCCATTGGGACGAGGCCTTCTGCGAGGGGCTGGCCCAGCGTGGACATCACGTGATCCGTTTCGACAACCGGGATTCGGGCCTGTCGACCCGATTCGACGACGCTCCCGTCCCCGACATGGGGGCGCTGGTGACGCAACTCATGTCGGGTCAGAAACCGGAAGTGCCCTACACCCTGGACGACATGGCGGCGGACGCCTTCGGTCTGCTCGATGCTCTGGGCGTGGAGCGGGCCCACATCGCCGGGGCTTCCATGGGCGGCATGATCGTCCAGGCCATGGCGCTGGCAAGTCCCGAGCGGGTGCGGTCCCTGACCTCCATCATGTCCAGCACCGGCAATCCGGCGCTGCCGCCGGCGGCCCCGGAAGCCATGGCGGCATTGACCTCCCCTGTGCCGGCTGACATCGAGGGCTATCTCGCGCGCAGCGTGGAAGTGGCGCGGGTGATCGGTTCGCCCGGATTTCCCTTCGATGAGGCGCGCACCCGCGAGCGCGCGAAGCTGGCATTCGAAAGAGGTGTCTATCCCCAGGGCACTGCTCGGCAGATGGCGGCCATCGTCGCCCACGGCAACCGGCGGCCGCGCCTGCAGCAGGTGACGCTTCCGGCCCTGGTGATCCACGGCAGCGCCGATCCGCTGGTACCCGTGCACGGCGGCCGTGACACTCACGAGGCCCTGCGCGGTGCCGAGTGGCTCGAAATCGAAGGGATGGGTCACGACCTGCCGCCCGGCACCTGGGGATCCATCACCGAGGCCATCAGCCGGCTGACGGAGCGTCATCACTGATGGCGGACCTGCGCCTCGATAGCATCCGCGAGGTTCTCGCCGACTACGAGCATGAGCGGGTGGAGCGGGGCGCGGCGGCGCGGCGGGCCGCCGTGGCGACCATCCTGCGCGGCCAGGGCGACGATACGGAGGTGCTGCTGATCCGGCGTTCCGAACGCCCCAACGATCCCTGGTCCGGCCACATGGCGTTTCCCGGCGGCCACGTGGAGCCCGGTGAACGGATGGTGGAAGCGGCACAGCGGGAGACCCGGGAGGAGATCGGCCTCGATCTCGCCCGTCATGGCGGCCTGATTGGACGTCTCGACCAGACCCACGCGGTGGCGCGGGGTCGACGTGTCGACCTGATGATCGCCCCTTACGTGTTCGAACTGACCGGCGACCCGGAACCCTTCGCGCTCAACCACGAGGTCTCGGAGGTGGTCTGGGCCCCGTTACGGCCGCTGATCCTCGGTCATGCGCATACCATCCTGGAATACGAAATGGACGGCGAAAAGCGCCGCTTTCCCGGTTACGATGTGGAAGGGCGCGTAGTCTGGGGCCTCACCTATCGCATGCTCGGCAATCTTTTCGCGCTGCTGCATCCGGACTGGGAACCGTTTGATCTTTGAGGCTTGATCTCTCGCGCCTCCCTGTGGGAGAGCCCTAACCGCACAGCGATTGGGCCGATCTCGAAGCGCTCTGCTGGAGCCGAGGACGCTGCCTTCGCTGGATGTCCTGCAGATCGGCGCATTTCGCTGCGCGAAA
>JAFIFL010000157.1 GCA_020832055.1 Gammaproteobacteria bacterium
GCGAAATGCGCCGATCGGCATGACCTGCAGCGAAGGCAGCCCCATCAGCTTCGGCACAGCGCGACGAGATCGGCCCAATCGCTTTGCGATTAGGGCCTTCCCACAGGCGGGGCGCTGCCAACTTGTGGGAGAGCGCTATTTCGCGCAGCGAAATGCGCCGATCGGCATGACCTGCAGCGAAGGCAGCCCCATCAGCTTCGGCGCAGCGCGACGAGATCGGCCCAATCGCTGTGCGATCAGGATCTCCCCACAGGATCGTGGGCGGCTTTGCGGTATCCTTCGCGCTGCACGGCGCGGACTAAACTGCTGCGCCCTGACCGGATCGAAAGGTTTGAGCCGCTTTGTCGGCAACGGACGGGCCATTGAACGACCACAGTCATCCAGTTCGCAGGGCAGCCCGACAGCCTGACCAGGCCACCGGTGGCAGGTTCACCACCGCCCTCGCTCACCCGAACATTGCCCTGGTCAAGTACTGGGGCAAAGCCGACCCCACGTTGAACGTCCCAGCCGTCCCCTCGGTGTCGATCACCCTCGATGCCCTGGTTACGGAGACCCGCGTCCGCTTCGATGGGTCGCTTGCCGCCGACTCCATCTCTCTGAACGGCGAGGAGCTCCCGTTTGCGTCCGGACAGGCCCGGCGCATCTCGGCCTGCCTGGATGCGCTACGCAGCCAGGCGCACACTCAGCTGCGGGCGCGGGTCGAAACCCGCAACGACTTCCCCACCGGCGCGGGACTGGCGTCATCCGCATCGGGATTCGCCGCCCTGGTGGTGGCGGCTGCTGCAGCCTTGCAGCTCGAGTTGTCGCCCACCGCTGCTTCGAAGATCGCCCGGGCAGCCTCTGCTTCCGCAGCCCGTTCCCTGTTCGGCGGTTTTGCGGAACTGCCGGCGGGCCGAGCGGGCGAGGACGTTGCTGCGCTCAGTCTCGCTGCTGCCGAGCATTGGCCCCTCGAAGTGGCTGTAGCCATCTGCGCCGAGGGCCCGAAGGCCGTAGGTTCGACCCGGGGCATGATCGACTCGGCCGCCACCAGCCCCTTCTACGGCACATGGGTGGAGACCGCCGCCGCGGACGCTGCAGCCGCCCGTACAGCGATCAGCCAGCGGGATTTTGCAGCGCTGGCTGCGGTCAGCGAAGCCAGTTGCCTGAAGATGCACGCCGTGATGCAGACCACGTGCCCTGCCCTGCTGTACTGGAACGCGGCCACCATGGCCACGCTGGAGCGGATTCGAAGTCTCCAGCAGGCCGGCACCGAAGTGTTCTTCACCATGGATGCCGGCCCGCAGGTGAAGGCGGTGTGCACGCCTGGCGCCTGCCGGGAAGTGGCCGAGGCCCTGGAATCGGTCCCCGGGGTGAGTCGCGTCCTGACCTCCGGTCTCGGCGGTCCTGCCCGTCTCGTCGGTTCATCATGCGTCTGAAAGCCACGGCGCCCGGCAAGATCATGATCAGCGGCGAGTATTCCGTACTCAGCGGCGAGCCGGCGCTGGTCATGGCCGTGAACCGGCGGGTTCAGGCTTGTCTCGAAGAGGCTCCGGGCTGGCACTTGCGGGCCGATGACGCCCTCCCCGAGGTGATCGACGACGTCCGGTTTCTCATTCACGATCAGCGACCGGACACACCCGTGGCGCTCGCCCTCTGGTGCGCCTGCCGTGCACTCGGCATCAGGCCAGCCGCCATGGCCGTTCACGTCGATTCACGTGCCCTTCAGCAGGCCGGCGTCAAGCTCGGCCTTGGGTCCTCTGCGGCAGTCAGCGTTGCCCTCACCGCCGCTCTGGCGCAACATGCGGGCTCCGAAAACATGTCACTCGAGGCCTGTTTCCGTACCCATGACGCATTGCAGGGGACAGCCGGCAGCGGCTTCGACGTGGCCGCTGCGTGGCATGGTGGTCACTTCGCGTTCAGTCGCAGTGCTCAGCAAGCCAGGATCGCGGCCATGTCCGCCCCGCCGGCACCGACGTGCCTGGTCTGGACCGGGCAGGCTGCCCACACCGCAGGGTTCGTCGAGCGCTATCGGCAGTGGGAACGCAGTGCCCCCGGCAGCGCTGCGCTCATTACGGCGCTCGGTGACGCTACCCGGGCTGCGCTGAACGCCGTGAACCATGCCGACGGTGCGGGTTTCGTGACGGCGCTGGCTGCGAGCGCAGCAGGGCTCAGGGCCCTGGCCGACGCGGCGTCGTTGCCGATTTTCGCAGGTGGGCACGATCGCCTGCTCGACATCGGGACAGCCTGCGGCGTGGGCTACAAGCCCTGCGGTGCCGGCGGTGGCGATATCGGCATCGCCGCCGCTGAGGATGAGTCGAGACTGGCCGCATTCATGCATGCGGCGCGGGACAAAGGCTATTCAATACTGTCAATGGAGTGCGACCCCCATGGCGTCAGAATCGAGCGAGAAGAAGCACAGCGGATCGCGCATTCCTGACTTCTACCGGCTTTCAGTGCAGGAGCGGGTGCGGGCCATCGAGGAGCGGGGACTGATTTCCCGCGCTGACGCCGCCGCACTGCGCAATGGCGAACATACGCTGCGGCCCAGCAATGCCGATCGCATGATCGAGAACGTCATCGGCGTGCTCGGGCTGCCTCTCGGCCTCGGTTTGAACTTCCTCATCAATGGTCGCGACTACGTCATCCCACTGGTGGTGGAGGAACCCTCCATCGTCGCCGCGCTGTCCTCGGCAGCGAAGACGGCCCGCCTCGGTGGCGGCTTCTTCGCCGAAGCTACCGACCCCATCCTCATCGGTCAGGTGCAGATCGTCGCTCCGGCTGAGCCGGAAGCCGCTGTCGCTGCCGTGCTCGCTCATCGCGAAGAGATCATCAACCTCGCCAACAGCCTGCACCCGAAGATGCTGGCCCGTGGCGGTGGCGCCCGCGACATCGAGGTGCATCGCCACACCGCACCCACCGACGGCCGCGAGATGGTGGTGGTGCATCTGCTCGTCGACACCCGCGACGCCATGGGCGCCAATCTCGTGAACACCATGTGCGAAGGGGTGGCATCCCTGCTCGAAAGCATTACCGGCGGTCAGGTCTACCTGCGCATTCTTTCCAACCTCACCGACCGGGCCCTGGCGCGAGCCGAGATGACCGTGCCGCTGGCCAATCTGGCCGGCAAGGGCTACTCCGGCGAGCAGGTGCGGGACGGCATCATCCTCGCCAACGACTTCGCGCGGGTGGACCCCTACCGGGCCACCACCCACAACAAGGGCATCATGAACGGTGTCGATGCCGTCGCCCTGGCCACCGGCAACGACTGGCGCGCCATCGAGGCCGCCGCCCATGCCTACGCCTCCCGGGACGGCCGCTACACCAGCCTCACGGAATGGTTTGCCAACGATCGCGGCGATCTGGTGGGACGCATCGAATTGCCCATGAAGGTGGGCACTGTGGGCGGGCCGCTGCAGTCCAATGCCACCGTGGCCATGAACCATCGCATCCTCGGCGTGTCCAGCGCCCAGGAACTCGCAGGCATCATGGCCGCCGTGGGCCTGGGCCAGAACTTTTCCGCCCTGCGCGCCCTGGCCACCGACGGCATTCAGCAGGGCCACATGACGCTGCACGCCCGCACCGTGGCCAATGCCGCCGGCGCACCGCCGGAACTGTTCGAGACCCTGGTCGAACGGCTCATCGAGTCCGGTGAAATCAAGATCTGGCGGGCCCAGGAGATTCTCAACGAACTGCTGCAGGAAGCGACCGGCGAGGTGCGCGGTCTGGGCGGTGGAATCGCCGCCACCCGCAGCGGCCACGGCGCCGACGCGGACCATTCCAGTGAACCGAGAGCCTGCGCCCACGGCAAGATCATCCTCCTCGGCGAGCACGCGGTGGTCTATGGCAGCCATGCCATCGCCGCACCGGTACCGCTGGCGGTGGAAGCGCGGGTGATGGACGGTCCCGAGGGCGTGCGGCTGATGATTCCCCGCTGGGGCCTCGAGCAGCGCCTGAAGCCCTCCGATGAGGGTTTCGCTCGCGTGCTCGGCAGCATTATCGACGATCTCGGGCTTGGCGGCCGCAGCATGACCATCGAGGTCTTTCCCAAGGTGCCCCGAGCCATGGGGCTCGGGGCCTCGTCGGCGCTGGCGGTGGCAGTCATGCGCGCGCTCGACCAGCACTACCGTCTCGGACTCGACGACGAAGCCGTCAATCGACTGGCGTTTCTTTGTGAGCAGGCGGCGCACGGCACGCCCTCTGGCATCGACAACACCCTGGCCACCTATGGCCGGATGATGCTCTACCAGCGCGGTGACGCCGGCCCCCGCTTTCAGCCCCTCGATGCCGCCGTACCGTTGCGGATGGTGGTGGGCATCTCCGGCCAGGAAAGCCTGACGGCGCGCACCGTGGCCGGCGTGCGCCGGGCCTGGGAGGGCGCACCGGAGCGCTACCAGCGCATGTTCGACGAAATCGACCGCCTGACGCTCGAAGGCATGCATGCCATCACCGAAGGCGACAGCCGCGCCCTCGGCGAGCTGATGAATCTCTGCCACGGAATCCTCAACGGCCTGCAGCTGTCCACTCCGGCCCTCGAGGAACTGATCGGCATTGCTCGCAGCCATGGCGCCATCGGCGCCAAGCTCACCGGTGGCGGCGGTGGCGGTTCCATGATCGCGCTGTGCCCGGATGACGACCCCGCAGTCGGTCGCAATGTTCAGGATGCCATGCGCAATGCGGGCTACGAAGCCCTGGAGGTGACCATTGGCTGAGTTGGCCAAACGTGATGCCATCGTCTCTTCGGAGGCCGAGCAACTGATCCTGGTCGATGCTGACGACCAGCCCATCGGCTTCCTCGACAAGGCCGGATGCCACGATGGCGAAGGCATCCTGCATCGGGCGTTCTCGCTGTTCATTTTCGACAGCCGGGGGCGACTGCTGCTGCAGCAGCGGGCGCCGGGAAAGCGGCTCTGGCCGGGCTACTGGTCCAACAGCTGCTGCAGCCATCCGCGCCGCCACGAAACCATGGATGAAGCCGTGGATCGGCGACTCGAAGAAGAACTCGGTATGCGCAGTGATCTGCAGTTCCTCTACAAGTTCAGCTACCACGCCCTGTTCGGTGAGCTTGGAGCGGAACGGGAGCTGTGCTGGGTCTATATCGGTGCGGCCAGCAGCGACCCGGTGGTCAACCGCAACGAGATCAGCGCCTGGCGTTGGATCGCGCCGGAGGATCTCGACGCCGAACTCGCCGCCGAACCGGAGTCCTTCACACCCTGGTTCAAGATCGAGTGGTCGCGCCTGCGCAGCGAGTACATGAGCCGGATCGAAAACCTGACCCGATGAGGATGCGCCGCAGCGACGGATTCCGGTTCACGGTGCCGCGTCGCGAGAGCATCTGCGCCGCCTCCGAGCACACACGGCAGTCCCTGGAGAACAGTACATGAGCGTGCCCTTCATCCAGCAGCTACGCGTCGGCAGCTACATTCTCGGCCAGAAACTCAAGGGTCGGTCGCGCTACCCGCTGGTGCTGATGCTCGAACCGTTGTTCCAGTGCAATCTGGCCTGTGCCGGCTGCGGCAAGATCGACTATGAGGACGATATCTTGAAGCGCCGGGTGTCCGTGGATCAGGCACTGGCCGCCGCTGACGAGTGTGGCGCACCTGTCGTCTCCATTCCCGGCGGCGAGCCGCTGATTCATCGCGAGATGCCCGATATCGTCCGCGGTCTGGTGGCACGCAAGCGCTTCGTCTACCTGTGCACCAATGCCCTGCTGCTCGAGAAGAAACTCGAGGACTACGAGCCTTCGGTCTACCTCACTTTCTCGGTGCACCTCGACGGCCTGCGTGAGCGCCACGATGAATCCGTCTGCCGGGATGGCGTCTTCGACGTTGCCGTACGAGCCATCCGCAAGGCGCTGGACCATGGTCACCGTGTGACCGTCAACTGCACCCTGTTCGACGGCGAAGATCCCAGGGAAGTGGCGGACTTTTTCGACTACGCCATGGAACTCGGGGTGGAAGCCATCACCGTGAGTCCCGGCTACAGCTACGAGCATGCCCCCCGCCAGGATGTGTTCCTGCCCCGCTCCCGCTCCAAGGAACTGTTCCGCAGCATCTTCAGGCTCGGTCGCGATCGTGTGGCCCGGGGCAGCAGCAAGTGGCGATTCAATCAGTCGAGCCTGTTCCTGGACTTTCTGGCGGGCAACCAGACCTATCAGTGCACGCCCTGGAGCAGCGTCACCTACAACGTCTTCGGCTGGCAGCGGCCCTGCTACCTGCTGGTGGACGAGGGCTATGCCGACAGTTTTGCCGATCTCATGGACACCACCGACTGGGACGCCTACGGCGTCGGCCGCAACCCCAAGTGCAACAACTGCATGGCCCACTGCGGCTACGAAGGCACAGCCGTGGAGGACACCTTCAGGAAGCCCCTGCATGCCTTGAAGGTCATGCTCAAAGGCCCGGACCTCGACGGCCCCATGGCCCCGGAAATTCCGCTGGTGCAGGTTCACGATGCCGCCGGTCCGGCGGCCGGCAAAGCGACCCGCATTCCCCTGCACGAGACCCGCGGATGATCTGGCTGCCAGGAGCTCCCGCTCTCTGCTGGCTGGCCGTGATCGGCAACTGAATCGAAAACTACATCCACAACGGGATCGGATTCATGACCACGCAAGCCATCGGTATCAGCGCCATGGCGGCCTACCTGCCGCCCTACCGCGTCAATCTGCAGTCCTGGTGCGATTGGACCGGGGAGAATTGGGACAAGATTCGTACCGTGATCGGCCACAGCTTCCGCATGCGTGGCCCGGGAGAGAACGTCTACACCATGTCGGCCACCGCCATCATGCGGTTGATCCGACAGTACGATCTCGATCCGAGTCGCATCGGGTTTCTCGCCCTCGGCACCGAAAGCAGCACTGACAACTCCGCCGGTGCCGTCATCGTCAAGGGCATGGTGAACGAGGGCCTCGCGGCAGAGGGACGGCCCCTGCTGCCCCGCAATTGTGAGGTGCCGGAGTTCAAACATGCCTGTCTCGGTGGCATCTATGCCATCAAGAACGCGCTGCGCTATCTCGCCTTCGACGGTCGCGGCAAGCAGGCCCTGGTGGTGTCGGGCGACATCGCCGAGTACGCCAGATCGACCAGCGGTGAACCCACCCAGGGTGCCGGCGCCGTGGCCATGCTGCTGGAAGCCGAGCCGAAGCTGCTTGCCATCGATCTGAACCGTTCCGGCAGTGCCTCCGACTATCGTGGCCCGGACTTCCGCAAACCCTTCGCGCGCTTCGGCAACCAGAACGCCGCCATCGGCACGCCCCTGAAGGACTTCCCGGTCTTCAATGGCAAGTACTCCACCACCTGCTACGTGGATGCAGTGCTGATGGCCATGGAGGACATGTTCCAGCGCCGCGGCGGCGATCGCCGCGCCTATCTCGATAGCCTCGGCGCCGTGTTCATGCACCGGCCCTATCAGCGCATGCCCGAGACCGGGTACGGCATGGCCTATCTCTATGCGCTCGCCACCGGCAATGCCGTCGATCGGGCCGTGCTCGCCGAGCACTGCAGCGCGGCAGGCATCGATCCGGCGGCCGTCATTGCGGAACTCGGTGGACGCCCCTCAGTGTTTTCGCTGGTATCCGAGGCCCGCGTCGATGACGACGTCTATCCCCTGGCCATGCAGGTGCTGCGAAGCTTCCGCAAGAGTCCGCTGCACGCCGAGGCCATCGCATCCCGCCTCGAACTCGGTGCGACGGCCATGCGTGAGGTGGGTAATCTCTATTCTGCGGCCCTGCCGGCCTGGCTCGCCGCCGGCCTCGAAGAAGCGGCCAGATCCGATCGCGAGCTCGGCGGCAGTGAACTGCTGACCATCGGCTACGGTAGCGGGGACGCGGCCGAGGCCGTGCCCATGCGGGTGCGTCCGCAGTGGCGGGAAGCCGCTTCGCGCATCCGTTTCGATGAGAGTTTCACCGGTGCCCGGGACCTCGGGCAGGAAGATTACGAATGTCTGCACGAAAGTGGCCATCTGCACACGGCCGCGGCCGGCTCCGAGTTCATCATCGATCGCGTCGGCTGCGGCACCCGCAGCGACTTCGACGATCTCGGCATCGAGTACTACCGGCACGTACCGAACCCGCGGGCGGCAGGCTGACACCGCTGCTGCGCCGGGCCGGGGACGCGGCCATCCTCGAGCGCGGAGGCATCGCGGCCGTAGTGGCCGAGATCGACCGTCTGGTCACCGGCAATCTGCAGCGCAGCCGACGCCGTTGATGGCAGGGGATGTCGTCAGCCGCAGCCTGACCCGACTGGCAAGCCTCTGCGCCAGGCGGCCCCGCAGCGCCATGGCGATCCTGGTGGCGTCGAGCATCGTCGTCGCCATCTTCGCCGCGGCCACGTTCAGGATCGACTCCGACACGGAAAACCTGATCCGCCAGGACACGGACTGGCGGCGCGACTTCGATGCCTTTCAGGCGGCCCTTCCCATGCTGGTGGATACCGCACTGGTCGTCGTCTCGGGCAGCTCCTTCGAGGCTGTGGATCGCAGCGCCGCGGACCTCGCCGCAGCCCTGCGCCGAGACGAGGACGTCATCACCGCGGTCTTCGCACCCGCCAGCGACCCCTTGCTCCGCGACCGCCTGCTGTACTACCTGTCGCCCGACGAACTCGACGACGTCATCACCGAACTTGCCATGGCCCAGCCGGCCATGGCACGGCTGGCCGCGGACCCGAGTCTGCGCGGACTTTTCGGCCTGCTCAGCGCCGGCATCGGCGCCCGCGATCCGGACTCGGGGCTGCCGGCCACGCTGCTGCCGCTGCTGGAGGATGTCAGTGCCAGCGCTGCCGACGTCGCGGACGGTGGCCGCGGATCCCTGCGCTGGATGGACCGCATGCTCGGTGCCGATGCGGTCGGCATCCACTACGCCATCATTACGGTCCGCGGCGAGATCGACTTCGAAGCCTCGCTGCCCTATGGCCCCATCATGAACAGCCTGCGGACGGCCATCGAATCCACCGATCTGCCCCCCGATGTGCGTGTACGTCTGACCGGCGAAGTGCCACTGGCGCACGAGGAAGTGGAGGCCGCAACGGATGGCATCGGCCTTGCCGGAACCCTGGCACTGATCCTGCTCGCCGCCGTCCTGGTCTTCGGCGTCCGCTCAGGCCGGGTGGTCCTGGCCACCTTTGCCATGCTGGCCATGGGCTTCGCCTGGACCATTGGCTGGGGCATGCTGGCCGTGGGTCAGTTCACCACGCTGTCCATCATCTTCCTGGTGATGTTCTTCGGGCTCGGGGTGGATTTCGCCATTCACTACGCCCTGCGGGTCCAGGAAGCTCTCGCCAGACCTGACGAGCAGGCAGCTCCGGAGGCTGCCGCGGCCAACCATGTGGGCGGCGCCATCGCCCTGTGCACCCTCACTTCGTCCATCGGTTTTCTGGCCTACCTGGCCACGGACTACCGCGGCCTGGCCGAACTCGGCGCCATTTCTGCTGGCGGCATGGTCATCGCGCTGCTGCTGACCTTCACGGTCATTCCCGCCTGTTTCGGCCTGTTCGGTCGGCCGCGGGCTCTGGCGGTTGCAGGACGGATTGCCGGCAGCGCTTCTCCACCCGGGTCGCGGCTGACCTCGAATGCGCGATGGGTGTTCGCTGCGACGGCCGTGTTCGCCCTGCTCGCGGCCTGGCAGGCCAGTCACATGCGTTTCGACTACAGCGTACTGGCCCTGCGCAACCCGGATGCCGAGTCCATGGTGACCCTCGCAGAGTTGAAATCAGCCGGCGAATTCACCGACTACAGCCTGTCCGTACTCGCCCGTCCCGAAGAGGCTGACGATCTCGCGGAGCGCCTGCGGCGCCTGCCGAGCGTAGCTCTGGTCCAGACCCCGGATGACGCGGTGCCCGAAGAACAGGAGACCAAACGCTTCCTGCTCGACGATGCCCTGGCCATGCTCGGCCCGACACTGCAGGAGACGGATCAGGCGCAGCCGACCACCGATGACGACAGGCTCGACAGCAGTCAGGCTCTGCGGGCTGCCATCACAACCGCGCTCACAGAGGGGCGGCTGCCTCCCGCCCAGCAATCCCTGCTGCAGAACCTCGATGACCGCCTCGGCGCCATCCTCGAAGCGCCGGATCGGCGGGAGCTGCTTTCGCGGCTGGAAACCGGAACCACCGGCACGCTACCGGAGCTCATGGATTGGCTGCAGCGGGCGCTAGGCGCGGCCCCCTTCGACTTCGACGAGCTGCCCGCCGGCCTCCGCGAGCGCCTGATCACCCATGACGGCAGACACCATCTGGTGGTGCTGCCGGCGGATGACATCTCCGAAGTCCACGCGCTGAACCGATTCATCGAGGAGGTTCGCGACGTGGCACCTCATGCCACCGGACGCCCTGTCGCGGAATGGGGCGTGGGCCGCATCGTCGTCGACGCCTTCGCTCAGGCCCTGGTCACCGCCCTGCTCCTGATCTTCCTGGTGCTCGTGGTCACCCTGCGCAGCCTGCGCGATGCCCTGCTGGTCCTCACACCCCTGCTGCTGGCGGCGCTGTTCACCGTCGCCAGCGCCCAGTGGCTGGGCATGTCCTTCAACATGGCCAATATCCTGGTGCTGCCGCTGCTGTTCGGGCTCGGGGTCGACAACGGCGTACATCTCGTCAAGCGCTATCGCAGCGAAGGTGAGCTGACGAGTCTGATGCGATCGAGCACACCCCGGGCGGTGCTGCTGAGTTCCCTCACCACGGCCGGAACGTTCGCCGCCCTGAGTCTGAGTCCGCACCAGGGCACCGCGTCCATCGGCATGCTGCTGACCATAGCCATCGGCTGGCTGCTCCTGACGACGCTGGTCCTGCTGCCGCTGCTGCTGGAACGCTTCGCTTCCGCTCCTGCTTCCGATCGGCCCGGGTAACCGGCTCAGAGCAGGTGATGCCCCCCGTCGAGAATCAGCGTCTCGCCGGTGATCAGGCTCGCCCCTTCGATGAGTTGCAGGATGGATTCGGCCACCGTTTCGGCGGTGGCAGTGAGCTTGAGCGGCGTGGTCTTCTCCAGGAACGCCTTGCTCCGATCGTAGGTGGCTTCGCCCATCCCCTGGCGAAGCCACTCGCCCTGGATGAAACCGGGA
>JAFIFL010000158.1 GCA_020832055.1 Gammaproteobacteria bacterium
TTCTGCAGCACCGCTTCCATGAAGGGATGACTGGGATCCGGTGCTTCCGACAGCAGCTTTGCCCGCAGCCCGGGATCCCGCATCCGCGCCACCTTTTCCGCCAGCGGCAGGTCTGCCAGTGCCTTGAAGCTCGGATGGGCCACGAAGGGATTCAGCGTGGCATCGAGGCCGAGCATGATCCCCACTGGGCGACCCGCCACCTGGGCGCGCATGGGCAGGCCCGACTCGGCCGCGTCGCCGATCCAGGCCAGCAACTTCTTCCAACCGTCCGGTGAACCTTCCGGCTGGGCCAAGGACACGGACAGCGGACGTCCGGACTCCGCCACCAGCCGCCGCAGCATGGCAAATTCGAGCTTGCCGTCCTTGAAATCGGTGACGAACTGCAGCACGCCCTTGTTGGCCGCCTTCAGGCCCATACTGATGCCAAGCAGTTCCTCGGCGGCGGCGGTCAGGGTCGGGGTCGGCTGGCCGTCACTGGTCTGGTGATTGAGGGTACGGGAAGTCGTGAAGCCCAGGGCGCCCGCTTCCATGGCCTGCCGGGCCAGGGTCGCCATGGCGGCGATATCCTCGGCCGTCGCCGCTTCCCGGTTGGCGCCGCGCTCGCCCATGACGTAGACCCGCAGGGCACCGTGGGGCAGTTGGGCCGCGAAGTCGATGTCGTGGGGGCGCTGCTCCAGGGCGTCGAGAAATTCCGGGAAGCTCTCCCAGTTCCAGCGCAGCCCCTCGGTCAGCACGACACCCGGAATGTCCTCCACGCCCTCCATCAGACGGATAAGGCGGTCCTGATCCGCCGGACGGCAGGGCGCGAAACCCACGCCGCAGTTGCCCATCACCGCCGTGGTGACGCCATGCCAGGAGGAGGGTGCCAGCCGCGAATCCCAGGTGGCCTGACCGTCGTAATGGGTATGGATGTCGACGAATCCAGGCGTGACCAGCAGGCCATCAGCGGCGATCTCCTGCCGGCCCTGCCCGCTCACCCGACCCACGTCGGCAATCACACCACCGCGAATGGCCACGTCGGCGGTCACCGCCTCGGCACCGCTGCCATCCACCACGGTACCCCCGCGGATCACGAGATCGTATTGCGCCGTCATGACGATGTCCTCCCTCGCCAGGAGCCTCTCGGATTCTCAGGCGAATAATGCACATGAATGAGTTTGAACATAAGCGCCTCGCGGCCACTGATCAAGCACGATCGTGGGGCACGCGCTCCATGAAGTAGCAGACCACATCCTGGCGGATGATGGCCGGATCCGGCGAGAACATGGCCGGCACCAGATCGCGACGCAGGCGCAGTTCGTTGCCATGCATGCGGAAGTAGCGTTCGGCCACCTCACGATCGGCCACATCCGTGACCTGCAACGGCAATGGGGCGCCAGCAGGAACATAGCCGAACAGGGTTCCCGCCGACAGCTCCTCGAAGTTGTAATGCTCGAACTCCTCGAGCAGCCAAAGATCCTGCGGCGTCGTGGCAGCCGTGGGCGCCTGCAGCGCGAAATCGAATCGGGTGCCGGGACGGATGCGGACCGTGGCCACCGTCTCGAACAGATCCAGCCCCTCGTGCCCCGGTGCCTGCGGCAGCGCGCTGAGCTGCAGGCAGGATTCGAGATACTCGATGACGTGCTCCACACCCCGCCGCTCACCCGGCCGTCCGGCTTCGAGAATGATGGCAGTGGTGAAGGGCGCCAGCGCCGCCGCGAGCACCGTGTCGGGAGACCGCACATAGACCACGGGCCGCGAGAACCTTCGTCCCAGGGCAAGACTGGCGGGATCGAGCCGGGTGATGCAGGCGTAGTGGGGATTGACGCCGGTGTTGTTGTGCACGTCCACGGCGAGAAACGGCGGCGCCTGCCGCAATTCGGCGAGGAGTTCCCGCGCCAGTTCCGCTTCCGGGCCCGCTCCGCCCTTCCAGATCCGGTTGTAGTCCGGCTGCCCGTCGAGGCGCCGCAATCCCTCCCGCGCCGCGGTGACATTGCCGATGAACACACTCATGGCTCGCGGCAGCACCTCGCCTGCACCACGATAGCGGCGCAGCAGTTCCCGTACGGCATCCCAGCCGACAGGCTCGTTGCCGTGAAGCAGTACCGAGAGAAACAGCGCCGGCTGCCTGTCCCCGGGGATCCGAATCAGGGCCGGCCCCTCGAAATGCTGGTGCAGATCACGAGCGCTCAGCTCGAGCAGTTCGTCGGACAGGTCCTCTGCATGGATCAGTCGCATCGCAGATTCACCTCCGTTGGCTCACACCGGCCACTCGTGCACCGGCTTGCCGGTCTGCTGCTGCTCCAGGTAGGCCAGCGTCAAGCCGGCCAGGTTCCGGCCGTGCCGGTCCACCCAGCGCCGCTGCCAGCGGGCACCGTTCTGATCCTTCGCCAGACGTCCGGCGATCACGGCCAGATAGTGCTCGATCTCCGCAGCCGGAATGCCGAGCCAGGTCAGGCCGGCACGGGCTGCAGGCACCAGCTCGCTGACCAGCAGCTCGCGGGCGGGAACGTCCCGGCCCGCGCCAGGCCACTGCAGCGGCGCATCGAGACCGTGGCGCGCGGCAGCATAGAAATTCGATTTCGCCGCCGCAAAGGACAGCTGCGATTCGATGGCCCGAGGTCGTCGCAGCAGGGTCGCCAGCATGCCGTAGAACAGGGCGGCATTGGCGATGCTGTCAACAATGGTCGGCCCCGCAGGCACCACCCGGTGCTCGATGCGCAAGTGTGGCAGCCCGTCGTGATCGAAGCCCAGGAGCGGCCGGTTCCAGCGCCAGATCGTGCCGTTGTGGAAGCGCAGATGATCGAGACTCGCGAGACCGCCATCGCGAATGTCGGGGATCAGCACCGGGTAGTGATCCCGGTTCTCCGCAAACAGCTCGAACAGCGACTGCCGGCAGTAGTCCCGCCCCAGCGAGACCCGCTGCTCGCTGCCCTCGCCGGCGGCCACCGCCTGCTCGAACAGCGGTATGCGGGTCTCCTCCCAGAGATCGTGACCGAACAGCAGTGGTGAATTGGCACTGGCGGCGACCATGGGGCCGGATACCGCGACGGCAGCATTGTAGAGCCGCACCGCGTCCGGTTCCCGGACCTGGAGGTGGATCTGGAACGAGGTGGCCGCTGCCTCCAGCATGAGGTCCGGATGGGTGCGATGGATGTCCTCGCGACCTTCGATACGCAGCTCGAAGGGCTGCCCCTGGCGCAGCGCCATCAGACGTTCGTTGAGCGCCTGATAACGCGCCAACGACGACATGTTGCCTGGATTGAGCAGTTCCGGCGCCAGCGTCGGCAGGATGCCGGTCATGAGCAGCTGGGCGCCGAGTTCCTCTGCCACCACTTGGCACTGGGTCCAGGTATGGCCTAACTCATCCTCCAGGCGACTGAACGCGCGCCCCTGCAGGGTCGTCGGGCTGCCGTTGATCTCCACATTGAAGCGCGACAGCTCCGGCACCACCAGATCGTTGCCGAGGGTCTTCAGAAAGACATCGTTCATCGCCCGCGGCAGGGCATCCGGCCCGATCAGCCAGGCCTCGAGTTCGAAACCTGCGACCCAGGCCCGGTGGGAGAAGCGCTGCTCGGCAAACCAGGTCTCGAGCGTCGCGGTTTCCCCGGCCAGCCGCTCGGCGAAGGCCGTGAACGCCTCGGCATCAAAGCGGGTCTGATCGATGTCCTGTCCCATGGGTTCCCTCCCTCCGGGGGTTCCTCAACCGTCTCCGATCGGACGGTAGGGCGACACGTCCCAGGAAGGCTGGGCCAGGGTGGGATCCTGTTGCGCCCGAAAGCGCTGCAGGATCAGCATGGCACGCATACTGCTCACCACGGCCAGACGATGCTGGCGCAGTGCGAAATCAGCATAGATGGGGTCATTGTCCAGCAATCGGCAACGCTCAGAGCGGCAGGGGAAATCGGCTTCGCGTCCAAAGCGGTTGCCCGCCGGACCATAGCTGCCGAACTCGCCGGCCTCGCCTTCCCGCCAGAACACCTGCCAGCTGGCGTGCATGTCCGCAATGGGTGCCCGGATGTTGGCAATGGTGACTGCGGCTGTACTGTCGAGCAGGGTTCCGAGTCCTTCGGTCTCCGGAGTCGCCAGCAGCTCGACGCAAACCTGACTGAGGCGGGACGCGAGCGCCTCGCGGTCGAGCGGATACTCCGTGAAGGCATCGGCCGAATTCCAGCGCCAGCGGCGGGGGTGGTAGATCGGCACCGTGTTCGCCGGCACCGTCACGCTCTGCAGGTAATAGATCACCTCGCCGAGCCGCTCGAAGCGCGGCAGATCCTCCTCGCCACTCTCGGCGAGCACAGCCTCGGCAAGGTCGTCGAAGCGGGCATGCATGCGGGTATCAATGGCCCACAGCACCCGCGGCGTGGACTGATTGCTGCGATCGTAGAACTGCCACCTCACCGTGCGGCGGGCAATGCCCGGATCACCCTCCGAGAGATTGCCCCGCACCAGATTACGCACCTGAAGTGCGGTCAGCCGCGGCACGTCCGTGCCGGCGACACACTCATTGAACTGTTTCGCCGCCAGGAAAGTGAGCTGCTGACGAGTGTCGCTTGCATAGGCCCACGCACTGCCCGCCAGCAGCGCGAGCAGCAACACAGAACAGAGCTGTGAGAGACGGCGACCCATGTGATCAAGACACTCCATGCGCAGTCGCTCAAACGAGCGGACGGCGGTGGGAAGGGCGGAATGACATCTGAGCGCCGAGCGGCACGACTTCGGCAGCCACTCGCAATGGACCGCGCCAGAAGGCCCGCCCTGATCGCAACATCGTGTGGCCCCGGGCGGCCGTCTGCCCGAGGGCAGACTGTCGGAGAAACTCGCAGAGCCCGGGACCGCCTCACCCGGGTGCAGGATAACTGCTGCAGCCCCTCGGGTGTAGGGTAATGCGGCCGCAAGCCACCGTGCAGGGTAGTCGGTGTCGGTGCCGGGCAACCCGACTCAAGCGCCCATGCGCTCCCGATAGTCCCAGGATGTCAGCCATTTGGGCCGGATGCGCAGGGCCACTTCCTCATCGGCGCGGGACAACAGCCACCGCGCGAGTTTCGAGTCGTGCCCGCCCAGATAACGTTCGAGCAGGACCTCGAGTTCCTGTTGCCCCTGCTTCGGCAACCGCTCCACTGCAGCCTGACCCCGCACGCCATAGTAGGGCGGCTCACTGACCGAGACCTCGAAAGCCGCCCTAGGGTCCTGAGCCAGGCGCCGGGCAACCAGAGAATCCTGGTGCGTCGCGCACCACAGAGCCCCTTGGGCATAGCGAAACCACAGCGAGGCCAACAACGGGAAACCATCGTGACCATTGAGCGCGAGGCGCAGCGGCGTCCGCTCCTGTTCGAGAAAGGCCAGCACCTCGGCCGGCTGCCAAGGTCCCCTGAGCCTGATTGCTTCAAGATCATCCACGATTATCTGGTTCCTCCTTCATGCCTGTCATGGTTGACTCCAAGACGGCTTCGAATCGATTCGCGGCGCGATTCTTGCGCGCCTGTCCCGGCGGGAACACCTGACCGTTCATGGCCACATAGACACCCGCAGGCAGCAGACGCAAGGCGCCGATGGCAAAGCCGATGTTGAACACCGCATCGGAGCCACGCTGGGTCGCCGGACACATGGCCCCGGTCAGCACCACGGTCTTCCCGGCCACCACCCCGACATCTTCCGCGATACGGCCCGCCGTGGTCAGCATCGTGTCGGTGCCGTGGGTGATGAGTATGCGCCGGGCCTGAGAAGCGCGCACTGCGTCGAGGATCACCGCCCGATCCTCTGCCGTCAGCTCCAGGCTGTCCTTGCGCATCAGTGGTGTCAGGCACCAGCTGAAGCTGACATTCGCCTCCCGCAGATACACCTCGATCTGCGGCGCTCCGACCTGGAAATCCGAGAGGGCGTCGAAATAGATCTTGTCGATGGTGCCGCCGGTGGTCAGCACGTGGATGTCCACGGCGTTGGTCGGATCATCCTGCAAGGTCTGTCGTCCTGAACCTGGAAAGCGGGCGGGAAGCCTGTGGGCGCTGTGAACACATCCATAGCGCTGGTATCTTAGCAATACTTTGAGGACTTCAGTGATGTGACCGCCCCGCGCGGCCATCCCCGCGCGGCGGAACCATGCCCAGGCTCTACACGACGCTCGTCATCGATCGGCCCTGGATGGCACTCACCGTGCTGCTGATGCTGGCCGTGGTGGCCGCCATCGGCGCCCGGGACTTCAGGCTCGACGCCTCGTCCGACTCCCTGGTCGTGGAGACGGATCCCGACCTCGCGGTCTGGCGGGAGGTCAGCGAGCGCTATGGCGGCGGCGACTTCCTGCTGGTGACCTTCACCCCGGCCCGGGACCTCCTCGCCCCGGAGTCCATCGCCACCGTGAGCGCCCTGCGCGATCGCCTCGCGGATGTGGAAGGTGTGGCCTCGGTCCTGAGCATGGTGGACGTGCCCCTGCTGCGTTCCCCACCGGCGCCACTGGCCGACATGGCCGACAACATCCGCACGCTCACCTCCGAGGATGTGGATCTCGAACTGGCACGTGAGGAGTTGACGACCAGCCCCCTGTATCGGGAGCTGCTGGTCAGCGCCGACGGTCGCAGCACCGCGATCCAGGTCAATCTCGAGACCAACCCCCACTACACCCGGGTCATCACCGCCCGCAACGAGCTGCTGATCCAGAGGCAGCGCGACGGACTCGACGATGGCGAGCGGACGCGTCTTGCCGAACTGCAGGCGGAACTGGAGCAGCTCCGCCGTGCGGCCGGCAGCCGGCAGCAGCGACTGGTGGCGGAAGTCAGGGCAGTGGTGGATGACTTCCGCAACGACGACACCCTGTTCGTCGGCGGCGTCACCATGATCGCGGACGACATGCTGAGCTTCGTCCGCGGCGATCTGCGCACCTTCGGCATCGGCGTGCTGCTGCTGGTGATCGCCATGCTGACCTTCTTCTTCCGGCGACCGCGCTGGGTGCTGCTGCCGCTGGCCTGCGGCGGCCTCACCGTGCTCTACATGGTCGGCATCCTGGGCTGGGCGAACTGGCCCATCACGGTGATCTCATCGAACTTCGTTTCACTGCTCATCATCATCAGCATTTCCCTGACCATCCACCTCACGGTGCGCTTCAGGGAGCTGGCCCACCGCGACCCGGCAGCCGACGTCCGGACGCTGGTCATCGAAACGGTTCGCCACCGCTTCTGGCCTTGTTTCTACACTGCCGTGACCACCATGGTGGCCTTCGCTTCCCTGGTGTCGTCCGGCATCGTGCCGGTGGTGGACTTCGGCTGGATGATGACCATCGGTGTCGGCGTCGCCCTGATCGTGGCCTTCATCCTGTTTCCCGCTGTGGTGATGCTGCTGCCCGCGACGACCGTCCGCGAGACCCAGGCCCGCTCGGTGGGCTTCACGGCCTGGCTGGCCAGGGGCACCAACAGCCAGCCCACCGCCGTGATCGTGGCCTGCGTTCTGGTGGCGGCCTTTTCGGCCTGGGGCATGTCCAGGCTGACGGTCGAGAACAGTTTCATCGACTACTTCCAGAAGGATACCGAGATCTACCAGGGCATGGCCTTCGTCGATGAACATCTCGGCGGCACGACGCCCCTGGACGTGCTGATTCGGTTTCCCGACGAGCCGGAATTCACCTTCGATGACGAAGAGGACCCCTTCGGGGACCCGTTCGCGGAGGACTTCGGTGCCGACGATGCGTTCGACGACGACCCCTTCAGCGACCCGCTCGTGGAGGAGGCGGACGAAGGCGGCCTCGGCGACGACCGCTACTGGTTCACCCCCGACAAGATCGCCCTGATCGAGCGGGTCCACGATTATCTGGACGCTCAGCCCGAGACCGGCAAGGTCATCTCGCTGGCCACGCTTCACGCCATCGCCATGGACTTCAACGACGGCCAGCCCCTGGGCGGGCCGGAACTGGTCATCGTCCTCGGCGCCATACCGGAGGAATTTCAGCAGGCGCTGCTGCGGCCTTATGCCTCCCCCGAAGCCAACGAGGCGCGGATTTCCATCCGCATGATCGACAGCGATCCGGACCTCAAGCGGGACGAGTTCCTGCGCAGGATCGAGCGCGGCCTGGTGGAAGAGGTGGGTCTGGAACGGGACGAGTTCGAACTCTCAGGCATGATGGTGCTGTTCAACAACATGCTGCAGGGGCTGTTCGCATCCCAGAACACCACCCTGATGTGGGTGGCCGGCGGCATCCTGGTGACTTTCATCGTCCTGTTCCGCTCCCTCACCCTCGGTCTCATTGCCATCATTCCCAACGGCCTCGCGGCCGCGGCCGTGCTCGGCCTGATGGGCGCGTTCGGACTGCCCCTGGACATGATGACCATCACCATCGCCGCCATCGTCGTCGGCATCGGCGTCGACGGCACCATCCACTACGTCCATCGATTCCGGCGCGAACTGCCGCGCGCCGAGAGTTACGAGGCGGCCCTGACGGCCAGCCACGCCTCCATCGGCCACGCCATCTACTACACCGCACTCACCGTGGCCGCGGGCTTCACCGTGCTGGTGTTCTCGAACTTCAATCCCACCATCTACTTCGGCAGTCTCACCGCCGCCGCCATGCTGCTGGCCCTGCTCGCCAACCTGACCCTGCTGCCGGCGATCCTGTTGAAGCTGAAGCCCTTCGGGCCGGCAGGTGGGGAGGTGGCTCGATGATCGTCGATGACTGGGCTTGGCTTGAGGATCTGGTGGGTCCAGTGGACGAAGATTTCATCTGCACCATCGAGGAGCAGCCTACCGAGCAGGAGCGTCCCGCTCTGGATTTCTTCCAGTGACATTTCTGCTCGCCGACCGCGGCCGGCAGCCCCCGAACGAGCGCCATGACAGCCCTGACCCGATTCGCGCATGATGATCCCTGCTGCGGCATGGAGGAATATGGAGGAGGAGAGGTCATGAACGCCGTCGAGAGCGTGATCGCCGAATTGAGCGGGCAACTCGGTCCCAAGGGCCTGCTGACGGATGTGGAAATCGCCACCCGGCCGGCGTGGATGGGCAACGGTGGCGAGGATTCCGCACCGGCCGTCCTGCGACCCGCCAGCACCGAGGAGTTGTCCGCCGCCCTGCGCATCTGTCATGCCCATGGCCAGGCCGTGGTGCCTCAGGGCGGTCTCACCGGACTGGTACGGGCCACCGTCACCAACGGCGAGACCCTGGCTTTGTCGCTGGAGCGGATGAACGCCATCGAGTCCATCGATCCGGTCAACCGCACCATGACCGTCGAAGCGGGTGTACCCCTGCAGGTGGTGCAGGAGAAGGCCGAAGAACATGGACTCATGTTCCCGCTGGATCTCGGTGCCCGGGGCAGCGCCACCATCGGCGGCAATGTCTCCACCAATGCCGGCGGCAACCGGGTGATCCGCTACGGCATGATGCGCGAGAACGTCCTCGGCCTCGAAGCGGTGCTCGCGGACGGTACTGTAGTGTCCTCCCTGCATCCGATGATCAAGAACAACACCGGCTATGACCTCAAACAGCTCTTCATCGGCAGCGAAGGCACCCTCGGCGTGGTCACCCGGGTCGTGCTGCGGCTGCGACAACTGCCGCGCAGCCAGAACATCGCCTTCGTGGCGGTGCCCGATTTCCAGACTCTGACCAGCCTGCTCAGTCGCATCGACGCCGCCCTCGGTGGCACCCTGTCCGCCTTCGAGGTCATGTGGAAGGACTACTACGAGCTGGTCACCACGGCTCCGGCGAAGAACCGCAAACCGGTGACCACCGATGCGCCCTACTACGTCCTGATCGAATCCTTGGGCTCTGATCAGGCCGCCGACGAGGCGCGCTTCGAAACTGCCCTGACCGAAATGTTCGAGGCCGGCGTGATCAGCGATGCAGCCGTCGCCAAGAGTCAGGCCGAGCGCGATGCCATCTGGGCCATGCGCGACGATGTTGCCCAGAACGCCCGCAACGCGCCCATCCAGGCCTTCGACGTCAGCCTCAAGCTCGACGACATGGAGGCCTACGTCAACGAGGTCAACGAACGGCTGCAAAGCCGCTGGCCCAAGGCCACAAACATGGTCTTCGGCCACCTCGGCGACGGTAACCTGCACCTGATCACCGGCGTCGGGGACGGCTCCCCGGAAGCCCGGCACGCCGTCGAGGAGATCATCTACGGCTGCCTGCGGCCCCGCGGCGGGTCCATCTCTGCGGAGCACGGCATCGGCACCGAAAAGCTGCCCTGGCTGCCGGTTTCACGCAGCGAGAACGAGATCGCCCTCATGCGCACCCTGAAGCAGGCGCTGGATCCCAAGGGCATCCTCAATCCCGGCAAGATCTTCTGAGGGCCCTGACGCCATCCTCTGCAAATGGCCAGGGATGGACAGGGAGCCCAAACTGTTAACATGTGCGCCTGAATCCGGGAGAACACCATGAGCGCACAGACCCCCTACGAAATTCTCGGCGACGACGGCATCAAGGCCTTGGCCCGTGCCTTCTACGAGGCCATGGACGACACGCCGGAGTTCGCCGATCTGCGCAACATGCATGGCGAGGACTTGGGCAAGGTCACACGCATGCTCAGCGCCTACCTCACCGGCTGGATGGGCGGCCCACCGGTCTACCAGATGATCAAAGGCACCATGTGCCTCACCGATCCTCACAAGCCCTATGCCATCGGGCCCAAGGAGCGGGACATGTGGCTGGCCTGCATGGACGAGGCCCTGTGCCGCATCAATGCCAGCGAAGAACTCAAGACCATGCTCAAGGAGCCCATGTTCCGGGTCGCCGACACGGTCCGGAACACTGATGACAGCTCCTGCCCCAAAGAGCGGGATCCGAACATCATCGCCATGGGGTGAGACTGGTCATGGGCAGATCGGGATGACGTGCAAGGCGGGCGGCGACATCAGCTTCGAGTGAGCGCATCGAGATCGGCCCAATCGCTGCGCGATTAGGGCCTTCCCACAAAAATGGCGCAAC
>JAFIFL010000159.1 GCA_020832055.1 Gammaproteobacteria bacterium
TTCAACGCCTCCAGATCGGCGCATTTCGCTGTGCGAAATAGCGCTCTCCCACAGCTGGCAGCCGCCAGCAGCCTCGCCTAGACTGAGAGCGTCTGTCCTGCAGGGCTTTGCACTGTGACCAACCTCGCCCAGCTCAAGTTTTTCGCGACGCCCAAGCACGCCTGCAGCTACCTCGAGGCACGCCAGGCGACGACGCTGTTCGTGGACCCGGCAGCACAGATCGACAATCCCCTGTACTCGGCCCTGTCGTCCCTCGGTTTTCGCCGCAGCGGCCGTCACATCTACCGTCCCCACTGCGATCGCTGCTCTGCCTGCATTCCCATCCGCATCCCGGTGGCCCGCTTCAAGGCGCGCCGCCAGCAGCGGCGGGTGTGGCTGCGCAATGCGGATCTCGAAGTGCGACTGACCGAGCCCGAACTCACGGCCGAAAACTACGATCTCTACGCGCACTACATCACCGCGCGGCATCAGGACGGAGACATGTATCCCCCGTCACCGGAGCAGTTCCGCTCTTTCCTGCTCTGCGAGTGGAGTGACACCCGGTTCGTGGAGTTCCGCAGCGAGGGCAAGCTGCTCGCGGTGGCGGTCATGGATCGGGTTCAGGACGGCCTGTCGGCCATCTACACCTTCTTCGATCCCGACCTGAAGCAGCGGTCCCTGGGCGTACAGGCGGTGCTGTGGCAGATCGAGCACGCCCTGGACCTCGGCCTGCCTCACCTCTACCTCGGCTATTGGATCAAGCAGTGCCAGAAAATGAACTACAAGAGCAGCTATCGACCGCTGGAGATGTTCCTGGGCGAGCGTTGGATCGAGGCACCCTGACGCCGCCTGGCGCCTCGGCCGCACCGGCAGCAGGGCACTGCTGAATCACTTTCCGGAAGACCACCCGACGACGTGCTTTGCCAATTCCCCGCCCTTCGGGCAGAATTGCGCGCGCTCCACACGCGCAACCCCCTCAAGTTTCCGAGATCGAGGCCGCATGGCGAAGGAAGAACAGATCGAGATGGAAGGCACCGTGGTAGACACGCTGCCGAACACCATGTTCCGGGTGGAACTCGACAATGGCCACAAGGTCACCGCCCACATCTCTGGCAAGATGCGCAAGCACTACATCCGCATCCTCACCGGAGACCGGGTCAAGGTGGAGCTGACGCCCTACGACCTGAGCAAAGGCCGCACCACCTCCCCCGAACGCTGACCGACGCTTTTCCCACCGACGGCCCCACCCCGCCCGGGGTCACTTCAGGCCACAGCCAGCCGGCCCCGCCTCCGGGGGGGCCTTCCACGTCCAGATGCAGCGCATCGTCGCGAACGGTCACCCGGACCGTGCCGCCCTTGTCAGACAACTTGCCGAACAGCAGGTCCTCTGCCAGCGGCCGCTTGATCTTTTCCTGGATCAGCCGCTGCATGGGGCGGGCACCCATCTTCTCGTCGTAGCCTTCACGGGCCAGCCACGCGCGGGCGGCTTCGTCCGCTTCGATGGTCACCCGCTTGTCGTCGAGCTGGGCCTGCAGTTCGGTGAGGAACTTGTCTACGACCGTGCTGATGACCATGGGATCCAGCGGATTGAACTGGATCACCGCGTCGAGGCGGTTGCGGAACTCCGGCGTGAACTGCTTGCGGATGACCTCGATGCCGTCGAGGGCATGGTCCTGCTCGGTGAAACCGATGCTGGCCCGGGCCATCTCTTGGGCACCCGCATTGGTGGTCATGACCAGGATGACATTGCGGAAGTCCGCCTTGCGGCCGTTGTTGTCCGTCAGCGTGCCGTGGTCCATCACCTGCAGCAGCAGGTTGAAGACGTCCGGATGGGCCTTCTCGATCTCATCGAGCAGCACCACCGAGTGCGGGTGTTTGGTGACCGCCTCGGTGAGCAGGCCGCCCTGGTCGAAACCGATGTAGCCGGGCGGCGCGCCGATCAACCGCGAGACCGTGTGGCGCTCCATGTACTCCGACATATCGAAGCGCAAAAGCTCGATACCCATGATGCCGGCCAGCTGACGGCAGACCTCGGTCTTGCCCACCCCGGTGGGACCTGCGAACAGGAAGGAGCCGATGGGCTTCTGCTGATCGCGCAGGCCGGCCCGGGCGAGCTTGATGGAGGACGCCAGGGTGTCGATGGCCTCGTTCTGGCCAAACACCACCATCTTCAGCTTGTGGTCGAGGTCCTTCAGGGCTTCCTTGTCGGAAGTGGTGACCTGGGCCGAGGGGATACGGGCGATCTTCGCCACCACCTGCTCCACCTCGGCCGGCCCGATCTGCTTCTTGCGCCGTGACGGCGGCAGCAGCTTCTGGGCGGCGCCAGCCTCGTCGATGACGTCGATGGCCTTGTCGGGCATGAAGCGATCGGTGATGTAGCGGGCCGCCAGCTCAGACGCCGCGCGCAGGGCCTTGTCCGTGTAACGCAGGCCGTAGTGATCCTCATAGCGGGATTTCAAACCCTTGAGGATCTTGTAGGTGTCCTCCACGTCAGGCTCGTTGACGTCGATCTTCTGGAAGCGCCGGGACAGCGCCCGATCCTTCTCGAAGATGCCGCGGTACTCCTGATAGGTGGTGGAACCCATGCAGCGCAGTTCACCGGAGGTCAGAAGCGGCTTGAGCAGGTTGGAGGCATCCATGACGCCGCCGGAGGCGGCCCCTGCACCGATGATGGTGTGGATCTCGTCGATGAACAGGATTGCCTTGGGTGTCTTTTTCAGCTCTGCCAGCAGCGCCTTGAAGCGCTTCTCGAAGTCCCCGCGGTACTTGGTACCGGCCAGCAGGGAGCCGAGATCGAGGGAAAACACCGTGCTGCCTTCGATGACATCCGGCACCTGACCGTCGACGATTTTCTTGGCCAGACCTTCGGCGATGGCGGTCTTGCCGACCCCGGACTCCCCCACCAGCAGCGGGTTGTTCTTGCGGCGCCGGGTGAGGATCTGAACGACCCGCTCCACCTCGTGCTCGCGGCCCACCAGGGGATCGATGCGCCCGGCCTTGGCCTGCTCATTGAGATTGGTGGCAAAGCTCTCCAGCGGCGACTGCGCGGGCTGCTCGCCCCCGGCCACATCGGCATCTTCCTGTTCCGGCGCTGCTTCACCACCGTCCGCCGCCCCCGACACCTTGGAAATGCCGTGGGCGATGTAGTTCACCACGTCGATGCGGGCCACGTTCTGCTGCTTGAGGAAGTACACCGCCTGACTTTCGGACTCGCTGAAGATGGCCACCAGGACGTTGGCGCCGGTGACCTCCTTGCGGCCGGACGATTGGACATGGAACACCGCCCGCTGCAGCACCCGCTGGAAGCCCAGGGTCGGCTGCGTCTCACGGGACGAATCACCCACAGGGATCAGCGGCGTGGTGGTGTCGATGAACTCTTCGAGATCGGCCCGCAGCTTGTCGAGGTCGCAGCCGATGGCCTTCAGGACCTGTACGGCGGTGCTGTTGTCCAGCAACGCCAGCAACAGGTGCTCGACGGTCATGAATTCGTGCCGCTTGCTCCGGGCTTCCTTGAACGCCAGGTTGAGGGTGACTTCAAGGTCCTTGCTGAGCATGACTGCGATACTCCAGGCGAACTGCTCATAATCCCGTAAACGGGGCTTAGTCTGTCATCTCGACTTGGGACATGAGTGGGTGATTGTTTTCCTGCGCGTATCTGTTGACCTGCTCCGATTTGGTCTCCGCGATATCACGCGGATAGATGCCGCAGACTGCGCTGCCCATGGTGTGGATCGTGAGCATGATCTGGGTGGCCTTCTCCCGGTTCATGCCGAAAATCTGTTCGAGCACATGAACGACGAACTCCATCGGAGTGTAATCGTCATTCAGCAGGATGACCTTGTACATCGGCGGCCGCTTGAGCTTGGGCTTGGCATTTTCAATGGCCAGTCCCTCGCCGCCGTCCTTCCAGTCCTCATCCGAGCCATCGCCGGGACCAGCGGCGCGCGGCAGGCGGCGACAGAAATCATTCATGCTTCGGCCTGCTGCACTCATTACATCCACTAACATGATACCAATGCCCAGGATTTCAAGACCAGAACCGAAACGCAGCCCGATGGGCGGCGCCTCGACAGCGTACGCATCATGGCTTGACTGCGGCCATGACTATAATCAGAGTGAGCCCCGGGGCAAACCCGCACTGCTGTCGGTGCATCGCGGCTCGCGTACAACTCAATTATAGCGCGTGACCGTCCAACATCTGTTGGCACCGAGTCCGGGTAACGCCGTTTGCACCCGGGGAGGGAAAGCTATGCCAACGGGAACAGTGAAGTGGTTCAATAACGCCAAAGGGTATGGATTCATCCTGCCCGAAGGTGGTGGTGAAGACCTTTTCGTACATTACTCTTCTATCCAGATGGACGGCTACAAGACCCTGAAAGCAGGTCAATCCGTCCAATATCAGAACCAGCAGGGGGACAAGGGCAGCCAGGCTGTCGAAGTCACCGCTGCCGACGACGGTTCTGCGGAGCACGGGGCGGAGCCCGGGCACAGCGGCGGCATGAGCAGTCCGCTGCCCATGGCGGCAGGCCCAAGATCGGGCTGACCGCCCGCCTCCGGCCCGTCACTGCCCACTGACTGCTGAAGGGGCGACTTCGTCACCGAAGCCCGCTCCTTCACCGGTCTGTGGCCGGCGCGCGTTCCGCACCGGGCGACACCCTGCCTGTCCCGGGCGCCAAACGCCAATCCCGATGCACCGGCCCGACGTCCTGCAGCGGCTGGCAGTGTAGCATTGTCAGCCCTTCTCCGCGGGTCCTGCCTGCGGAATAGCCCCCTGTTGCATCACCCGAGGAGCAACCTTGGCGACCCTGATCCGGCTCTGGAAACCCCACGGCGTGCTGTCCCAATTCACGGACGCCGAGAACCGCCCGACCCTGAAATCGCTGCTGAAAATGACCAACGTCTACCCGGTCGGGCGCCTCGACCGTGACTCCGAGGGACTGCTGCTGCTCACCGACAGTGGCCCCCTGCAGGCGTCCATCAGTCGTCCCGGCAGCGGTTTCCCCAAGACCTATCAGGTGCTGGTGGAAGGCGTACCCGAAGCAGCGGCCATCGAGCAGCTGACCAGCGGTATCGAACTCCGTGACGGGCCGGCCCGTGCCCTCTCGGCGCGGCGCATCGAAACGCCCGACCTGCCGGCCCGCACCGTCCACCCGCGGGTCGGACGCAAATGCTGCTGGCTGGAAATTGACCTCGACGAGGGACGCAACCGACAGGTCCGGCGCATGTGCGCAGCCATCGGCGTCCCCGTGCTGCGGCTGGTGCGAACCCGCATCGGGCCCTGGACCCTGGCGGGCCTGAGCCCTGGAAGCTGGCGGGCCGAGACCCTGCATGCGCCGGTCAGCGACCCGAAACGCCCCAACTCGACGCGGCCGCATGATCGTCCGCGCGGGACTCGACCCAGCACGAACCGTCCGGGTAAATCTCGCGCTTCCAGAACACCGCGCGGGTCTTGAGGTAATCCATCACGAAGCGGGCCCCATCGAAGGCCGCCTGCCGGTGCCGGCTCGCGGTCAGCACCAGCACGATTTGCGCACCCGGCTCGAGACGCCCCACCCGGTGGATGACCGTCAGGGCAGCCAGCGGCCAGCGCTCACCCGCCTGTGCGGCCACGGCTTCGACGCTGCGCTCGGTCATGCCCGGGTAGTGCTCGATTTCCAGCGCGGTGACGTCCGAGCCTGCGGCGGCCCCCCTGACTCTTCCGGTAAAACTCACCACGCCGCCGACGTCGGTCCCAGCGTCCTCGATCAGCGCAAGCTCCCGGCCGACATCGAAGTCCTCGCTCTGGATGCGCACGGTAAGCCGCATGCTCAACCCCCGGTCACGGGAGGCAGGAAGGCCAGTTCATCGCCAGCCATCAGTCGCAGCCCCGCGCGCTCCACCAGTTCCTGATTGCAGGCCACACGCACGTTGTCCGCCCTCAGGGCTGCCACGGCCGCCTGACCGTGACGGCGTCCGAGCGCCTCCAGTACCTGTTCGAAATCGACTCCCGAGGGGGGCACATCGAGGGTCTCCTCGGCGGTACCGAGCTGTTCCCGCAAGCTGGCCAGATAGCGCAGACGCAGGCTGCTCATGGAGCCTCCCGCACCCAGCTGCCCGAACGCCCGCCATGCTTCTCCATCAGCTGCACCTGATCGATGGACATGCCGCGATCCACGGCCTTGCACATGTCGTAGATGGTCAGCGCTGCGACGCTGACGGCGGTGAGCGCTTCCATCTCGACCCCGGTTCGGCCGTCGATGATGCAGCGGGCCTCAATGAAGAGGCAGCCGCTGTCGGCGTCCGGGTCAAAATTCACCTCTACCGCCGACAGCGGCAGCGGGTGGCACAGCGGGATCAGCTCACCGGTGCGCTTGGCGGCCTGGATGCCGGCAATCCGCGCCACGGCCAGCACGTCACCCTTGGCCACGCCGCCCTCCTGAATGCGGGCCAGAGTGGCCGGCGCCATGCGCACACAACCCCGCGCCAGGGCCACCCGGCGGCTGACATCCTTGCCGGAAACATCGACCATGCGCGCCCGACCGGCGGCATCGAGATGGGTCAACGGTGCTGTTTCGTTGGATTCTGTCATGCAGGCACCCATGGAGCCCGGCCCTCACGCAGGTGGCCGGGCATGGTTCGGGTGGCTACAATACCGCGCCTCGTCGGCCCCACCAATCCCGGAACCCATGGCGTCCACCGCAACGACCGCATCCACCCGAGTGATCGTCGGCATGTCCGGCGGCGTCGACTCGTCCGTGGCCGCGCTGCTGCTGCAGCAGCAGGGCTATGAGGTGGAAGGCCTGTTCATGAAGAACTGGGAAGAGGACGACGGTACCGAGTACTGCACGGCGAAGGACGATCTCGCCGATGCCCAGCGCGTCGCTGACAGCCTGGGCATCCGCCTGCATACGGCCAACTTCGCCGCCGAGTACTGGGACAACGTGTTCGAGTCGTTTCTGACCGAGTATCGGGCCGGCCGCACGCCCAATCCGGACGTGCTCTGCAACCGGGAGATCAAGTTCAAGGTCTTTCTCGACTACGCGGCCCTGCTCGGCGCCGACCTGATTGCCACCGGCCATTACGTCCGCAGTCGTCAGCGCGCAGGCAGAACCGAACTCCTGCGTGGCCTGGATGCCGGCAAGGATCAGAGCTATTTCCTGCACGCGGTGCCCGGTGCGCAGCTGGCGAAGGCCCTGTTCCCGGTGGGTGAGCTGCCCAAGCAGGAAGTCCGTCGCATCGCTGCCGAAGCCGGCTTTCACAATCATGCCAAGAAGGACTCCACCGGCATCTGCTTCATCGGCGAACGCCGCTTCAGCGATTTTCTCGCCCGCTACATCCATGCCCGGCCGGGCCCCATCGTCAGCGTCGAGGGCGTCGAACTCGGCGAGCATCAGGGGCTGGCCTACTACACCTTCGGCCAGCGCCAGGGGCTCGGGATCGGCGGCATTCGCGGCGCCGACGAAGCCCCCTGGTACGTGGCCGACAAGGATCCCGCGTGCAATGCCCTGATCGTCGCCCAGGGCAGCGAGCACCCGGCCCTGCATCACGACTGGCTGGTCTGCGAGACGCCGTCCTGGGTCGGTGCCGTTCCCGACCTGCCCTGGCGCGGCAGCGCCCGCATCCGCTACCGTCAGGCGGACCAGCCTTGCCGGGCGTCGCTGCGGGCGGACGGGAGCGTGCTGGTAACTTTCGATACCCCGCAGCGGGCTGTTACGCCGGGACAATTCGTGTGCTTTTATGCTGGTGAGGTCTGCCTCGGCGGGGGCGTCATCAGCGCTCGCGGCCGCCATGCCCCATTGCCCGCCTGTGGGCGAGACTCTGTCGGAGTGCCGCTTGAACTATACCGCTGAAGATCGTGCCGTCGCCTTGGCCGGGGTGTTCCAGGCTGGTGCGCTGGTGGCTGACGTCGCCCACGGCCGCAGCCTGGACGAGCAGGCCTGTCGCAGCAGCATCGAGAGCCTGTTCGTGGAGTCCCCGGACTCGGTGCCCGAAGTGTTCGGGGGCTTAGGTGGCGTTCGCCTCGGTCTGCTGCTGATGCGGGATGCACTGGGCAACGACCGCGAGCGCAGCCACGCCGAGGTGCTGCGCTACGCGCTGAACATCGTCCACGTGGAACGGCGCTTCGCCAGCCAGCCCGCCCTGCAGAACGTGCTCGAAACCCGGATGAAGCGGGTCAAGGAACAGCTCCAGCATTTCGACATCGGCCACGCCACCATCACCAGCGCCCTGGCCAGCGCGTACCAGGACACCCTCTCGAAGCTGCCCCAGCGCATCCAGGTGGTGGGCAACGCCCAGGCCCTGCAGGAAGAGCGCAACGCAGAACGCATCCGTTCGCTGTTGCTCGCCGGGGTCCGCGCCGCCCTGCTCTGGTATCAGGTCGGCGGGCGCCGCTGGCGTCTGGTTTTCAGTCGGCGCACGGTCCAGGCCGCCGCCAGCCAGCTGACCGAACAGCTGTCCGCCCAGTGAAAGTGTTGGAGACAACTGTGTTAGAGACAACAATGGACCTGTCCACCCTGACCGCCATCTCACCCATCGATGGCCGCTACGGCAGCAAGACCGCCACGCTCCGGCCCATCTTCAGCGAACTCGGGCTGCTGCGCTTCCGGGTCCTCGCCGAGGTGCGGTGGTTCCAGGCCCTGACCCGCGCGCGGGAAATGCCGGAGCTGCCGGAACTCGATGGCACGGCCAACGCCCACCTCGAATCCATCGTCGACGAGTTCGACGAGACGGCCGCCTTGCGCATCAAGGCCTTCGAGCACATCACCAACCATGACGTGAAGGCGGTGGAGTACTACCTCAAGGAGCGGCTCGCGGAGCATCCCCTGCTGCGGGAACACGTGGAGTTCGTCCACTTCGCCTGCACCTCCGAGGACATCAATAACCTAGCCCATGCGCTGATGCTCAAGGCCGGGCGGGAGCAGGTGCTGCTACCGGCCATGGATCGGGTGATCGCGGCGCTGACCGGCCTCGCCCATGAGCTTGCCGATGCGCCGATGCTGTCCCGCACCCATGGGCAGGTCGCATCGCCCACCACCATGGGCAAGGAACTCGCGAACTTCGTCCATCGACTCTGCGGTCGCCGCGATGCCTTCGCCGCGGTAAACCTGCCGGCCAAGCTCAACGGTGCCGTGGGCAACTACAATGCCCATCTGGCGGCCTGCCCCGAACTCGACTGGCCGAATCTCTCCAGGGGCGTGATCGAAGGCCTCGGCCTTCAGTTCAATCCCTACACCACCCAGATCGAACCCCACGACGGCATCGCCGAGTACTGCCACGCACTGATGCGATTCAATCAGGTGCTGCTGGACTTCAATCGCGATGCCTGGGGCTACATTTCTTTGGGCTACTTCCGCCAGCGCGCCGTGGCCACGGAGACCGGCTCGTCGGTGATGCCCCACAAGGTCAACCCCATCGACTTCGAGAATTCGGAAGGCAATCTCGGTATCGCCAACGCCGTGCTGGCGCATCTGGCCGACAAGCTGCCCGTGTCCCGCTGGCAGCGGGACCTGTCCGACTCCACCGTGCTGCGCAACCTAGGCGTCGGCGCCGCCCATGTGCTCATTGCCCTGGAGGCGACCCTCAAGGGCATCGGCAAGCTCGACCTCGAACCCGCCCGTCTTGCCGCCGACCTCACCGAAAGCTGGGAGGTCCTGGCCGAGGCCATTCAGACGGTGATGCGTCGCGAAGGTGTGGCGGAGCCCTACGAAAAGCTCAAGGAACTGACCCGGGGACGGCGCATGGACGCGGCCTCCATGCAGGGCATCCTCGAACAGCTGCCGCTGTCGGAAGCGGCGCGGACGAGACTGGCCGCCATGACTCCGGACAGCTACCTCGGCCTCGCCGTGGAACTCGCCCGGGCCGTGAACCGCAGCCGGTGAGCAGCTTACGGTGAAGTCCCCCGATCCGGCGAGCCTGCTGCTGGCGCAGGCCTTCCCCGAGCAGCCGGAATGGCGTGCTGCCCGGCGACTTCGGCACTTTCTCGATCATTACTGGCAGCAGCGGAGCCTGCTGCTGCCGGCAGCCATCCCTGACGTCGCGGCGCTGCAAGCCCTGCTCGACGCTGACGAACTGGCCGGACTGGCCTGCGAACCCGGCATCGATGCCCGCATCGTTCACCGCAAAGAGGACCGCTTCCGCAGCGAGAGCGGACCTTTCGAAGCCGAACGCTTCGCCACCATCGGCGACGCCGACTGGACGCTGCTGGTCAACGGGGTCGACCTCGAACTGCCGGGCTTCGAGCCGCTGTTCGCGCTGCTGCGCTTCGTCCCGGACTGGCGGCTGGACGACGCCATGGTCAGCTTCGCGGCACCGGGCGGATCGGTGGGACCGCACTTCGATCACTACGACGTGTTCCTGGTGCAGATCGCCGGACGCAGGCGCTGGGAACTCAGCCGCGCCTGCGATGGCCCCGGCCGAAACCGCCGGACCGATACGGAACTGGATCTGGTTGCCGATTTCGCAGCCGACGAGATCCTGTACTGCGAACCCGGCGACGTCCTCTACGTCCCGCCGGGACTGGTCCATCATGGTGTGGCCGAGACACCCTGCCTGACCCTTTCCCTGGGTCTGCGGGCGCCTTCCGCCGCGGATCTGCTGGCCGCCTGGGCCGCTGCCAGTCACGACAGTCTGCCGCTGACCCTGGACCCACCACTGCCGGCGGAACCCGGGCGCCTGGCGGCCGAGACCATTGCCCTGGCGCGCACCCAGCTGCGCGAACAGTTTCTGAAGACCCTCGATGGCACCCCGCCGGAAGCCTTCGCCCGCTGGCTCGGCAGTGCCCTCACCCGGCCGGGACGGCTGACGCCCTTCGCGCCGCCGGCTGCGATCTCG
>JAFIFL010000160.1 GCA_020832055.1 Gammaproteobacteria bacterium
TCGTGCTCGACGCTCAACGGATTCCGATAATCCGTGAAGCAATCGTCCAGCCGCTGCAGCAAGCCGAGACGAACATCCGTCTCCCGCAGGAGCGTTCCGCCACCATCCGAACTGATCCGGCCGCCGTCGAATCGACCGACGACTTCGCGGCGTCCAAGGGCGTGAGATTCGAGTTGATCAGAAATACACTCTGTTGCCTTAGGCCTCTGCTTCTGGTGCGTTGTAAGTGCTTGTCAGCCCTTAATGTATGCACCATAAAGAGGCATTCCTGTGCTCTTGGCGAGATTTTCGGGCTAGCGCTGAGTCTGGGAGATATGGCGAATATGCTTCCGCCCTCTCAGGTGTCGCCTTGATTGGATTATCAATCAAGGCTGGTACCGGCTCGGGTGGTATGCGAGTCAGCGTAAGCAAAGCTACGAACAGTTTGAGGGGTTCTGCGCGGGCCAAGTGGTTCGCGGCCTCGTTGAGTCCGGTCCGGAAATCGACCGGTCGTCGACCTTTGACCAGAGTTCCCTGATCGCGTCGCTATAGGTTTCGACTTCGTGACCGATAGCCGATTGTATGTGCACCGCGATCACGTCGCTGCCCGCCTTCTTGACAAACTCTCGCACCTCCTTTGCCGAAGGGGCGAGCTCGTCAGTCCATAGGCTGTGGCAGAGGGGCTGGTCCTCACGGAAGTGTAGCGTCTGATCGCCCAGCACATTGTCGACGAAGGCGCCGTAGAGTATGTATTCGGAAAAGTGAAGCGTATTGCAAAGCGCTCGCTGCCAGCTGCCTCCGGCGATTCGAGAGAGGTGCTCATGAAGCATGAGCAGGACATCGCGTCGCCACGTGATGAGGTTGCCGACGTAATGGCTGTCCAGGTAACCCTGCCTGGGAAGCCCAAGTAGCTTCGCGGCCGCGCGGTGCCACCGCAAGTGCATTCCGTTTTGCCGTTCAGCCGGCTCGCGGAACAAACGAAGTCGATCGCCTCGCAGGAAGCGGTCCGGGTCGAGGGGGCGGATGAAGGCAACATCCGAGTCGACGATCATATAGTTTTCTGAGGGAATGTGATTGCCCACGGAGAGCTTCACGATCTGCTGCAGAATCCAGTTGCGCACTGGTAGCGTGGAAGGGGTGACTCTCCAGCGAGTGAAAATCGGCACTCGATGCAGCCATAATGGCAGCATCGACTCGGCCGTCCAGATCCTGCGTCGTGGGCTCTCAAGGTATTCGAACAACGGCAGGTCACGCCTGTCGACGAGCAGGTGGTGGGTGAACTTCGGATCGACCCAGCGATCGATGCTCTCGCACAACAGTTCGCACCGCCCCAAGTCACCTCTGAAAGTTGGCGTAACGATCGCCAGTTCCATGAGCTGTCCCCCCAGTCGATCGTCGAGACCAACGGTTATTTGTGGCCTCCAAGATCAATCCTGTTGTGGCGCGAATGCAGTCGGTGATCGGTAGGAAAAATCACAGGCGTACTGCACGGTTACCTGGAAATTACCCAGGGGTTCTTGTGAAGTCAACGAAGAACATCGGCCTAGCTGTATTTCGGACTTGAGCTCACGAATACTACATAGGCTCGACGAACTGGGGTTTAACGGCTGTGGTTGATGACGTTCGCAAAGGTCGGTCCAAGGCATGCTCAAACGAGAGGGGCTGAAAGCTCTCATGTCGCCTTTAGTCGATGCGTCCTTCTGATGTTCCATGCCATCGTTCCATGCCATCGCCACGCAACAACATTCGCTGCTGACCTTCGCATGACCTCGTGGCATGAAGAGTTGCCTGCAGCCCATGCAGGCCTATAAAAAAGTCCGTTTCGTGCACGAACCGTGCGATATGATCCTCCGGAAGCCAGTCGTCGAAGAACGGACGAAGCAAGTAGCCCGTACCGCGAGCAACAGGAAGAAAACGGCTCATCAGACCCCTTTTCTGGCAGTGAGCTATGATGCTTTTAATGCCTCACCCCTGCCGGCAAAGCCCGACATACTCTTACGCAGCCAGACCTCAGTGGCTTGCCGATTCTTGCCCCATGCTGATTGGGTGCAATTCGGAAGGTGCGCGTCCGGAGAAGTCGCCAACGAGAGGGGAGCTCTAAATCGGCCAGAACCTGTCTGGAGGTTTTGAAATGAGCCAGCTTCATAGAGACGAGCAGGAGATCCGGGGTGCCTTCGAGGCAGGCCTGCTCCAGCAAGCGCCCGACTCAGACAAGCGGCAGGCGAGACATCAGCATTCCGCAGTGGCCATGTGCAGAAAGGATGCCCGCATCAATATCAGGCTGGCATCCAAGAATCTTCGAGATCTGCGGGAAGATCCGTAAACGCATCTTCCCCGAGAGGGAGCTGTGACTGAGGCCGACCTCATCCCCCCTTCGGCAACACCGGCCGATACGTCGGAAAACTCTCCTGCCCCACCGCCCACTCATGCAGCTCCGCCACCGATCCAAAGCCCTCCAGGGCAGCGAGCTGGCGCTGGGTCACCCCCATCAGGCCGAACGCACCGGCAGCATGCTCGGCCAGCGCCACCTGGGGGGATACCCAGACACTGTGGACGGTCTCCGTGGTGTCGTGGACGCCTTTCTGGCCCCGCGGGGCTTCGGCGATGAAGAAGCGCGTGTCGAAGCGCCGCGGCCGGCCCAGCGGCGTCACCCAGCGGTTGAAGAAGTGGATGTGGTCACAGGCCAGACGCAGGCCCTCTTCGCGGCACAGGTCGATCAGGTCGAGATCGCCGCGATTGAGTGCTTCCCGGTGGGCGCGGAAGCGGGCTTCCGTGACCGGGTCGCGCCAATCGAGCATGTCACCGTCCTCAGTGTAGGCCAGCAGCAGGCCGGCCTCCTCGAAGGTCTCGCGGATCGCCGCGATCCAGTAGCCGCGCCATTCGTTGCCCAGTGCCGCCACCTGCCGCTGCTGCGCTGCGGTCGGACCACTGCGCCAGGGATCCAGGGCGTGCAGGTGGTCGTCGCTTTCCACCTTGCCACCCGGAAACACGTACATGCCTCCGGCAAAGGCTGCCCGACTGGTACGCCGCAGCATGAAGATTTCGATGCCGCCGCTGCTGTCTGCAGCATCGCGAGCGATGATGACGGTCGCCGCAGGGCGAATGGGTTGGACTTGGCTGGTTGCCATGCTGGACTGATCTCCCCGTGAAAGCGGCTGAACTATACCCGAACCCCGAACGGGGCCGGTAAGCTGCCGGTCGGGATTCAACGACGAGGAGAGCATCCGTGCACATCGACCCCAAGGCCGCCGGCATGGCGCCGGCCCAGCTCGAGCGCATCCGCAGGCATCTCGAGGAGCGCTACCTCAAGCCGGGCAAGATCGCCGGCTTTTTGCCGCTGGTCTATCGCCGGGGTGCCGTCGCCTACTGCGAGCCCATGGGGATGATGGACATCGAGCGCGGCAAGCCCATGGCCGAGGATACGCTGTTCCGGATCTACTCCATGAGCAAGCCCATCACCTCGGTGGCGCTGATGATGCTGTACGAGGAGGGCCACTTTCAGCTCAACGATCCGGTGCATCGCTGGATTCCCGAGTGGCGCAACCTGCGGGTGTTCCGGGGCGGCAACTGGCCGAGTTTCCTCACCGCGCCCTGCGAACGGGCCATGACGGTGAAGGACCTGCTGACCCACATGTCCGGACTCACCTACGACTTCATGCAGGCTTCCAACGTGGACCGGGCTTATCGCAAGCTCGATCTGCGCGGAGAGCGTGAGGGCGGCACCCTGCGCACCATGGTCGAGCGGTTGGCGAAACTGCCGCTGGAATTTTCGCCGGGTACGCGCTGGAACTATTCCTTCGCTACCGACATTTGCGGCCATCTGGTGGAGGTCATGAGCGGGCAGCGCCTCGATACCTTCCTGAAGGAGCGGATTTTCGACCCGCTGGGGATGAACGACACGTTCTTCTCGGTGCCGGCGGACAAACTCGAGCGCTTTGCCGCCAACTATCAGCGCGGGCCCGATCGCAGGCTGCAGCTGCTCGACGATCCGGGCGACAGCCTTTACGGCCGGGAGAAGACTTTCCTCTCCGGTGGCGGCGGGCTGGTCTCCACGGCCGGAGACTATCTGCGCTTCTGCCGCATGCTGCTCGGCCGGGGCAGCCTCGATGGGGCGCGCATCATCGGTCCGAAGACCCTGGAACTCATGACGTGCAACCACCTGCCCAACAATGATGATCTCACGCGCTGGGCCATGGGGACCTTCAGTGAGACCACCTACGAAGGCTACGGCTTCGGGCTCGGATTCTCCGTCAATCTCGGACCCGGCCCCACGGCCACCGTCGGCTCGGCCGGCGAGATCGCCTGGGGCGGCGCCGCCAGTACGCTGTTCTGGGTGGATCCTGCCGAGGATCTGGTCTGCATTCTCATGACCCAGTTCATGCCATCGGGGACCTTCAACTTCCGCGGCCAGATGAAGTCGCTGGTCTATCCCGCCATCGAAGTCGATTGAGTCCCAAATCGGTGCGCCGAGGTTGTCGGTGCACCGATTCGGGACGTGAGGGCGCCCGCCCAGGGTGCCAACCCTCCCTGTCTCCGTGGACCGCGGTTCGGCTCATAACCCTCAGGCATCAGTAATGGCGGGGCTCAGACCCGATTCGCATAGCGCAGGTCCCCGGTCGGCACGAATCTGGCTATGCGAAAGACCGTCGTGGCGATTGCACCCGGTGTGCGGCGCCACTGAGTCGGGGTTCGGGAACGGAGAGAAGGGGAATGCCGCTTCGCGCTGCTTGTACGATGGTCTTGGGCCTGCTGCTGAGTCTTCCGGCGGTCGGAGAACAGCAATGGGATTCGATCCGCGGTGCGGTGATCACGGCACCGACCGAGATCGGTCCCCACTGGTTCACGCTTCGCAATGGCCACACGGGGCATGTGCTCGATGCGGCCACCGGTCACTCTTACGGCACGCTCACCCTGTCCATGTTCTCGCCAGCGCTGCGGCCCCATGCCTCGGCCGGCATGGTCTACACCTACGGCAGTTTCTACAGCCGCACCTATTACGGTGACCGCACCGATGCGGTGATCTTCTACGATCTCGAAACCATGTCGCCGGTGGATGAGGTGATCATTCCGCCGAAGGCGGCCGGCATCGGTCACAGCGGCATGATCGGCCTGATCGACGAGCGCTTCGTCGGTGTCTGGAACATCACCCCCGGTATGTCGGTGAGTCTGGTGGATGTGGAGACCCGGCAGTTCGTCGGTGAGATCTCCACCCCGGGCTGCGCCACGGTTTGGCCCTATGCCCGCGGGTTTTTCATGATCTGTGGCGACGGCGCGCTGCAGTACATCAAGCTCGACGAGAGTGGAGCCGAGGCCGGACGCCTGCGCAGCCGCATCTTCTTCGACGTGGAAAAGGATGCGATCTACGACTACTCGGTGCCCACGGCGGACGGCTGGCTGTTCGTGTCCATGGAGGGGCAGGTGTTCGAGGCCCGGCTGGTGGACGATGAGATCGTCATCGCGGAGCCCTGGTCGATCCTCACCGAGCAGGACAGCAAGGACGGTTGGCGCATCGGCGGGCGACAGCCTTTCGCCTACAACGCGGCCACCGGGATCTTCATGACCCTGATGCACAAGAACGGCAGCCAGGACACCTACAAGCAGGCGGGCACCGAACTGTGGGCCTTCAATCGCGAGCGCAAGCGCCGCGGCTATCGCGTCGAACTCGAGAATCCTTCTCGCAACATCGCCCTGACCCGTGACGACGACCCGGTGGTGCTCATCGTTGGCAGCGAGGATCGCGAGGTGGATGTGCGTCAGGCCCAGACCGGGCGGCTGCTGCGCACCATTACCGAGGTCGGCGGCCTGGTGCAGGTGTTCTGATGATCGATCCGGTCCTGCAACAGGTGCTGGGCATGGCCCTGGCGCTGCTGTTCCTGCACGCCGCCTGGCACAAGTGGAAGGCGGGGTTGCGCTTCGAAGCCCAGCTGGCCGAGTACCGCATGCTGCCGGAAGGCACGGTCCCTGCCGCAGCACGCACGCTGATGGTGCTGGAGACGCTGGTGGCCATCGGTCTGCTCGTGCCCGTCGTGCGCCAGCCCGCCGCACTCCTGGCCGCTGTGCTGCTCGGCGCCTATGCCGTCGCGATGGCGGTCAATCTGGCTCGCGGGCGGCACCACATCGATTGTGGTTGCGGGGACTCGCCGCAGCTGCTGTCGCCCTGGCTGGTCGGTCGCAATCTGTTGCTGGTGGCCGGCTCGGTGCTGCTGGCGCTGCCGGCGGCGCCACGGGCACCGGCCACGATGGACCTGATCCTGGGAATGCTCGGCCTCTGCGCCCTGATTCTCACCTGGCTGATGCTCGAGCAGCTGCTGGCCAATGCTTCCGTGCTGCGTGAATGGAGAGAGTCCCGTGATTGAAATCCTGACCGCAAGTCTGGTGGTGCTGTGGATCGTGGTCCTGGCACTGCTGTTTGCCGTGGTGGCACTGGCCCGGCAGATCGGCCTGCTGCACGAGCGGGTCGCGCCTGCCGGCGCGCTCATGCACAGCACCGGCCCGAAGGTGGGTGAACTGGCGCCGGAAATCGCGCTGGACGACATCGATGGCAAGACCTTCAGTGTCGGTGGTGCGCGCAAGGCGGCGCAGCTCATTCTGTTCGTGTCCCCCACATGCCCGATCTGCAAGACCTTGGTCCCCACCGCCAAGTCGCTGGCGCGCAGCGAGCGCGGGCGACTGGAGCTGGCCTTCGGCAGTGATGGCGGTGAACTGGAAGTGCACCGGCAGTACATCGCCGACATGGGGCTCGGGGATTATCCCTACATCGTCTCGCTGGAACTCGGCATGAAGTTCGAGGTCGGCAAGCTGCCGTTTGCGGTACTGGTCGGTCCGGACGGCGTGCTGCGTTCCAAGGGGCTGGTCAACAACCGGGAGCATCTGGAGAGCCTGGTGGAGTCGATGGACACCGGCTTCACCTCGATCCAGGACTATCTGTTCCAGGAAGAGCGTCTGGAGAAGGAAGCATCATGAGCAGTGATGACATGCTCGGCAGAGTCTTTGCCGGAGTGGACAAGTTGACCGCGGGGGCCAGCCGCATGCTCGCCCGCAACACCTCCCGTCGATCATTCATCGGCAAGGCCGGGGCTTTCATGGCCGGGCTCGGGGCGTTTCCCATGCTGCCGGTGTACCGTGAAGCCCACGCCGCTTCGGTGGTCGACGAGATGGGCGACCCCAACAGCTGTGAGTACTGGCGCTATTGTGCCTTCAGCGGCTCCATCTGCGGCTGCTGCGGTGGCACTGCCACCACCTGTCCGCCGGGGTCTGAAGTGGCCACGGTGGCGTGGGTCGGGACCTGCCACAATCCCGCGGACGGACGCGACTATCTGATTTCCTATAACGACTGCTGCGGCAAGAGCTCCTGTGGCCGCTGTCGCTGCAGCCGCTCGGAGGGCGAGAAGCCCGTGTACTTCCCGTCCAAGGCCAACACCATCCTGTGGTGTTTCGGCGCCCAGAGCCACGCCTATCACTGCACGTTGGGTCTGGTGATCGGGCGTGCGGATTCCACCGTCCTGGGTTGAGGTTGGCGGCATGGCTGGATTGCGAATGGATTGGCTGAAGCGACCGTTGCGATGTGCGCTCGTCCCGCTGCTGGCGGCGGGACTCGCGCTGTCATCGGTCGCCAACCCCCGCTACGACTACCTGCTGCACTGCGGCGGTTGCCACATCGAAGATGGCAGTGGCAATCCACCTGAAGTGCCGGATCTGCGCGAGGATATGGCCTACATGATCGGTTTTGATGCCGGCCGGGCCTACCTGGTCCAGGTCCCGGGCTCTTCCCAGGCACCCCTCTCCGACGCCAGTCTGGCAGAGGTGCTGAACTGGATGATGGAGACCTACTACCCACAGCTCGAAGGGGATTTCGAGCGTTTCACGGCCGAAGAGGTGACCCGTCACCGCTCAAAGCGTCTGCTCGATCCCAAGCAGGCGAGGGCGGCGCTCTGGCCCGAATGATCTGCAGGAGGATTTGCGCCCTGCGCCATGCGGCGCTTTAATTGCGCACAGGTGAGGGACGCGGAGGCTTTCGGGCAGTACTGACATGATCGACGCACTGTTGCGCCGGTTCATCAGCAAGGGGTGCCTGACCCTGGTTGATGCCGCCGGCGAAAAGAACATTTATGGATCGGGGGCGCCAGAGGCCACCATGATCCTCAACAGGAGAGGCGTTCTACGCCGCATTTTCAGGCATCCGGAGCTCGAACTCGGAGAGTCCTACGTGGACGGCGAGTGGGACACGCCGGACCTTGCGGGGCTGCTGTACATGCTGCGCATGAACGCGCCCGGACCGGTCACGCCGTTCTGGCAGCGGCGGTTGAAGTCGCTGCTGAAGCTCAGCAACGATGTGGTCCGTTCCCGTCGCAACGTGGCTGTTCACTATGATCTCGACGAGCCCCTGTTCCGGGCCTTCCTCGACCGTGAGATGCATTATTCCTGCGCCTACTTCCAGACGCCTGAGGTGTCGCTCGAAGCGGCCCAGGCATCCAAGGCGGAGCTGATCGGCCGCAAGCTCCTGCTCGAACCCGGCCAGCGCGTGCTCGATATCGGCTGCGGCTGGGGCAGCCTCGCGATGTTCCTGGCAGAGCATTTTAACGTTGACGTCACCGGATTGACGCTGTCCCGGGAACAGCATCGGGTGGCTTGTGCGGAGGCGAAGAAGCGGGGCCTCGACGGGCGTGTCGAGTTCCGGCTCGAGGATTACCGGGAGCATACGGGCAGCTACGACCGGGTTGTCAGCGTCGGCATGTTCGAGCACGTGGGCCTGCGTGCCTTCGATCTGTTCTTCGAGCGGGTGCGGGCGCAGCTGGCGCCTGCCGGGGTGGCGCTGCTGCACACCATCGGCCGGCCGGGGCCGCCGATTCTGGCTACGAATCCCTGGATCGACCGCCACATTTTCCCCGGCGGCTACATCCCCAGCGCGTCGGAGGTGCTCGGACCCCTGGAGCGCAGCGGTCTGGTGCTCTGCGACTTCGAGGTCTGGCGCCTGCACTACGCCCATACCCTGCGTCACTGGCAGGAGCGTTTTCAGTCCCATCGGGAAACCTTCCTGCGCAGCAAGGGCGAGCGTTTCTGCCGACTGTGGGAATTCTACCTGGCGGCCTCTGAGACGGCGTTCCTGAATGGTGAGCTCGAGGTGTTTCACTTCCAGCTTGCCACCGATCAGGACGCGGTGCCGCTGACCCGGGACTATCTCTATCGGGACCGGCCCGCCCTGAAGGGAGGCCAGGCCGGCGGACTGCGGCAGCAGGCATCGGGTGGGACGGCCTGACCCTGTCCGGGGTTGGCCGTCGGCACTGCGCGGCGTTATCGTGGCAGTTCCGCAGGTCCGCAGGAGAAAGAGTCATGGTGGTGATCTGGGTGTTGGTGGCGGATGGATCCCGGGGGCGGCTGTTCCGTGCTGAAGGCGCACGCGGTGGCCTGATCGAGATCGACACCTGGTTGCACCCGGAGTCCCGGCTGCGCGAGCAGGATCTGGTGACGGACGCGCCCGGTCATGATCGCGGCCGCGGCGGCGGGGCCCATGGTGTCAATGAGAACCATTCCGCCCGCGACCATGAGCTCGAGGCCTTCGCCCGCGAGATTGCCCAGCGCCTGCAGGCAGCTTTGAACGAGGACGCCTTCGGCCGTCTGGTGCTGTGCGCTCCGCCGCGCTTCCTCGGCCTGCTGCGGGACGCCCTGCCGGCCGCGGTGAGGCAGCGGGTGCGACATGAAATCGGTAAGGATCTGACCTCCATCAAGGATCTGCGCGACCTGCGCAAGCGCCTGCCGGACGTGCTTTACGCCGAGCTCGACGGCGCATGAAGGGGCGCCGCTCGCGGTTGACGGCGGGCTTCCTTCTCCTTGGGCTGATGACCGGCTGCGCCGTCTTCGAGGGTGGGCGGGAAAGCCACGTCGAGGACGCCGAAGCAGAGGAACTGCGGCTGCTGGTGTTCGATTGCGGGCGCATCCGGCTCACGAGCGTGCACCTCTTCGGGCTCGCCAGCACCGACACGGACGTCCGCGAGCTGGCCGTGCCCTGCTACCTGATCGAGCATCCCCGCGGCCGGCTGCTGTGGGAGGGCGGTCTGCCGTCGGAACTGGCGCGGGTGGACGGGTGGGTGGAGGACAATGGCGGTCTTTCGCAGCGCCTTGATCGGACGCTCCCGGATCAGATGGCCGCATTGGGGCTGCAGCCCGACGACGTGGACTGGATCGCTTTCTCCCACTATCACAGCGACCACGTCGGTGCCGCGGCCGCCTTTGCCGGAGTCACCCAGCTGATCCAGCGCGCCGAGGCCGAAGCTGCCTTCGGCGCCGATCCCACCCGTTATTTCTTCGATCCCGACCTGTATGCGGCGTTGCGGGACGCTCCAAGGCAGGTGCTCGACGGCCGACACGATGTGTTTGGCGATGGCCGGGTGGTGTTGATTGCCGCGCCCGGTCACACCCCGGGCCATCAGGTACTGTTCGTGGATCTGGCGGAGACGGGGCCGATCCTGCTCGGAGGAGACCTCTGGCACTTCGAGGCCAGCCGGCGGCTGCGGGCTGTGCCCCTGTTCAACTACGACCGGGAAGCCACGCTGGCCACCATGGACCGCATCGAAGTCCTGCTAGAGCAGTGGGGCGCGACCCTGTGGATCGAGCACTCCCTGGAACTGTTCGAAAGCCTCGATCTCGCTCCGGCCTACTACCGGTAGGCCCAGGCATTTGTCGGAAGGCCCTAATCGCAAAGCGATTGGGCCGATCGAGAGGCCCTCTGCCGAAGCAGGCGCCGCTGCCTCACTGAGCGTTGTCGCGATCGGC
>JAFIFL010000161.1 GCA_020832055.1 Gammaproteobacteria bacterium
GCGCCAGGGATGGCGCGCAACCGAGCGCTATTTCGCACAGCGAAATGCGCCGATCGCGATGACGTGCAGCGAAGGGGGCGTACTCAGCTGGCGTGCAACTGCAGCGCCGCGGGCAACTCGATCCGTTCCAGTACATCTTCGAGGATGGCCCAGGCGCGGTCCTCGGGCAGGTACGGGATGGTGATGGGTCCGGTTGCGAGGGTGAGCGTCAGGTCTGCTACCTGGCGCCGCCGTTGGAAGTAGTTCTGTCGGATCTGGGCGCGCTGGACATTGGCGGCCGGGAACGTCGACGTGCGTCGGCCGATGAGGCCGAAACGCACCTGCAGCCAGCCTTCGCGGACCGAATAGCCGACGGCCAGCCAGCGCAGGTGGGCCAGCAGGGCGAACAGTGGTGCGAGAGCCAGCATGGGCAGCAACCAGCGCAGGTCGCCAGCCTGCTGGGCCGCGATTCCGAGCAGCAGGGTCGAGAAGATCGTCAGGCGCAACCAGGTGATGCGGCGGTAGTGTGGATGGACCCGTTCCATGGTCGAGGCCGGGATCCGGTCGGGCCAGAGTTCCGTCAGCAGGGTTTCGGCGGCGTCACCCTCAAGGCCAGGAATCTGGAACATCTGGCCGCTGGGGTCCTGCTCGATCTGGACATTGCCGATCTGCCGGCACAGCAGGTGACTGCGCCCGAGCAGGCGCCCGATCGGGGTTTGGACGTGCTCGACCACCTGCAGGCGGGCCGCATTGAGGATCTGTTCCCGCCGACTGGCCCAACCGCTGGTTTGGCGAAAGCGCGGTGTGGTGGTGCGGCGTTCATCGCGTTCGAGACGAAAACCATGAAACCGCAACACGGCAATGACCACCGAGGCCAGCATCAGCGCCATCAGCAAGGCCGCGAGTCCGGTGAGCGTTGCGAGCAGGGGATTGTCCAGAAGGTTGTCGAGCCAGGGCGGCAGATCGAGGGTCCCCAGGTGATCCTGATGGCCCTGGCCCAATCGGTGCAGCAATGGCATCAGCGCGGCCAGGGCGACCCAGGCGTAGTTGTTGGCAAGGCCGTGCAGGATGAGGTCGACCGTGAAGGCCTCATGGAGGGGCGGTAGCTGGCTGGTGGGTTGTGGGCGCCCACCCTCTGCAGGTTCCCTTGACTCCAGGGCCAGCCGCAATGCCGCAGCGGTGTCCGGCCGGATGCCGGGAAGTTCGACTTCGGTCGCGGCCCCCCCCGGCGTATCGACGCTGAAGCGCACCAGCCCGAACAGTCGCAGATGCCAGGGTGCCTCGACGAGGACCTGCTGAATCTGGGCGCTGCGCACCTTCAATTCACTCTGCTCGAAGATGCCCTTGCGGACCACTAGCAGGTCGCCGTCGATGCGGAACTTGAAGCGCCGGTGCTGCAGCAGTGCCACCAGCAGACTGATGGCGAGCAGTACGCCCACCAGAATGGCCACTTCTGCCAGCCCGATGGCATCGACAAAGGCCACGCCGGCGCCGGCGCCGAACAGGATCGGCAGATTCTCCCGGACGATGCCGATGGTCCCGCGCAGGAACAGGTAGACCACGGCCCACGGCGACAGTCGCTGCCAATCACCGCTGATCATGAGGTGGCCGGGTCCGGATCCGGCTGGAGTTCCTGAACGGCTGGGTCGACAGTGTCGCCATCCGCTTCATGGATGCGGCCGAGCAGGTACTGCCTGACCCGCTCGGCGTCGGCCGTGGCGAGGCCGCGGATCACCAGATCCGCGCTCAGACCGCCGGCGGTAAAGCAGGTGACCCTGAGCAGATCGAAATGTCGCTCCAGAGGGCCGCTTGCCGTTTCCACGTGCTGGATGCGATTGCAGGGCAGAACGGTCAGGCGGCGCTGGATCAGGCCGCTGGCGTAGAGAAGATCGTGGTCTCGCACGCCCCAGGCGCGGCTGCGCGCCTCCCGCCAGGCGCAGGCCAAGTGCAGCAGCGCGAGCGCGGTCAGGGCCACCGGCCAGAGTGCCAGCATGGGCTCGTCCCGGGCCACTTCGGAGACCGCAGTCCAAGCCAGGGTGGCCGCGACAAGCCAGCGCAGAGACAGTGCCAGCAGCCGGTAACGGGCATAGGCAGTCGCGACCGGCGTCAGCCGCAGAGGCTCCGCGGGCGCCAGTTCTCCTGGGTCGATGAGGGCGTTGCGCAGGGACATAGGGGCCTTGGCCGGTGACGATCAGCCTAGTGTGACCGACCCTGACCCATCGGAACACCTCTCTGTGGGGGCGTTTCGTCAGGAATGGAATGCGGCGCGCCTCCAGGTGCGACGCATTTCAGACCAGTCGAAATACGCTTAAAACATAGCCTTCGATCGAGGCGTGCTCTGTTCCACAGCAGTGCCTCATGCGCTGCCATCCAGACGCATCAGGCGCCGGGCGTTGGGCGTCAGCTCCGCTGCCAGGGCATCGGCCTGCTTCGGCGCATCCCAGCCGCCGAAGTTGGTGCCGTAGACGAGTCGCTCACGGCCGACAGTTTCCGTCAGCATCTTTACGGCTGCAGCGCCATCCACGTGAGCATCGAACCAGAGCTTCCTGAGCATGCCGGCGAAACCATGCTCCTTGACCGACTCCGGTGCCCAGGTGCGGAACCGCGACATGCCTTCGAAGCGCTCGACGAGGAATGGCATGGCGCCCCCACCGTGGGAGACGCAGACATCGAGCTTCGGGTGCCGGTCCAGCACGCCGCCGAAGATCAGGGTGGCGGTGGCCAGTGTTTCCTCGTAGGCGTAGCCGAGGAGCAGCGTGAAGTCGAAACGGCCGAGGCGGGCATCATCCGGACCGCCGGCGCCGCCGGTGGACGCTGGATGCAGGAACAGCGGGACGTCGAGTTCCACCAGCGCAGCATAGAAATCATCGAGCTCCGGCGCGTCCAGCGTGACCGGATAGTCGGTGCCCGTACAGGCAGCGACCAGACCGAGCTGCTTCACGCTGCGTTCGAGTTCGGCGATGGCCGCCGGAACGTCCTGCATGGGCAGGGCGATGCCACCCAGCAGACGCTCGGGGTGCCTCGCCACCAGTTCGGCCATGGCGTCATTGTGGGCACGGCAGAAGCGGATCGCGTGTTCGGCCTCGATGCGATGGAACATGGTCAGCGGATTGGGTGACAGCAACTGCAGATCGATGCCCACTTCACTCATCCGCTCCAGGCGCTTGTCCACATCCATGAATATGGTGCCGCGGTAGTCCATGGGCTGCATGCGGTAGGTGCCGATACGGAAGTAGGGCACGCCTTCTGCAGTCCGGGCCAGTTCCGGGCCGTGGGGGCCGGCGAGCCCGAAGGCGTCTTCGAGGACCACATGGGCGTGAAGATCGATGACCTTTGCCTCAGCGTGTCGCATCACGGCGCCCTCAGGCACGGCCGTCGAAGAAGGTTTCCCGGGGCTCGCCGTTGGCGCTGTAAACCGGCTCATGGGCGTCGATGAGGTACATCTGGTTCTCGGTGCCCGTGATGCCCACTTTCTGCAGGGCCACCTTCATGGCCTCGTAGTTGGCGTGCTTGAAGTGGGCAGCCAAGGTCGGGCCGTCGTCCCAGAGTTCGTAGACCTGAATGCGGTTTTTCACCACCGGGTCCGGGGCGAAGCAGTAGGCCTGACAGCCGGGCTCTTCGTCGCGGGTGGCAGCCTGGATTGGTGTCGTGAGTTCGACCGCGCGGTCGCGGTCGGCCTCGCTGGCGAAATCCAGGGTTGCGGAAATGATGATCATGGGGAGTGGGCCTCTGCGTCTGCCTTCAAGGATGAAGGTCTTTGTACACGGCCCCGGTCCCGGCTGTCACCTCACGCTTTGACCAGTTGGTCAGAGTCAAGGCTCCTGCAGCAATCCGCGCCGCTCCAGCAGGTGCCGGATGTCGGGCTCGCGACCTGCGAAGTCGGTGTAGAGCGTCATGGCATCGGCGCTGCCGCCGCGGGACAGCGCCGTGGCCCGGAAGTGATCGCCGTTGGCGCGGTCGAGCCCGCCGTTCTCCTCGAACCAGGCGACGCTGTCGGCATCGAGCACCTCGCTCCAGATGTAGGCGTAGTAGCCCGAGGCGTAACCGCCCATGATGTGGGAGAAGTAGGGCGTCCGATAGCGGGGCGGTACGGGTGCCAGATCGATGCCCGCGGCGGACAGGGCCCTGGCTTCGAAGTCGAGGACGTCATCGGCGCCGACGACTTCATCCGCAGACAGCTGGTGCCAGGCCTGATCGATGATCGACGCAGCCAGATACTCAGTCGTCCGGAATCCCTCATTGAACTGCGCTGACGCCAGCACCCGATCGAGCAGGTCCTGCGGCAGTCGCTCACCGGTTTCGTAGTGGCGCGCGTAGTTGGCCAGAACTTCCGGCCAGACGGCCCACATCTCGTTGACCTGGGCGGGATACTCGACGAAATCCCGGGGCACGGCTGTGGCGGCGAAGCGCGGATAGGTGACGTTGGAGAACAGGCCGTGCAGTGCATGGCCGAACTCGTGGAACATGGTGGTGACCTCGCTCAGGGTCATGAGCGTGGGTTCCCCCTCTGGCGGTTTGGGGATGTTCTGGTGGTTGCCCACCACGGGTCGACCGCCGAGCAGCTCCGATTGCACCGCATAGGAGTTCATCCAGGCGCCGCCGCGCTTGGACGAGCGGGCGTAGAAGTCGCCGAGGAACAGCGCGAAGGGTTTGCCGTCGCGATCGAAGACCTCGAACACCCGCACGTCGGGATGGTAGGTCGGCAGGTCGTGGCGTTCCTCGAAGGTCAGCCCGAAGAGGCGTTCGGCAGCGTAGAAGACGCCGTTGATGAGCACGCTGTCGAGCTCGAAGTAGGGCCGGATCTGCTCATCGTCGAAGTCGAATCGGCGCTGACGGAGACGCTCGGCGTAGTACTGCCAGTCCCAGGCTGCGAGCTCGAAAGGCTCGGCTTCGGTTTCGTTGATCAGGGCCTGCAGCTCCTCGGCCTCGCGGCGGGCATTGGCCACGGCGGCCGGGGCCAGACGCCCGTGCAGGTCGTTGACGGCACCGACCGTCCCGGCGGTCTGATCCTCGAGGACGAAATGGGCATGATTGTCGTAGCCCAGCAGAGCGGCGCGCTCGGCGCGGAGCCGGAACGTGCGGGCGACGATGTCCCGGTTGTCGAAGTCGTTGCCGCGGGCGCCGCGACCGAGTGAGGCGGCCATCAGGCGTTCGCGAACCTTGCGGTCATGCAGATGGACGAGCTGGGGCGGGTTGGAGAAGTTCTGCAGCGGCAGAACGTACTGGCCATCGAGGCCGCGCTCCCGGGCCTCCGCGGCCGCAGCGCGGATGCTGCCGGCACTGAGCCCTCGCAGTTCGTCCTCGGAGTCAACGACGAGGGCGGCGTCGTTGACCTCGGCCATGATGTTCTGGCTGAACGTGGTGGCGAGGTCGGCCAGTTCGGCATTGATGTCCCGAAGCCGCCGCTGCTTCGACTCGGTCAGGCGCGCGCCGGCACGGACGAAGTCCAGATGGTAACGCTCGAGCAGCCGCAGGGATTCCGGGTCGAGACCGAGGGTCTCACGCTGTGCGTAGAGCGCTTCGATGCGCCCGAACAGGCGCGAATCGAGCAGGATCGTATCCCGGTGGTCCGCCAGTCGCGGGGACAATTCGCGCTGGATGGCGCGGCGCTCGGGGTTGGAGTCGACCCCATTGAGATTGCTGAACACCCGATTGACTCGAGTGAGCAGCCCGCCGCTGCGTTCCAGCGCGATGATGGTATTGGCAAAGCTGGGCGGCTCGTTGCTGCCGACGATGGCCGCGATTTCCCGCAGCTGCTCGGCCATGCCGCGCTCCATGGCGGGCTGGAAGTGATCGTCGGTGATGCGATCGAAAGCTGGCATCCCGTAGGGCAGGACGTCTGCCTCGAAAAAGGGATTGGGTGAAGGCTGCACGGGCCTGGAATCGTCGCTCTGGAGCATGTTCTTGGCATCCGCTGGTCGGGATCGGTATCGATAGCGATTATCGTAACCGCCGGGCGCCCTGCCAAAAGCAAAGCCCCCCCGACAGCATAACAGTGGTCAGGGCTCAGCCCCCCGGAAGCGCAATGCTGCGCAGATCATCGAGGCCCTGGATCTCGCGACTGCTGTAGTCGATGCGCCAGCGCCGCAGGTCGCTGAAGGATAGGTCGATGGCCTCGAGGTGACGGCTCTGGGTGGCGCGAAGCGCTGCGGCGAAGTCGCCTTCAGCGGCCTTGGGAATCACCCGGTTGACGAGCAGCAGCGGCACCGATACGCCTCGTTCGGTGAGTTGCCGCACCATGCGCCGGGTCTCATCCACTGACAGCGCATCCGGGTTGAGTACCGGAATGAAACGGGTCCGGTCGGGATCCGTCAGCAAGACGCGTACCGCTTCAAAACGCTGGCGTCGCCGGTGGAGGATGGCCGCGGCGCGGTCTTCCGGCGACAGCGCGGTAGTGTCGCGTTCACGCCAGGCAATGTGGGCTTCTCGACGTCTGGCCAGCATGGCCTGTGTCCAGATGGCCATGGTTTCCGGCAGGCTCAGTAACTGCAGGGTGTGGCCGGTGGGGGCGGTGTCGAAGATCAGCTCGTCATATCGGGTACCGAGATCGAGGATGCAGCGGACCATGGCCTCGAACAGCGCGGCTTCGTGGGCGCCCGGGGCCGCAGCGGCCAGATCGGCCTGCCGCTCGGCGGCGGCCCGAAGTTCGGGGCTGCTGAGCCCGCGCAGGTTGGCCTTCACCTCGGCGATGTAGTCCGCCAGCGCCGCGTCGGGCGTCAGTTCGAGGGCGTCGAGATCGGCCGTGATCGCCCGGGGTTCGGTACTGAGCCTGCGGCCAAGCAGATCGCCCAGCGAGTGGGCGGGGTCGGTGGAGATCAGCAGAGTCCGATTTTGGGGACCGGCATGCTGCAGCGCCCAGGCTGTGGCGCAGGTGGTCTTGCCCACGCCGCCCTTGCCGCCGAAAAAAGTCAGGTCTGCGGTGTTCTCGGTCGCCGCATCCGGCGGTGGCGTTCTGCGCAGCCGGGAAAGCAGGTGCTTCAGCAACATCGGAAGCCGTCCACGGGGGAATGCTCCATGCCCATGCGCCGGTGCCAGGCGTGGAAATCGTCGAGCACGAACGGCATCAGTTCCAGGCAGTAGAAGCCGGCAGGGTTGGGGATGCCCAGGGCTTCTGACAGCACCAGCAGCCGGAACAGGTCTTCCTGCCGGCGCTGACTGCGGCGCTGATGGCGGCGAAAGGGTGCGGCGTACGCCTCATCCAGAAACGTCTCGATACGACGCAGCAGCGACCGCCGCGGCTCAGTTCGCTTCGAGGACGTCACTGGGTTCCCGCCGGTGGCGTACCGCCGCCACACCTTCGAGCAGCAGCCAGATGTTCAGCGCCAGCAGCAGCCCGCCCACCACGGTGAGCAGGAGATTGCCCTGGGCCAGATAGTTGCCGACGTTGATGAACATGGCCCAGGTGGTGACCGTGGCCACGAACAGGAATGGAATCAGCGTCAGCAGATAGGGTCGCTTGGTGTACCAGAAGATCAGCGACAGGATCAGCAGGGACATGGCGGCCGTGAGCTGGTTGGTGGTGCCGAACAATGGCCAGAGGATCATGCCGCCCTGGCCCGGACGTTCCGGGTCGGCGAAGAAGGCCAGCGCCACGCAGAGGATGAACACCAGGGTGGTGGAGAAGTTGATGTTCGACAGCGCCGGCAGTTTGTACTGGCGGCCGAGCTCGGCGAGGACGAAGCGCTGCAGGCGCATGCTGGTATCGAGGCTGGTGGCCGCAAAACACACCACCATCATGGAGACGAAGGTGGTGCCAAGGGCCACCGGCAGGCCGAGGTGGCCCATGAAATTGCCGGCGCCGCTGACGAAGGCGGCGATGCCGCTGGAGCTGGCATGGGCCCAGCTCTCATAGTGGACATTCCAGGCCTCGAAGGTGGCGAAGCCGGCAGCGGTGGCGAGAATGGCCGCGACCGCCAGCAGGCCTTCACCAGTGGAGCCCAGGTAACCGATGAAGCGGGCGTCGGTCTCGTGGTTCAGCTGCTTGGATGTGGTCCCCGAACTCACCAGACCATGAAAACCGGAGATGGCCCCGCAGGCGATGGTGACGAACAGCAACGGCAGCATCGGCGGCGTGTCCGGGGGCACGGCAGTATTGAAGATCGGCGCGACGATCTCCGGGCGGCCGACGAAGACGCCTAAGTAGATCATGATCAGGCCGATGAACAGCAGATGCGCGTTCATGAAGTCACGAGGCTGCAGCAGCAGCCACACCGGCAGGCGGGAAGCGATGGCGCCGTAGGCGAGCATGATGGCCGTCCACCAGGCCACACTCGGGGCGCCGGCGATCTGCTCCGGCAGGCTCACCGGTACGGCAGCACCCACTCCCACCAGCGCCAGCATCAGGAACAGGCCGATCAGTGCCGGCCACAGCACACCCACGCCCCGGCGATATACCAGCCAGCCGATGGTCACGGCGATGGGGATCTGCATCCAGTAGGGAATGACGCTGGCCGGGAAGTTGGTGAACAGGGTACCGATGATCACCGCGAATACCGCATTCACCATCAGCATCAGGAAGAAGATGATCAGCAGGAACAGGCTGAACGCCCGCGGACTGATCACCTTGCGGGCGATGGCGCCCATGGATTCCCCGCGGTTGCGGCTCGACGCCCAGAGGGTGCCGAAATCGTGGATGCCGGCGATGAACACGGTGCCGACCAGAACCCAGGCCAGCGCGGGTCCCCAGCCCCAGATCATGGCAATGGCCGGGCCGACGATGGGTGCGGCACCGGCCACCGACGTGAAGTGATGGCCCCACAGCACGAAACGGTTGGTGGGCACGAAATCGATGCCGTCATTGAAACGATGGGCAGGCGTGATGTAATCCGGGTCGAGCCGGAACACGCGTTCAGCCAAGAACTTCGAGTAAAACCGGTAGCCCACGAAGAACGCGGCGAAGGCGAACAGGGCCAGCATCCAGCTCGTCAAAGGTCATCTCCTGATCAGGGCGCCGGCGGACTCTATCCCGGTCGGGCCGCCAGACTCAACGGGGTGGCGGCAGCCGGTAGACCGCAATCGACGCCGGAATGAACAGCAGTGCGAACAGACCAAAGGCAATGTCGTAGCTGCCGGTGCGATCGAAGATCCAGCCGGAGAACAACGGTCCCAAGGAGGCCATGGTGATGAACAGCATGCCGAGGCCCATGACCCGTCCGAATGACGCGGCACCGAAGCGGCTGCCGTAGACCACGGCCATCAGGGTCAGGATGCCGCCCCCCGCGAGACCCATGAGAATCGCAGCCAGGATCAGGGTGAGCAGCGCAGGCGTGCCCATGAGCATGAGCAGGGAACCCCCCATGCCGCTGGCCATCACGTAGTAAAGCCAGCGGTGATCGACGCGATCGGCCGCGGCGCCGAAGGCGAACTTGCCGGCAATCATGGCGGCGGAACTGAGTGAAATCAGTAGTGCCGCGTAGCTGGTGGGATGACCGAGGTCCCGGGTCAGGGCGCCGAGATTGAACTGCATGGCACCGAAGGCGGCGTTGGTGGGGAGGAAGGCGACCACGGCGATCCAGAACATGGGGGTGCGCAGGATGTCGCCCACTTGCCACTGCCGCGCTTCGAGTCGTTCACGACTTTCCATGCCGGCATCGGCGCTGAGTGCAGCGGGCTCCGGCGGTTCACGCCGGAGAATGAGCCAGGCGATGGGGGTGATCGTCACCAGGGCGAGCAGCGCCAGGACCTGCATGGCCGTGCGCCAGCCGAACTGTTCGATCAGCGCGCCGGTGAGAAACGGAAACGCGAAGCCGCCAATGGAGGTGCCGATGGCCGAGATGCCCAGCGCCATCCCGCGCTTGTCGAGAAACCAGCGGGTCACCAGGGTCTGGGCAGCCAGCGGCCCGGCCATGGCCATGCCCAACGGCATCACCAGGGCGTAGAGGGCGATGATCTGCCACATGGCGGTCGCCATCGAACCCAACCAGAGGCCACAGCTCAAGGCCAGGGTGCCGATGATCACCAGGCTGCGCATGGACAACGCGTCCATGGCCCGTCCTGCCAGCGGACTGAGCAGCCCCACGCCCACCTGCAGGACGGTGATGGTGACCATGACGCGACCGCGGCTGACCTCGAAGGTTTCCAGCCAGGGGACCACGAACAGGGCGAAGCAATAGATCAGGATGCCGATAGTCACGGCCTGGAAGGCCAGCGTCAGGCCGACGACATTCCAACCGTAGTGCCAGGGTGTGTGCATGCCCCGAAAGGACCCCGTGAGTTCGAAAGCGCGCCACGATACAACAATGTCGGCCCGGTGGCGCCCTCGTGATGCGAGGCCCCAACCCCGAGGAGGCCATGAGCAGGCAGGTCTCAATCTGCATCCCTGGCTTCGATCCGGTAGGGTAGCTGCGATTCGGTCTTTTGCTTCGGGGGTGTTGCGGGATGCTCGATCGATTGGCGGCGGCGCTTGGTTTGAGCGCCATTCCGGTGGTGTTCTTCGGCTCAGCCGGTCTGGCCGTGCTGTTCGTGGCTTTCGCCTTGCCCTTCGCGGAGCAGTTCGCAGCCTTCTTTGGTCTGCTGACGGACTTCACGGTCACCTACTTCGGCTGGTTCTACATCCTGAGCGTCACCGGTCTGCTGATCTTTCTGATCTGGGTGGCCCTGTCCCGCTACGGCAGCATCCGTCTCAGTCAGGATCATGAGCGTCCGGAGTTCGGCACCTGGACCTGGTTCACCATGCTGTTCGCCGCCGGGATCGGCACCATCCTCATGTTCTGGG
>JAFIFL010000162.1 GCA_020832055.1 Gammaproteobacteria bacterium
AGTTGGCCCAGCGCATTGAGGAAATGGCCGGTTCGGGCTGAAACGCCTGAAGTCCTTTTTCGACCTTTCAACTGAGCATCTACCCGTCACCGGTCCGGTCTGCCTGAGGGCATTCCGGGCCGGTTGCCGTATCGGGAGAGCCGGTTCCCGGGCGACGATCCATCGGCGTCGGACCGCTGCCGGTCTTTTCTGGCCGCGTGGCTGGCCCGCCCGTTCCGGTCCAGGTATGTTCCCCAGCACGCCTGACGGTGGGCGATCAATCGGGAGAGCATGATGGGACGAGTGGAAGGGAAAGTCGCGATCGTGACCGGCGCAGCATCGAATCCGGGGCTGGGCTACGTGACGGCCATGACTCTCGCCAGGGAAGGGGCGAAAGTGGTGGTCACGGATCTCGACCTGAGCGGGGCTGAAGCCTGTGCCGCAGCGATCCGTGACGCCGGCGGTGAGGCGCTCGCCCTGGCCCAGGACGTGACCGAAGAGAAGCGCTGGCAGGAAGTGATCGCTGAGACCACGGCCGCCTTCGGCAAGCTCGACGTGCTGGTGAACAACGCAGGGATTGCCATCCTCGCGCCCATCGAGGAGCTGTCCCTGGCGCAGTGGAACAAGCAGATCGAGGTCAACCTCACCAGCGTCTTCCTGGGCTGCAAGGCGGCCATTCCTGCGCTGCGGGCTGCCGGCGGCGGATCCATCGTCAACCTGTCGTCGGTGGCGGGGCTGGTGGGGCTGCCCACTTGCAGCGCCTATGGGGCGTCCAAAGGTGGCGTGCGGATCATGTCGAAGTCCCTGGCCGTGGAACTCGGCAAGGACAACATCCGCTGCAACTCCGTGCACCCCGGGGTGATCTGGACCAACATGCAGGCCGCAGCGACCGGGGCCAGTGACCCTTCCGGGGTCGACGCCGGGGTCTCGCGGATTCCACTCGGTCGCGTCGGCAAGGCGGAGGACATCGCCAACTGCGTGCTGTATCTGGCATCCGACGAGTCCAACTACGTGACGGGAACCGAGTTCACCGTCGACGCAGGCATGACGGCACAGTAGTCATGCAGGCAGCACCGCTGCGGCGTGGTAGTGAGGGATTCCGGCGCTGTCGCGCTGTCTTTTCCGCGCGCAATCGCGTACAAACCGCAGCTGTCGGCAGGGTGGGCGCAATGCCTGCAGAGAGGTCCCGGATGACCGCTGCCAGCTGGCGGTCTGACGCCCGGATCCCGCTGGTCCAAGCCGTTCTCCCTTGTCATCGATCCTCGGAGTCGGATGCATGAGTGTTGGCGTGGCCGCCGAAGCCCCCGCTTTCCAGTTCAAAGGCAGTATGCTGCCGTTCACCGTCATGGAGCTCGAGACCCGGGATCTCAGCCGGATCGAAGCTGAGTTGCCAGCCAAACTGGCTCAGGCACCGGGTTTCTTCGAGTATGCCGCCATCATCCTTGGCTTCGAGAAGGTGTCGGGCGCTGGGCTGGACGTTGCCGCCGTGGTGGAACTGCTCCGGATTCACCGCCTGCTGCCGATTGGTGTTCGCGGTGGCGACGAAGCGATCTGCGAGCAGGCCCGCGGGATCGGGCTGGCCTGGTTTCCCGCCCAACCGGAGTCCGCGGCCCGCCGACCCGCGCCGGCTCGCCGTGAGCAGCGATCGGCAGCCAAGACGCCTGCCATCGTCGGCAGGACTCATCGCGGAACCGTGCGATCCGGGCAGCAGGTGGCAGCGCTGGATGGTGATCTGGTCATCGTCGGTGCCGTCAACCCGGGCGCCGAGGTGCTCGCCGCAGGCAGCGTGCACGTTTACGGCCCCTTGCGGGGGCGGGCGCTGGCAGGCATTCACGGTGATGCCGCAGCCGCCATCTTCTGTCGGGAACTCGAGGCGGAACTGGTGTCCATTGCCGGCACCTACAAGCGCCGGGAAGACATTGAACCCGCTCGCATCGGTCGCGCAGCCCAGATCCGATTCAGCGACGAGCAGCTGCAGATCCTGGGGCTGGACTGAGCAGAAACATCCTCCAATCCATCACGTTTTCATTCCATGGGAAGGTAATCTTGGCCAAGATCATCGTAGTGACCTCCGGCAAGGGTGGTGTCGGCAAGACCACCAGCGCGGCAGCCCTGGCTACGGGCCTCGCCCTGCGCGGCAAGAAGACCGTGGTGATCGACTTCGACGTCGGTCTGCGCAACCTGGATCTGATCATGGGCTGCGAGCGGCGGGTCGTGTACGACATCATCAACGTCATCCAGGGCGAGGCGACGCTCAATCAGACCCTGATCCGCGACAAGCGGGTGGAGGGGTTGTACATCCTTCCGGCGTCCCAGACCCGGGACAAGGACGCGCTCACCGAAGCGGGCGTGGAAAAGATCCTCGAAGAACTCTCCGAGACCTTCGACTTCATCCTCTGTGACTCGCCGGCAGGTATCGAGCGGGGTGCCCAACTCGCCATGTACTTCGCCGATGAGGCCATCGTGGTCACCAACCCGGAGGTCTCATCGGTGCGGGATTCCGATCGCATCCTCGGACTGCTGGCGTCCAAGACCCGCCGCGCCGAGCGCGGTGAGGATCCGGTCCGCGAGCACCTGCTGGTGACGCGCTACAATCCGCTGCGCGTCAGTGAAGGCGAAATGCTCGATCTCGATGACATCCGCGAGATCCTGGCGGTGGAGCTGATCGGGTTGATCCCGGAATCGGAGAGCGTGCTGAAGGCTTCCAACCAGGGCATCCCGGTCATTCACGACGACAAGAGCGAGGCCGGTCAGGCCTACGCGGACACGGTGTCACGGCTGCTCGGCGAGGACGTGCCCCTGCGTTTCAAGGATGCACCGCGCAAGGGGTTCCTGAACCGGGTGTTCGGAGGAGGGCGGGCATGAAGCTCCTCGAGTTCTTGAAGCGGGAGCGCAAACAGACAGCTTCCGTCGCCAAGGAACGCCTGCAGATCATCGTCACCCAGCAGCGCAGCCGCCGTGGGCAGCCCGACTATCTGCCCATGCTCGAGCGCGAGTTGCTCGAGGTGGTCCGGCGCTACGTCAACGTCGACAGCGATGCCATCAACATCAGTCTCGACAGCGAGGACGAATATTCGGTCCTCGAGTTGAACGTGACGCTGCCGCGGGATTGAGTCGCCGCGATCACCGGTCGGTCGGCCCCGACGACCGGTGAGGTTTCCCCGCCGGTCCATAATTGGGTGATGGATTGCGTGCTCGCCGGCGTCAGCGAATACCTGTATGATGCGCATCACATCGTCTGTGGTCATCCGCTGCGGTGTCACGCCTCGCGGATCGAGTGTTCACCAAGGCCTCACCCCGAAGTGATTTATTGCGTCCCTCACGTCGAGGGGCTGCCTTCGCCTTGGTGTACAAGGAATATCCATGAGTTTCGACACCCTCGGCCTGTCGGCCGATCTCCTGCGTGCTGTTGGCGAGCAGGGCTACACCGAACCCACCCCGATCCAGATTCGCTCCATTCCAGTGGTCCTCGAAGGTCGTGACGTGATGGCCAGTGCCCAGACGGGTACCGGCAAGACCGCCGCCTTCACCCTGCCGCTGTTGCACAAGCTGGCCGGCGAAGGCTCAGGCAAGCGCGTGCGCGCCCTGATTCTCGTCCCAACCCGTGAGCTCGCGGCCCAGGTGCAGGCCAACCTCGACGCCTATGGCCGCTATGTGGGCCTGCGCTCCGCCGTCATCTTCGGGGGTGTGAACATCAATCCCCAGATCACGAAGCTCGCCCGCGGCGTCGATATCCTGATCGCGACGCCTGGCCGGCTGATGGACCACATGCAGCGCCGGACCGTGGATCTGTCCAAGCTCGAGGTGCTCATCCTCGACGAGGCCGATCGCATGCTCGACATGGGCTTCCTGCCGGCCATCGAGCGCATCGTCAAGGCGCTGCCCATCGCTCGTCAGACGCTGCTGTTCTCGGCTACGTTCTCCCAGGAAATCACCGCCTTGGCCCAGCGCTTCCTGCGCGATCCGGTGCGCGTGGAAACCGCTGCACCGAATTCCACGGTGGAACTCATCGCGCAGAAGGCCATTCAGGTCGATCAGGCCAAGAAGCAGAAGCTGCTGTCGTGGATGATCGGCAATGAGGACTGGAAACAGGTGCTCGTGTTCACGCGCACCAAGCACGGTGCCAACAAGCTCGCCCGTCAGCTCGAGGCCGACGGCCTCACGGCAGCGGCGATTCACGGTAACAAGAGTCAGGGCGCTCGTACCAAGGCGCTCAACGAGTTCAAGAACCACAAGGTTCGGGTGCTGGTGGCCACGGACATCGCAGCGCGGGGACTCGACATCGACCAGCTGCCTCACGTGGTGAATTTCGAGATTCCCAACGTCCCGGAAGACTACGTCCACCGTATCGGCCGAACCGGTCGTGCCGGCCGTGAAGGTCTGGCGATTTCCCTGGTTTGCGGCGCCGAGCACGGCCTGTTCAGCGACATCCGCAAGCTGGTCAAGGCGCCGATTCCCACCGAGGTCATCGAGGGCTATGAGCCCACCGAGCCGCTGTCGCGGACGGCTGGCAAGGTCCAGGCCCGTGGTGGTTCCCGTCAGGGCCAGGGCAGCGGCCGCGGCCAGTCCCAGGGCCGCAGCAGCGGTGGTCAGGGTCGCAGTGGCCAAGGCTCACGCCAGGGCAGTGGGCGCTCGGATGCGCCTCGTGCGGGTTCCTCCGGTCGCTCCGGCGGTTCCCGGTCGGGCAATCGCAGTGGCGGCAGCCATGGCAACAGCAGCGGCAACAGCCGCAGCAGCGAAGGCCAGCGCTCGTCCAGCTCCGGTTCCAGCCGCAGCTGGGGCCGCAAGGTCGCCTGACGCCACCGCTTGACCGCTGCATCCGCCGCCAGGCGGATGCAGCATCCTGCAACGACATCCTCCGATCGAAGCGTCCCCTGAAATCCATCGCGCTGAGCCGTTATCATGGCCCTCCAGTCGATGATGATCAGGAGTCGCCCATGCAGGTCCGCGCCGCTGTCGCCCACAAGGCCGGAGCACCCCTGAGTATCGAAACGGTGGACCTCGAGGGTCCCCGCGCCGGTGAGGTGCTCGTCGAGATCAAGGCCACGGGCCTGTGCCACACCGACGCCTTCACGCTTTCCGGTGAGGATCCCGAAGGCCTGTTTCCCGCCATCCTCGGCCACGAAGGGGCCGGCGTTGTGGTGGAGGTGGGTCCCGGGGTCACTTCGCTTGCGCCCGGTGATCACGTCATCCCGCTCTATACGCCGGAGTGCCGGCAGTGCGATTACTGCCTGCACCCGAAGACCAATCTCTGTCAGGCCATCCGCGAGACCCAGGGCCGTGGCGTCATGCCCGATGGCAGCAGCCGGTTCTCCATCGGCGGCGATCCCATTCATCACTACATGGGCACCTCCACCTTCGCCAACTACACCGTGCTGCCGGAAATTGCGCTGGCGAAAATCCGCCAGGACGCGCCTTTCGACAAGGTCTGCTACATCGGCTGTGGTGTCACCACGGGCATTGGTGCGGTGATCTACACGGCCAAGGTGGAGCCGGGATCGAGGGTGGTGGTGTTCGGTCTAGGCGGCATTGGTCTCAACGTGATTCAGGGTGCCCGTCTCGCCGGTGCCGCGCAGATCGTCGGCGTCGACCTGAACCCGGCCAAGCGGGCCCTGGCGGAAAAATTCGGCATGACGGATTTCGTCAATCCCAAGGAGGTCGAAGGCGATCTGGTGCCCTACCTGGTGGCGCTCACCAAGGGTGGCGCCGACTACAGCTTCGAGTGCATCGGCAACGTCAACGTCATGCGCCAGGCGCTGGAATGTTGCCACAAGGGCTGGGGCACCTCGGTCATCATCGGCGTCGCCGGTGCCGGCCAGGAAATCAGCACGCGGCCTTTCCAGCTGGTCACCGGCCGCAACTGGCGCGGCAGCGCCTTCGGCGGGGCGCGTGGCCGCACCGACGTGCCGAAGATCGTCGACTGGTACATGGAGGGCCGCATCAACATCGACGATCTCATCACCCACACCATGCCGCTTGCAAAGATCAACGACGGCTTCGACCTGATGCATGAGGGCAAGTCCATCCGCTCGGTGGTGCTGTACTGATGGCGGGTCTGCGAACAGTCAGCGAGCATCGCTGTTTCGGTGGTACCCAGGGCTTCTATCAGCACGAGTCGGAGAGCTGCGGGTCCATGGGTTTCTCGGTGTATCTGCCGCCGGAGTCGGACGGCGCACCGGTGCTGTACTTTCTGGCCGGCCTCACCTGTACGGAAGAGACCTTCATGATCAAGGCCGGTGCCCAGCGCCTCGCCGCCGAACTGGGGATGGCCCTGGTGGCACCGGACACCAGCCCCCGGGGCACCGCCTACAAGGGGGCCACGGACGACTGGGACTTCGGCGAAGGGGCAGGTTTCTATCTGGATGCCACCGAAGCCCCCTGGCGGGGCCGCTTCAACATGTACAGCTATGTCAGCGAGGAACTGCCGACGCTGATCAACCGGGAGTTCGGCCTCGATGGTGAGCGCATGAGCATTTGCGGGCATTCCATGGGCGGCCATGGGGCACTCACCATCGCCTTGAGAAATCCGCAGCGTTACCGGTCCGTATCGGCCTTCGCCCCCATTGTGGCGCCGTCCGAGGTGCCCTGGGGCCAGAAAGCCCTGCCCCGCTATCTGGGTGACGATCGCGATGCCTGGGCCGACTACGATGCCTGCCGGCTGCTCGAGCGCGGCACTTTTCCCGACACCATCCTCGTCGATCAGGGCATGACCGACCCCTTTCTCGCCGAGCAACTGCAGCCGGAGCGCTTGGAATCTGCCTGTGAGCGGGCAGGGCAGGCGCTGCAGTTGCGGCGTCATGACGGTTACGACCACGGCTACTATTTCATCAGCACGTTCATGGCCGATCACCTTCGCCACCACGCCGAACGCCTGGATGTGGCGGGCTGATACCGGCACTTTGTGGCGCAGGGACTGTCAAAATCGTGAGGGGTTGGGCTAGACTCCAGCAGCCGTGCAGTGGACCGCCGGGTCGCTTCCTCGCGGACGGCTCTCCCCAGGTGGCATTTTAAAGGACCAGCATGACCGAACTGGGCCCCAAGGGGGCGTCATCAGGCGCCTCCTCCGGCGCGGCTGCGCCGAGAGCACGCCTGCCGTTCGCGACCCTGTTCGCCTACGCCATCCCGACGTCGGGGATCGGCTTCATGTTCTTCATGACGCTGCTCTACCTGATGATCTTCGCCACCGACGTGCTGCTGATTGCACCCGCGGTGGTGGCAGTGATTCTCGGGATATCCCGCATTCTCGATGCCGTGACCGATCCCCTTGCGGGCTACCTCAGCGATCGTACCCGGTCGTCGCTTGGGCGCCGGCGCCCCTGGCTGCTGTTCTCGTCGCTGCCGCTGGCCGTGGTGTTCACCATGATGTGGGCGCCGCCGGCTGCCCTCGAGGGGCCGTGGCTCACGGTCTGGATGGCAGTGGCCATCATCGGCTTCTATGCCGTCCTGACCCTGGTCAATGTGCCCCACATCTCCTGGGGTGCGGAGTTGTCGCCGGATTACCATGAACGCACCCGGGTATTCGGCGCGCGGCTGCTGCTGCTCAACCTCGGTGCCTTTGCCGCCATCCTCTGCCTGCTCTACATCATCAGTGCGGACGAGCCGCGGGCCGTGGTGGGGCGGGTGATGATGCTGGTGGCCGGGGCGACGGCGCTGATGACGATCGGATCGGCGCTGTACCTGAAGGAGCGCCGGGAGTACATGCAGCGCGGGCCGGAGCGCATCGTCGGCGCCTATACCGATGTCGTGAAGAATCCCCACGCCCGGCTGCTGCTCATCGTGTTTTTCATCGAGTCCTTGGGTGGTGCGACCATAGGCGTGCTGACGCCCTACATGGCGCGCTACGTCATCGGTGACATCTCCTTTCCACTGGTGGTCGGCACCTACATGCTCGCCATGACGGTCACCGTGCCACTGTGGTCGCCGTTGGCGCAGCGCTTCGGCAAGAAGCGCCTGTGGCTGTGCTCCATGCTCGGAACGGCGTTCGGCTTCGGCGGGTTCTTCTTCCTCGGCCAGGGCGATGTGGTCCAGACTTTCGTCCTGGCCGGCTTTCTGGGGGTGGCGGCGGGTTGCGGCAACGTGATTGCGCCCTCGGTGCAGTCGGACATCGTCGATTTCGACGAGCACCGTACCGGTGAGCGGAAGGAAGGCGGCTACTTCGCGGCTTTCAATTTCATCCAGAAGTCGGCGGCGGGCGTCACCATCATCCTCACCGGGTTCGTCCTGCAGTTCGCGGGCTACGTCCCGAACGTGGAGCAGACGGAGACGGCGCAGCTGGCGATCAAGTCGCTCTATGCCCTGTTTCCCCTGAGCTGCTATCTGATCGGCTCGCTGCTGTTCCTGCGCTTTTCATTCAACGAAATCGAACACGGCGTGGTGCGCCGTGAACTGGAGATCCGGCGCAGCCGCGAGGCTGGCTGATGCAGGCTTCGAGCTCAGGATGCGAGGATGGCGTCGACGACGGCTGGTGCGAAGTCGCCCGCTCCGAGCTCGCGCAAGGTCGCGAGGCCACCCGGATTGACGATGTTCGCTTCGATCAGCCAGCCGCCGGCAATGTCGATCCCGGCGTAGCCGATCTGCCGTTTCTGCAGCCATTGCGCGGCCCGCTGGGCGAGAGCCCGGGTCCCGGCGTCGAGGTCGACGGCCTCGGCGCGTCCGCCTCTGGCCAGATTGCCCGCCGGTCCCGAGCCGCGTCGAAGGTAGCCGGCTATCACGCGGCCACCGGCGACCAGGACGCGGCATTCGCCCGCGACTACTTCCGGCAGGTAGCGCTGCAGCAGGCAGTAGGCCCCCTGGCGGGTGAGGGCGCGGGCCGCCCAGGCCAGGCGCGGCGAGCCGGCGTCGGCCACCACCAGCCCCTGCCCGAAACTGCCTCCGGGGGGTTTGAGCACGAAACGGCCACCCTCGCGAGCCGCGATCCCGATCAGTTCAGCGGCCTTCGGGCTGGCCCAGGTCGGTGGGTGGGGGAGGTCGGTTTGTGCGGCGAGCCCGTATTTGCCGTGCCAGAGCAACAGCGCCTCAGGGCGGGTGACCTGACGGACCGAGGCCGGCAGCAGCGCGAGCAACTGCATCTTGTCGAGAAAGCTGCCGCGCTGGCCGAAACCAAGGGTCCAGACCCGGCTGCAGGCCGCAAGGTCCAGAGTGCCTGCCTGGACCCGGCCATTTCGCAGGACGAGGCTGTCGATGGGAGCGGTGTGGACGGTCACGCCGCGCCGGGTGAGGGCGCTCTCGACCAGGGCTGCATTGTCGCCGGGCAGCGCTGCCTCGAAGGCGGTCAGCAGGCATATGGACGGCGCTTGGGATGCAGCGGCTGACCCTTCGGTTTTGCTCATGACAGTGGTGTTGCAATCATGCAGACACGCCCATATGTTTCTTTTCACAGATCCTGAGGCGTCTGTCGTGGCGCCGAGTAGAGATGCAGTATGAATTCCCATCGGCTTGCAGTCGAAGACGTTCCGCTCTTCGAGCCCCGTTCCTTGAGCGACCACAGGCGCCGCGAACTCAAAGATGAGATTTCGAGCCTGCTGAAAACGCGCAAGGCCGTGCTTGTGGCGCATTACTACACGGATGCCGACATCCAGGAGCTGGCAGAGGAAACCGGCGGGTGTGTCTCCGACTCCCTGGAGATGGCGCGCTTTGGCCGCGACCATGCCGCCTCCACCCTGGTGGTGGCCGGCGTTCGCTTCATGGGCGAGACCGCGAAGATCCTCAGTCCCGAAAAGACCGTGCTCATGCCTACTCTCGAGGCGGAGTGCTCCCTGGATCTCGGCTGTCCGCCGGATGAGTTCGCGGCCTTCTGCGATGCCCATCCGGATCGCACCGTGGTCGTGTATGCGAACACGTCCGCAGCCGTGAAGGCGCGGGCGGACTGGGTGGTGACGTCGAGCATCGCCCTGGACGTGGTGTCCCACCTGCGGGAGCGGGGAGAGCAGGTGCTGTGGGCGCCGGATAAGCACCTCGGCCGCTACATAGCTGACGAAACCGGTGCCGACATGCTGCTTTGGGACGGTGCCTGCATCGTCCATGAGGAGTTCAAGGCCAAGGGCCTTTTGGACCTCAAGGCCGTCTACCCGGACGCTGCAGTGCTGGTCCATCCGGAATCGCCCCGCGGGGTGATCGATCTCGCCGACGTGGTGGGTTCGACGTCACGCATCCTGCGTGCCGCCATGGAGATGCCCAACGACACCTTCATCGTCGCCACCGACAATGGCATCTTCTCGACCCTGAGGCGCAAGGCGCCCGGCAAGCGCTTCATCGAGGCTCCCACCGCCGGCAGTGGCGCCACCTGCCGCAGCTGTGCCCACTGTCCCTGGATGGCCATGAACGAACTCGATGCGCTGGCGGCGACCTTGCGCAGCGGCAGCAACGAGGTTCGGGTGGATCCGGAACTGGCCAGGAAGGCCATGATTCCGCTACAGCGGATGCTGGATTTCTCTGTCACTCGCGGCTGAAGCCGCTGCCACCTTGTGGGAAGGCCCTAATCGCAAAGCGATTGGGCCGATCTCGTGGCGTTCTGCCGGAGCTGATGTCATTGCCTTCGCGGAACGTCATCGAGATCGGCGCATTTCGCTGCGCGAAATAGCGCTCTCCCACAGTG
>JAFIFL010000163.1 GCA_020832055.1 Gammaproteobacteria bacterium
GCGCTATTTCGCACAGCGAAATGCGCCGATCTGGAGGGCGTTCAGCGAAAGCGGCAACATCAGCTTCGGCATCGCGCCACGCGATCGGCCCAATCGCTGCGCGATTAGGGCCTTCCCATAAGGGCGCGGAAGGCCAGCTGCGGAGAAAGAAAGAGCCACGACAACCCGGCTCCCGCGACAATGCAGGACTCAGCGACCCTCGCGCATGCGCTTGGCGATGCCGTCCATGAACTGTAGCAGGCCCCGTTCGCGGGCGAAGCAGGCCCGCATGTCCTCGCGGTAGAACCAGGCCTGATCCTTGCCGCCCATCCGGACCAGACCGGGCCTGAGATCCTTCGGGGGTTTTTTGTGCGCGGGCTTCAGGAAAGGGAACACGTGGGGCAGCTTGGCGTGGGCGACGCGGAACGCAGCCTCCGCCGCCTTGACCTCGCCCCGACGCGCATGGACCAGCACCCTGCCGAACGCCATCTCGGGAAGGTACTCGCCGGGGAAACGGTCCATCCAAGCCAACGCCTGTTCGTCCCGCCCCTCCTTCAGCAGCAGGTTCACCAGCACCAGCCGGGCACCCTGATGATCCTCGGGTTCCAGCGCCAGCAAGCGCTCGAAGGTGGCGATCGCGAGGTCGGCGTCATCGTCCGCCTCGGCGTCGAGCCCGGTGCTGAACATTGCGCGCAGCAGCCCACGATGCTCGAACCAGGCCCAGGGCAGTAGCGCCCCGTCGGAGACCTGCGCGAGCCAGTGCTCGACAAGGCGGTTGCGGTGCTCGTGCAGCAGCTCCATCGGGCCGCCAGGAGGAACCGTCTCGAGCAGGTGCTCGACGGCATCAGGACTCTGCATGCCCAAGGGATGGGACTGCAACCAGGTCAGCGCATCGACCGACTCCGCATCGTGTTCGAACAGAGCCTGCCCCGCCGCGTCCACAGCCGGATCCGGCTTCAGGATCACCGTTTTGCGACCATCCTCGATCTCCGGGCCGGCCTCGGCCATGACCGGCCGCAGCGGTTCGCGCAAGGCCGCCTCGATGGCCTCCTGCCAGATGGCAATGGGATCGCCCGCCGTCACGTCCCGCAGACGGTCCTCGAGCTCAGCGACACTGGCCGCGAGTTCTTCGAACACCTCCACCAGGGCGGGATCGCCCAGCTCGCGACTCATCTCCCGCCACTGAGTCAGACGTTGCTCCGCCTCTTCCAAGCGATCGAGCATCAGCAGCGCCTGGATCTCTGCTACGCCGGCAAAGGGATTGCCAGACGATTCGTCGAGGGCCAGGCGCGCCAGCCGCAGCGCGACCTCCGGCTCATGATCCTCGAATGCCATGGTGGACAACACGCCATATGCCGCCGAGGCGGGCGCGCCCTTGCGGGTTTCGGTCAGTCGGCGCATGGCCGCGATGCCGGCATCGATCTGGCCGAGTTCCCGATAAACGGCACCGAGCACGTCAATGGCGTCCGCCTCCACCAGATCGTCCTTCAGCGGCTTCTCCAGCAGCCCGGTGAGCATGCGTTTCGCCCTTCCGGGGTGGCCCTCCTCCAAGGCCCGCTGGGCCACGGCCAGCTGCAGCAACGGCCGCCGGGCCGACTCGGCCGCTCGAAGGTCCTTGCCTTGCAGGTGTCTTGCCAGCAGCATTTCGGTAAGTTCCGGCACAATGAAGCCCACATCCAGCGACACGTTGCGGCAGCACTGCTTGAACTTGCGGCCCGATCCGCAGGGACACGGCTCGTTACGCTCCGGCTTGGGCAGCGCCCGGCAACGGAAACCTTCCCACGGCAGCGGCGTCGCGTTCCAAAGCTTTCGCGCCATCGCCTGCAGGCCGGCCCGCATTTCGCCCCCGCCATCCGGCATCGTCTCGGTCATCGCGCCCACCGCGAAGAAATACGCCACCGGATCCCGCGTCTGCAGCAGGCACTCCATCAGCGACTGCAAGATGCTGTCGATGCGCGCGTCACCGCTCAGCGACCGGGGCGTTGCGGCATCCAAGGCCTGCTCCATTCCATCCTTTACGCCGTTCCGCATGGCCTCCTCATTTTCAATCGCACAGCCGAGTTCGTCAGCGTTATCCACGTATATACTGCGCTTCGCCAGGGCAGCAACGCACTGGTATCGGCATAGAGCATCAATAGCGCTCATCATCACGAAGGGACCGAACGGTGGCACCGGCCGACTCGCGCATGGCTGGCACCTCCTCGCGCAGTGAAGCACGCGAGCGGGATGCGACCTTGCCGGCAGCCGGAGCCACCAGCCGTGCTGCAGGCTTGCCCCGGCGCGAGATCAACGCTTCCACGCCTGCCAACTGCTCCGGGAACCGGCGACAGAAACTACCGTAGCCAGAGGCGCATTCGCACCTCCAGCCATCGTGTCTTCTATAGGGAAAGTCCAGGCCGCAAGGCGCGGACGGACCGATCAGCGCACCGCCGCAATCAGGCGGGCACCTGCCCCGTCACACCCTAGACTTCCTGCAGCTCCCTCGCGCCCGCTTTGAACCGGTAGCAGAGCACGATAAGCACACCATAGGCGATGAACACGCCCACGATACCTTCAAGCAGCCCCATGGCCACCAATACTGCAAGCGGCAACAGCCAGAACAGGTTAATGGCCCCGACCGCCAGCGTCACCGGCACGTGGGACCCGAACCGGCGCGCAGCATACTGGTAGGCGTGGGAACGGTGCGCCTCGTAGAACTTCTCGCCCCGCCACACCCGTCGGAACAGCGTCACATTCGCATCCACAACGAATGCCCCGATCAGAATGATCCAGCCCCAGAACAACTCCGGCGCCACCCAGGCGGCCTGAATCGAGAACAGGCCGAGCATCAGGCCGATGAACCCACTGCCCACGTCGCCCAGGAAGATGCGCGCCTTGGGAAAATTCCAGACCAGGAAGCCCAGCACTGATGCTCCCAGCAGGAGCGGGCCATGGACCTCCGAGACCCAGCCCGCAGCGAGCACATAGAGCAGCAGCCCGCCCAAGCAGACCGTCACCGCCTCCACCCCGGCGATGCCATCGATCCCGTCCATGAAGTTGTAGAGATTCAGCAACCAGACCAGATAGAGCAACGCCAAGACCTGCCCGATCCAGCCGAAGTCGACCGGGCCGACGAAGAACGGCAAAGGTGGCAATCCGCCCAGCCAATAGAGCGCCCAGGCGGCCGCCACGAAATGGGCCAGCAGGCGCCAGCGTGTGGCGACATCGCCGTGATCGTCCAGCCAGCCCACCAAGGCCACCAGCCCGCCAGCGCCTAAAGTGGTAACCAGTACCGGCCAGCTCAGCACCTCCTGCAACATAAGCCCCGGCAATGACGCCAGTACCACCCCAACCACCGCCAATCCGCCGCCACGTGGCGTCGGAACATCGTGCGAGCTTCGTGCGTTGGGGTGATCGAGCACACCCTTCCGCAGCGCATAGTGACGAAGCCAGCCGGTGCAGAGCAACGTCAATAGCAACGCAACTCCAGAAACCCACCAAGCACTCATTTTGAACCTTTGAGCAACGGCTTCACCGTCCGCCGCAAGCCCTCTTCCACGGATACGGGCGGCGTCCAGTCAAGCGCCTCGCAAGTGTGCCGAATATCCACCTGCAGCGAACCGATCAGGCGTTCGACTTCATCGAGTCGCCCCGTAGCCTGTCCAACCATCCTCAATACAGAGGGCGGGCAGGGAAACAAGCGAGCGGGCCGGTTCATTGCCTGCGCCAAGCCCCGAATGAGATCGGCAGTGGAGAGATCGTGACCATCCGAGACCAAGAAAGTCTCACCGGCGGCATTGGGATGATCGATGCACCTGATCAAGAGGTCCACTAAGTTGTCGATCCCAACCAATGACCGAAGATTGTGCACAGAACCAAGCGGCAACGGAAAGCCACTCTGAACCAGTCGAACAAGACGCATGAAATTGGCACGAACACCAGGACCATAGACCAACGGAGGGCGCAGCGTGACCGCCTCCAAACCAGTATCCCTGCAGATGTCTTCCAGCAACTGCTCGGCCTCCCACTTTGACAGCGCGTAATCCTCCTGCGGCATAGGCCTGTCCTCAGCGGAGAACGGCATCCGACCGTTTGTCTGCGACCCAAGCACCCCGATTGAACTGAGGAATACTAATCGCCGAACGCCAGACGCAACGGCCTGCTTTACCAAGTTCCGAGTACCCAATGTATTCGTCGCTCGAAAGGCCGCAAGCGGATTCTGAGCTGTCTCGCTCAAAACATGTGCACGGGCGGCAGTGTGAACAACCACATCCACCCCATAAAGCGCCTCAGACCAATCCGGAGTCGCCGAAATGTCTTCGACGACGATCACATCACGATCAAAGCCACTCGGATCACGCACGATCCGCCGCACATCAACGCCCATCCGATACAGCTCTGCACACAGCGCTCTTCCAATGAACCCGCTCGCTCCTGTTACCGCTACAGTCACCGAGATACTGCCGGCATCAGTTCTCCGGTCGTTGCAGCGCATGGAATTTATCGATCGCACAGTCGCCGAACCAACACTATCCGTGCGCCAGCTCATCCACTTCTAAGGCTGTAGATTAGTCGACGCAGCCTCGGCGGGGCCAGAAACAGCATGATACGCGCGCAAATATTCACCCCAGCCCGAGGGGCTGACACGAAGCCGATCCTGCGCTGGAACAGAATCACACCGATTTCTCCTCTACAAAATGCCCAACCTCTTCGGTCGAAGAAGCCGCTATTCGTCCTCATCCGCAGCAGAACCTTCGGCAAATTCGCCATCCGATAACCTCGCATCAGCATCAATGACCAAAGAGCATGGTCTTCAGGAAACAAACGAGGATAACCGCCGACCGACTCAACGGCTGATTTTCGAAATATAGTAACAGGATGGCTAAGCGGCGAGCGCAACTTGGCAAACAAATAAATCGATTCGTGATCCGTCGGAACAACTCGTCTTCCAAGAATTCGCCCACAATCGTCAAACTCTTCGATTAGCGCACCGCTCGCGGCGATCTCGGGATGCTCTTCCATGAAAGCAACCTGTGTCGCAAAACGCTGAGGCAAAGCAACATCATCGGCATCCATCCTGGCGACCAACTCGTGGCTACAATGCGCCAGCCCTTCATTTAACGCGCCGGCAAGCCCTATGTTCTCCGGAAGCAAAACCGACTTGATATTCAAACGATCACGATAACAATCAATGACATCCCTCAAAGAGTCCCCAATGGCTCCATCCTCAACCAGCACGACTTCATCCGAACGAAGGGTTTGCACCGTTAGACTTTCCAGCGCATCAGCGAGGTACTCGGCACGCTCCTTCGAGTAAACCGACATCAGAACCGAAAAAAGCATACCCAACTACTCATCCTTTCATATGACCAAACGCTTCAAAAGCATTGATCTTGCCCCGCCACCACGAGTCACCAATCCGTCAGGCAGCTACGCGCCGGCGCGCACTGCACTCCAGGACGAGGATCCTGGCACAAAATAGCACGCAGCGCGCACCGAGTTTTTAAAATGAATCACCGCCGTCTTTTTTTTCAACTATCACCCATTCCGCATGTCCCGAACGTCGTCTCTCGTCCTCAGAGGGAAGCTGCATGTAGTTGCCAAAGCGTTGTTCGAGATAGCGGTCAACACTCGCCGGAACTGGTAGCACCAGATTTTCGAACGGCACATAATCGGGCTGGCCAAGCCAGGCTCCTGCGCAGATGTTCAACCGAAACCCACCTTTGTGGAAAAAATTTGCATAATACACTGCATCTGCATATCGAGCAGACCGCACCACCGCCAAGAGTTTTTTCCGAAAAATGTCGGGCATCCAACGGGCCGCATTTGACCCGACCTTCCTCTTCAGATTCTCGGAATGGTAGGACATCTGCGAAAGTCCATTGGCAACAAGTACCCGGGCACAGAACCATTGAAGCCACGCGATCAAAGAGTTTTCAGAAACCGGATCCAGACAAAATACATCAACAAATACACCCTCATGCATCTTCCGCCCGCGATTCACGGCCTCTTTGAAATGCGTACCGTGGCGCCTAACCTTTGCGTAGTACATTGGCCATTCGCCAGTGAAGCCTTCCTGTAGATAAAAACGGGAAGTATCTAAATTCCGCCTCAGCACACTCAAGAGGCGTTCGTAGTAATCCCAGGTCAGCATGATGTCTAGGTCATCATCCCAAGGAACGAAACCACCATGACGAACCGCACCCAACGCACACCCGCCTGCAAGGTAGTACTGAATACCGTGCTCTCGACAGAGAGCATCCAAGTGCTCAATGATCTCCAAAAGTACGCCATGCAGTGGCTCCAATCCGTAATCACTTGGACGCGGCTCACAGTCCATACACAAATATCCGTTCAGAAGCCAGTCAAAACAGCCGCCCCATCCAGGTTAGAACGAACGGCCTGCCACACCCCTAATCTTGGGAATCCGGCTTCCGGCCAACCGACGCACTCCTAGCCATGTTCCAAAGAACGCGAGCAGCGTTGCTAGGAGATGGCCACATCCAGATTGACCGCAGCAACGTACCGAACGCCTTGAGCCAATCTTCATGCGCTTCCAGGCTTGCCTTACGTGCCAGCACACCAGCCCGCCTCCTACGCCGCACACCTGACCTCATATACTCAGAGTACTTTTCAATCAAACGCTCATTAGCCTGAATCGTTCGCATCGCCGACGAACCAATCTGATTACTTTCCAGCCCCGGCATCCTGTAGTGAACGTGCACCCCTCCGTCATGCTCGACTTTCCAGGACCGCGAAATACGAATCCATAAATCAAAATCCTGGAGAGCTGGCATGTCCGGATCAAAGCCGCCGGTCTCGACGAGTACACTTCGCCTGACAGCCACCCCCGAAGTCGTTCCGATCAGGTTGCGCTCAAGAATCGAGGGCCAGAGCCAACCTCTCGCTATCGGCCGTCTGCGGTAGAGTTCACGTCCATTCTGGTCATGCATGATCCTGCCCGTATACACAAGTCCGACCTCGGCATCAGCGCAGAATCGCCCGATCTGAGCTTCGAGCTTGCACGGATCCCAATAGTCATCGTCATCGAGAAACATGATGATATCACCTGTCGCACATTCCCATCCTTTGTTTCTCGCCGCGCTCCCTCCTAGCGAGGACTCATTTCGTATCACCCTTAAGGGTACATCGACCGAGACGTCTAAATCTATCGAAATGGGTTCGAGCGACCCATCGTCGACAATGATAACTTCATCAGCATGGCGACTCTGAGCCAGAACGCTTGAGAGGGCTCGACGGACCAATTGACCACGATCCTTGGTAGGGATGACGACAGAGCAGGTTAGAACATGGGTCGACAAACTACCTCCTTCCTCTAGAACCATTCGTTTTATTCCGGGTTGCCAATCAATAGAACATCGCGGCGCGGGAGCTCAAGGGCTTGTTCGTTCCGATTAAATCCATTTTTCTGTCTAGAGTATTTTTAAATTGTCACACCCCCTACCGATGTGATCTGACCTGCCTGAGTTAATCGGGGGAAGGAAGACTCGAGCAAGGTTGTCTGTGGTTACGCTTCTGGAAAACTGTTCGGTGAATTCGTACGGTTGGCAGGAAATTCGGGCTCAAATAATTCATCTGTAGCTATTGTACATCTGCCGACGAATATGGATGGCGCGTCGCGTTCCCCCCGGAACGTCTTCACATTTGGGTACTCGTCACGGAATCTCTCGTTGAAGCTCTCCTACCCCGATCGACCACGGCTCGCCGAGATGAATGTGCTGGATCTCCACGGCGCTCTCAGTCAGCGGCCGGATCACGGTCGTAGCGACCGTTCCGAGGGCCGGTGCCTGACATCAGCGACGGTTTACGCCGCGAAGGCTCACCCGGCGACACGGCTGCCGGACGTCCTTCCTGGACCGAAGGCGCTGATCGATGAGACTCGGGAGGCTCTAGCGTGTACTCGTCGATCACGGCCGTGCACTTCGGATGCTGACAGTACAAGGCCCGGTCGAACACGAAGCGCTATGCACAGACTTAATAGCGGCCGGTCGCCCGTAGTGGCCCAGGTCGCGAGGATGCGGCCCTCCGTCGCCTTCGCTTCTTCGGAATTGAGTCTGCGGTCCCGCCTTGCGTGGAAGCCGCCGCGACTCCGACTCGTGCTCATCGCAAAGGCGTCCCGCCCGCAAGGATCCGGAAGGCGAGAGTACTGTCGTACTCCATCACATTCGTCGGCGCTCCATCCAAGGCTTCGGGTGTGGACTCGTAACCGAGTACGAGATCCCAGCCAGGAAACAGGCGCGCCGCTGCGGATGGCCACGGCGAATCGTCTAGCTTTCAGCAGTGCGAGGTGCCATGGGGTTCACCGCTGAATTTCAAAATAATTGATCACGTTCTCAAGCTGCTTGTCATTGCTTCGCAAACCTCGGTTCAACGAGGTCAACGCTGGCGACATCCGCTGCACTTTGAGCTCCCTATAAGGTTGACTCCCCAAACACCTTCGACCAATTCCCTCGACCACCGAAACTGCCCAGAACCATATGTCGTCGCCCGTAGGACACAACTGATTGGCCAGTTCGATATCCGTCCACAACCGAGACGAAAGGGACTCCGGGGGGTATAGAACACCGCCGACACCAACAAGAAAAACGTCCTCACTTGGAGTGCTCAAGTCGGCTTTAGGCCAATTGTTGTAACCACCTGCTTCAAGCACATTGCCGGGAACAACGCGCCCAACATTTCCAACAATTTGACGTGAATCTTTACGATGGGCAGAAACGAGGCCTTCCAGCATTTGCGGTTCGTAGAACACGTCATCGTCCACCGTTACGATCGTACGACCGCCATACCGCTCCACAACCGGAAGCAGCTTTTTATAGCTCTTGATATTTTTTTCAATCCAAAGAATGCTCAAACCCCGGTCACGCTGCGCTTCTATCGCAGCCGGAAGTCTAGGGTGGTAAAAAAAATCTTCCTCAGCCAAAACCAAGACAATCTTCGAAGGGCGAAATGTTTGTTGGAATAGCGTTTCTATGGTAATCCAGGCACTATCAATGCGCGCGGGAAAAGACGTCAGACTAACAATGAGATTAGAGTCTCTACCGGGCGAGAAAGCTGAAGAAGCAAAAGGGTCGAGACGACGAACTGCGAGACCATTTTTCAGGTCATTTACATAACGTGTCAACCGACCCTTGATTTTCCTCGCCAACCTTGCTCTGTACAACTTCGTCACTCCGAATCCAAATGATCACTCAATTTGCTGGTCATTTTCGCCTATGGCACCGCACCCATCAGCGATCACCGAGCATTTGAAAGGCAATAAATCGCACTCTCCTGACCTATCTGTGGGTCGCATAGCCTCCACTCCGACCGCGTCAAGGCGCTGCGCGCCTCCTTCGCTTCGGCCCTGCCGGTGACCAGTCCTCCGTTCGAGCTATGGTCATTTCTTGTGTACGGGAGGGTAGGTAAGAGGTGGCGTATCCTTGCTGACTGATCACGCCAGATCACAATCAGCAAATGATGGATACGCCATGACGAAGCCTACCCTCGAAGCTCTTTCACAACCAGAGCAGTCGTCCACCGATTGGATTCCACGAGCTGATCCGCAACGGCGCCCATCCCCCACTGTCAGGATAGTTGGAACCTTGGCTCTGTTAGAGTATGAACCCAAAGCTGGAGGCGAAGTGAGGTTCCATGAAGTACACCGAAGAGCGCAAGGAAGCTGTCCTGAGAAAGCTCCTGCCGCCGCACAACCGCACGATTACGTCGCTGGCTGAGGAGGAAGGTATCTCCACCGCGACCCTGTACAACTGGCGCAAGCAGGCTCGGCAGGCTGGCCGCCTGCTGCCCAACAACAGCGCCGAACCCGAAGGCTGGAGCTCGCGGGACAAGTTCAACGCCGTGCTCGAAACCGCCGCCCTCAGTGAGGTCGAGCTGGCCGAGTACTGTCGTCGGCGAGGCCTGTACGTCGAACAGATCCAGCGCTGGCGGGTGAGCTGTGAGCAGGCCAATGACATGGCCGCGGCAGGCGCTCGTCGTGACACCGAAGCGGTGAAGACCGAACGAAAGCGCTCACGCGACCTGGAGCGAGAACTGCGACGCAAGGATGCGGCGCTGGCGGAAACAGCAGCCTTACTGGCCTTGCGAAAAAAGGCCCGAGCGATCTGGGGGGACGAGGACGAATGATCAGCGCCCTGGATCGCAAACAAGCTGTCGAGCTGATCGACGAGGCCCGTGCCGCGGGTGCCCGTTTGAAGGCAGCCTGTGCCGAACTCGGTATCGGCATGAACACCTATCGCCGCTGGTCCAAAGGTGGCGAGGACCGCCGACCCTTGGTGGATCGGCCGGTGCCGTCGAACGCACTCACGCCCATGGAGCGGGCGTTGGCGCTGGAATGGCTGCACGCGAGACCGGCTACGCCAGTCTGCCGCCCGGCTAGGTCGTGCCGCCCTGTTGCCCTGGGCCTGCCGGCAACGCATCGCGCGCATCGTGAAGCTGTCGAAAACCATACGCAAGCATCGCGGTCAAATTGAGGCTGCTCTGCGCCATCGGCTCAGCAACGCCATCGTCTAGTGGAAGAACACACAGCTTCTGTAGTCGCATCGGACGGCCCATAGACTTCATGGCGTGTAGGCTTTCACCAAC
>JAFIFL010000164.1 GCA_020832055.1 Gammaproteobacteria bacterium
GTTTGCTCTCCACCGCCCTGCCTGGGCCGGCCGCGCCTGAGCCGGCCGCGCCTGACCCGTTCCCGGAGGTCCGAGAACAGCGTGAACACCACCGGTACCACCAGCAGGGTCAGGAAGGTGGAGGTGGCCAGGCCCGCTGCCACGGAGACCCCGAGCGGCATGCGCGCCTCACCACCGGCGCCGTAGCCCAGCGCAATCGGCATGATGCCGAGAATGGTCGACACCGCCGTCATCAGCACCGGCCGGAAACGGGCTTCCGCCGCCTCCTGGGCCGCCACCATCGGTGTTCGGCCGCGACCGATCATGACGTTGGTGTAGTCCACCAGCATGATGCCGTTCTTGGCCACCAGGCCGAGCAGCATGATCAGCCCGATGAATGCGTAGACGTTCAGCGGCAGGCCCAGCAACCACAGCGCCCCGAAGGCCCCCACCATGGCCAGCGGCAGCGCCATGATGATGGTCAGCGGATGCAGGAAGGATTCGAACTGCGCCGCGAGGATCAGGAAAATGAAGATCACCGAGAAGGTGATGGCGAGACTGAGGTAGTAGAACGACTCCTCGAAGGCCTGGGACTGCCCGGCCATCTCCCAGTCGGCCCCGGAAGGCAGCGTCTGCCCCAGATACCCTTCGAGCGCAGCGATGGCATCGCCCAGCGCCACTCCCGGCGGCACCTGCGACGATATGGTGGCGGCCCGAATCCGGTTGTAGCGCTGGATCTGGCTCGGCCCGATGGACTCATGGAGATCCACCAGCCCATCGAGCGCGAGCAGTTGTCCGTTCGCCCGCACGTAGAGATCCCTCAGGACCTCCGGCACCATCTCGCCGCGCCCGAAGATGTCCGTACGGACGTCATAGCGCTTGCCGTCCACCTCGATCTTGGAAATCTCCACCCCGCCGAACATCAGCCGCAGGGTCTCGGAGATGTCCGCGACGGAGACACCGAGGCGCGACGCCCGGTCCCGGTCCACCACCACTTCCACCTGTGGATTGTTCAGCTCCAGATCGGTGCGCACGCCGACGAAAAGCTCCGGACGATCCTGCATCCAGGCCATCAGCGCTTCCTGCCGCGAGGCCAGTTCGTCGATGTCCGGATGCTGCAGCACCACCTCGATGGGATCGACCTGCATGCCGCCACCCTGTGACATCTCCGCCACGAAAGCGCGGCCGCCGGGAAGGCGGTCGAGGCGCTGACGCAGATCCTGCATCACCTCCACCTGATGGCGATCCCGTTCGTGACGCGGCGTCATGGTAACGAAGGACTGGCCGCGATTCGGCCGGCCCACACCGCCCGGACCCAGCCCGATGCCCACGAACTGATGACTCACCTCCGGCGTCTCGGCAAGCTCGCGCTCGATCTCCCGCGCGAAGGCATCCGTTTCCGACAGCGTCGCCCCCTGGGGCGTCTCGAACATGACGATGAAGCCGGAGCGATCCTGGACCGGGGCGAACTCCTTCGAGACCAGGGTCAGCGCCACCATGCCGATGGCGAAAGCCAGCAGGCCGCCCAGCACGGTGAGCAGGCGATGGCGCAACGCCCAGGCAAGCAGCGTCCGGTAGCCCCGGTCGAGGGCCGAGAACAGGCGCTCGGAGAACTGCCACAGGCGGCCATGCTGCGTCGGCACTTTGAGCATGTGCGCACAGAGCATGGGTGTGAGGGTCAGCGCCACCAAGGTCGAGGCGAACACCGTGACCGCCACCGTGACCCCGAATTCGAGAAAGAAGCGCCCGATGATGCCGCCGGTGAAGGCCACAGGCAGGAACACAGCCCCCAGCGCGAGACTGTTGGCGATGTTGGGGAACGCCACCTCCGTGGTGCCGATGCGGGCTGCGGGCTCGGCATCGGCACCGTTTTCCATGTGCAGATAGGCCCGTTCCAGCACGATGATGGCGTCGTCGATGACAATGCCGATCACCAGGATCAGCGCGAGCATCGTCAGCACGTTGATGCTGAAGCCGAGCGCACTGATGATGGCCAGCGCCGTCAGCAGCGAGGTGGGAATCGCCAGGACCGTGACGATCGTGCCACGTACGCTGCGCAGGAAGAACAGCACCACCAGCATCACCAGCAGTGTCGCCAGCACCACGGTGAACAGCAGGTCGTCGATGCTCTCGTCGATGAACTCCGAGGCGTCGGTACCAATGTGGTACTCGAGTCCGGGCGGGAAGTCCGGGGCCAGCTCGGTCAGGCGCGCGCGCAACGCCTGCGCCAGCGCCACCGTGTTGGCGTCAGACTGTTTGATGATGCCCATGGCCACCGTCGGCTCGCCCGAGAAGCGGCCCCGCTGCCGGTCGTTGGCGACCCCGTCGATGGCCTCGCCGACGTCGCTGAGCCGGACGAGAACGTCGTCACGACTTGCCACCACCAGATGATTGAAGGGCGCAGCACTCGCGAACTGGCCGCGGGTCTGGATCAGGAACTCACGCCGCGTGCCTTCCACGCGCCCCGACGGGGTATCGATGTTGCCAGCCTGGATCGCCGCGACCACCTCCTGTGCAGTCACGCCGTGGGCTGCCAGCCGCGCCGGATCGAGACGGATGCGCACCGCGTATTCCCGCATGCCGCCAATCAGGATCTGGCCCACACCGCGCACCGTTTCCATGCGCTGCTTGAGCGTGTTGTCGATGTAGTCCGTGAGCCGGACCTCGTCCCAGCGGTCGTCACCGGTCAGCGAGATCCACATGATCGGCTGGGCATCGGCCTCGAGCTTGCGGACCACCGGTGACTCGACGTCGCTCGGCAGCAGTTGGCGTGCCCGCTCCACCGCATCCCGGACATCCTGGGCCGCCACGTCGATGTTTCGCCACAGCTCGAACTCGGCGACGATGGTTCCAAGCTCCTCCTGCGCCGTCGAGCGCAGCGTACGCAGCCCCTCAATGGTGTTGATTTCACCCTCGAGCGGCTCCAGAACTTCCGACTCCACGACGCCGGGCGCCGCACCCGGCAGCGGAATGGTCACGCTGACGATGGGGAAATCCACATCCGGATTTTCCTGCACCGGCATCTGCAGAAAGCCATAGACGCCGAAGATGCCGAACACCAGGAACACCACTACGGTGAACACCGGGCGGCGGATGCAGAACGCCCAGATCACGAGTCGGCTCCCTCCGCCGGCGGCTCGAGCACGATGACCCGCTGCCCGTCATCGAGTCGCTGATGCCCCTGCCGCACGACACGCTCACCCGCCTCGACTCCGGAGACGACTTCCACCACATCACCCTGACGCAGACCGGTTTCGATCTCCCGCGCCACCGCCCGATCGTTTTCAACCACGTACACCCGGTAGCCCTGCCGCGTCGCCACCAGCGATTCTGACGAGACCACCGGCCGCTGTGATCGACGCGCCAGGGTGACATCGGCACTGACGAAAGCACCGGGGCGCAGCTCCCGGTCATCGTTGGGCACCTCGGCCTTGACGAGCAGCGTTCGCGAGGCCTCATCCACGGCTGGGCTGATGAAGGTGATCGTTCCCTCGAAACGGGCATCCGGATCCGCCACGCTGCGCAGCGTCACCGCCTGCCCGAGGGCGAGGCGGCGCAGATGACGCTCGGGCAGATTGAAGTTCGCTTCCAGCGGCGCCACCTGATACAGCGTCGCCAGGGCTTCGCCCACCGCCACATAGGCCCCGCGGTCGACGTGCCGCTCAGAGATGGCCCCGGCAAACGGGGCATGAATCCGCGTATCCGAAAGCTGCGCCTCGATCAGCGCCAGCTCCGCCTGCAACCGATCCCGCTCGGCCTCGGCACCTTCCCGGGCGGCACGCGCCTGATCGAGGGCCTCCTCGGAACTGAGTTCCCGCCGCCGGAGCTCCTGCTGACGCTGCAGTTGCCGTTCGGCATCCGCCAGCCTGATGCTGGCCGAACGCAGTTCCGCCGCGCGGGCCTGCCGCTGCTGCGTGAGTTTCTCGGCATCGAGTTCAAACAGCAGCTTGCCGGCCTCCACCTCGCTGCCCTCCTCGAAATGCACGGCCAGCACCCGGGCCGCCACCTCCGGGCGCAGCACCACCCGCTCCATGGCGCGCAGGCTGCCGAAACCGCGGACGGTATCTTCGAGGTCGAGCGCCAGGACCGCTTCGACCTCCACAGTCACCGCCGCCCGCTCCCGCGGGGCGTCGTCGTCCTGCTCACAGCCGGCCGTCAGCAGCATGGCCACCAGCAGTATCAGCCCTCGTTGCAGGCAGCGAATGGTCACGAACAGGGCTCCGTCAGAATGCCGTGAAACACCACGTCGAGAATCTCGTCGGCACGACTCGCGAAACTGCGGCGCCGCTGCACGAAGTGATCGGTGAAGATGGTGCCGTAGAGGGTCTGGTTGAGAACGTCGAGTACAGTGTCGACTTTCATGGGACGCACACGCCCGTCGCGGATGAGGCCCGCCACGAGCACTCGCCAGGGATCGAGATGCGCATCACGATGGACGAAGAAGGTGGGCTTGCTGCGATCCTTGAACTCCGCGCGCTCCTGGATGAGCAGTTCGAGCACCTCCGGATGGGCATCGAAGAACGCCAGATAGCAGCGAACACACACGGCAATCATGGCGACCGGGTCCTCGACGCCTTCGATCCCGGCGGCAACGGCGGCCGTGAGCTGGCGCATGCCGCGGTCGACCGCGGCGAGAAACAGCGCCTCCTTGCTCGGGAAGCATCGATACACAGTGCCTTTGCCGATGCAGAGCGCATCGGCAATCCATTGCACGTCGGTCTGCCGGAAACCATGTTCGGCGAAGACCTTCGTCGCAGCCTCGAGCAGCTCGTCCTCGCGCTGGGCCTGGGCGACGGGGTCCCGCGGGCGGCCCCGAGGCCGGCTCGGTGGGGTCATGAGCACTCCTGGTCGCATGCGACACCAAGGGTGGCTTCGGATGAGCCAACCATTGCGGTCCATGATGGCGATGAGCCCGGCAGCCGTCGAAGGCCATTCCTTGCGGCGCAGGAAATTAGCGGACGGGCGCGTCCAAAAACTTCATGTTGAGGCTCCTTCCGACCCGGGTCAATGGCTTCGAGACCTCGCTTCGAGACCTCGCGGACAGCGCCACCCACGCCTGAGTGCATCGACATCGACACCTCACCTGTGACACCTGCGACGGCGGCTAATGCCTTTTTCGAATTTTGGCCGTGCGCCTTAGTGGCAATTCGTTCTTGGACCTGATCCGCAGCTTTATCGACTCTGAGAGTGACCGCGAGCTGTTCTCGCGGCGGACAGAGAGACCGGCCGCCGGCAATGGCGAGCGGGTCCAGCGTCCGATCCTGGGGAGGGAGAGAGCCATGCTACGCCAAGCCATGTGCGCCGCGGCCGGCGCCATCGTCCTGTCATACCTGCTGTCTGTTGCCGCACCCGCGGTCGCCCAGCCCACACAACCTGCTGCGGGCCGCGTCATCGAAGAGATCCTCGTCACATCACGCCGACTCGAGGAAACCCAGCAATCCGTGCCCGTGGCGGTGACTGCCTACGGCCCCGAAGAACTCCAACGCATGGCTCCGCGGACATTGCGCGACCTCGACGCCATGATCCCCAACGTCCGCATCGGCATGAACACCGCCGGTCCCAGCGCCGGCGCGATCTTCGTCCGCGGTCTCGGCTATGCCGACATCGAGAAGACCCAGTCGCCGGCGGTGGGTGTCGTCGTCGACGGCGTGTTTCAGGGCACCAACACCGGTCAGCTCATCGACATGTTCGACGTCGCGCATCTCGAGGTGAACCGCGGGCCCCAGGGTGTGCTGTACGGCAAGAACACCACCGGTGGGACCATCGTCGTCCGCCGGACCCGGCCGGAGTTCAACGATTGGGGCGGGGCCATCTCGGCCCAGGTCGGCAGTTTCAACGAGCGGGAATTGAAGGTGCGCCTGAACGCGCCCCTGGTTGAAGACCAGCTGGCGCTGAAGATCGGCGGCATCATCAAGGAACGGGACGGCTTCTACCGCAACGTGACCCGCGGCGGCCGGGTCGGCGACGTCGACTATCAGGCCGCGACCCTGGCCCTGCGCTGGGAGCCGACGCCCTACGTCTTGGCCCTGCTGACCTATGACCGGATCCGCGACCGCGGCGACATTCCGCCCCAGGACCCCCTCTACAACGGCGACACACCGTTTCGCAACGAAGCGAACATGGACGAGTTCCAGCGTTATGACGTCGACTCCGTCGGCCTGAATCTCGACCTGGATCTCGGCTTCGGCGTGCTCAGTTCTGTCACCGCCTACGTCAGTGCCGACGACGTCGTAAGGCAGGACTTCGACGGTTCCACCCGCTTCGCCACGGCGGTGCCGCTGGTGCAGCTGCACACCCTGCGCGATCAGGCCTACGAGCAGTTCTCCCAGGAACTGCGCTTGAGCGGTGACATCCGGCCGGACCTGCACTACACCGTGGGCGGTTTCTACTGGAAGACCGACCTCGATTTCCGCCAGGGTACGAACCAGATTCTGCAGCTGCCGCCCGATGCCTTCGGCCTGCCGTTCTGCATCCCCGAGGTGGGCTTCCTGCCCCACCCCGACCCGGCCGTCGGCGGCGCCCTGTGCCAGCTCGGGCCGATCTTCGCGTTTCAGGAGAGCGGCGAGGAAGTCGAGTCCTATGCCGCCTTCGGTGCCCTCACCTGGGAGGTCACCGAGCAGCTCGAGCTGAGCGCCGGCGTGCGCCATCTGCGGGACAAAAAGAAGTTCCGCACCCAGTTCGGCAATGGTGCGCCACCGACCACGGGGCCAGTGGACGACCTGGGGCGGCCGATCCTGCCGCCAACGGAGCGCCTCGGGGGCGTGTTCCCCGGCTTCCCCATCCGCGACTCCGACAGCTGGAACGATACCATTTTCAAGTTCACCGGCAGCTGGCAGATCACCGACACCAACATGGTCTACGCCGCGTTTTCCCAGGGCTTCCGGTCCGGTGGCTTCAGCATCCGCGGCACCGATCCCGCGCGACTCACCTATGAACCGGAAGACGTGGACGCCTGGGAGATTGGCAGCAAGAACGACCTCTTCGGCGGTCGCATGCGCCTGAACCTGGCCGCGTTCTACACCCGATTGAACAACGGCCAGTTCAGCTCGGTGCTCACGACGCCGGAGCAGCCGGGCACGAACACCCTCATCCGCAACTCCGACAAGACCGTGATCCGCGGCCTCGAGGCCGAGGCGATCATCGCGCTCACCGACGAATTCTCCCTGCTGTTCTCCGGCGGCCTGCAGGATGCCGAACGGCGGGAGTTCACCGAGAACGCCATCAACATTCCCTTCAACCCGGACGGAACGGGTTGCAACCCTAACGCCAATCCGGATCTGTTCCCGGGCAACTGCCCGGATCAAGTGTTCCCGGCCGCTCCGGTGGCCTTCGTCCCCGACTGGAACTTCTCGGCAACGCTGGTGTGGGACCGGCCCATCATGGGCCATCCATTCCAGGCCAGCGTCACGGCCCGGACCCAGGACGATTTCATCATCGGCTTCGTCGGACCCACACCCATCTTCGAGGAGCGCTACACGCTGGTGGACGCCCGGCTCAGCTACCAGTGGCAACTCAGCCGCGGCGACACCCTCGGCTTCTCCCTCATCGGCAAGAACCTGTTCGACAAGACCTATCGCGAGCAGACCCTGGTACTCGGCGCCGGCGGCTTCCAGGGCTGGGGACCACGACGGCAGATCGCCTTCCAGGTGGAATGGAACCGCTAACGGGGTCGGACCACGCCAACCCACTGATTCAAAAGGAAGCGCGTTCTTAGAACGTCCGTCTCTAGCGCTTAGAGGCCACTTTTCAACGCAAAATTGGGTCCTTTAAGGCTGCGCCGTTCCGACGGCGCAGCCTCCTCCATGCGTATAGGGGCGCCCAGACCCCGTCACGGACTTCAATGCCCTTGTCCAGGCCTGTCCCAAGGGTGTCAGAGGGGATCAGTCGGGGAGCGCCGCGCGCAGGGCACCAAAGCTCACCCGCTCCTGTTCGAGGCGGACCCGTTCGCCTAAGCGGTCATGGGCGAGATCCTCGAACAGTGCCCGTTCGTTCGCGGTGAGCCGGGTCGGTTCGCCGCGATAACGCTTGTCCGCATCCTCCTGCCCCCACAGTTCCCGATGGCCGAGCAGCGTGGCGCGGTCCATGAGCATCGATCGGGCCTCGGGAAACGTGGCCCGGAAGCGGTTGAGGATGCCGAAGCCATGGGTGTCGATGTCGCCCCAGTAGTAGAGTTCCAAGGCTTGCAGCCACTCGGCGTCGCCCAGAGTGTCGAGGCCGTAGCCGAGGCCGAAGATCACGATGCTGCGCGAACAATCCGGGAAGGCGAGGCCGTTGATCCGGTTCTCGGTGACAAAAACCCGCTCGGCCGGCAGCGCGAGGCGACTGAATTCCTCCGGCAGTACGGAAAGGTCGGACAATCCCCCGAGATAGAGCCCCGCATCGAGGATGCGAAAACGAATCAGGCGACGATCCGTGCGCAACCCGTAACGCCGGGCGAAGGCCCGGGTACCGGTGGCCCGGGGATCAATGGCCGCTTCCGGCAGGATCTCATCGAGCAGTTCTGTCAGCAGGCCGAGGCGTTGCTCGATGAACTTCGAATCCACACCGGGAATTTCGAGCTGCCGCAGATAGAGTCCGGGGCGTGGATGGCGCTGAAACCAGTCGAGAACAGAGGTGATGCGCTCCCAGGCATCGGCGTGCTCCAGCAGCTGCAGGGGGCGCCGGGCGATCCAGGGGCGGAGATCCGGAAAGCGGGCCAGGGTGGTGTCGGCAATGCGCTGGAAGCGATCCGCGTCGGTGCCGCGCCGCAACAGTCGCAGGGCATCGGCTTCCGTCGGGACGATGGCAGCCACCGGGATGCGATGCTCGCCCTGCACCCGGCTGCGCCGGGTCTCGAAATGCAGCTCGTAGCCATGCCCCAGTGCCGATCCGCTTCCTGCCTGCAGGGCGCGCACCCAGTCCATGACCTCGCCGAAGCGCTCGGTAACGTCCGCCGCCTTAGGCCGCCGCAGCCGCAGTTCCAGCGGAAAGGGATCTTCACCCGTCACCCTCGCCGCGAGGATGTCTCCTGCGTTCCAGCGCCGCTGCAGCCAGGCGTGGATGTCGCCCGGATCGGTCCAGTCACTCATGGCTGCCGGTCATGCTCACGTTTCCACCCGGATGAGGGACCGCGCCTCCTGTTCGGCACGGTACTCCTCAATGGTCAGGTTGCGCATCAGCGACTGGCGCCCGTCGTTGTGGACAAAGCCGACGCTGGCGACATGGGGCTCGATGATGTGGATCTTCTGCAGTGGCGTGACGATCAGAAGCTGCAGGTTGAGGCGGTCGAACAGCTCCAGGCCGTAGCGCGCGGACTCGTCGGAACCGCGGCCGAAGGCCTCGTCGATCACCACGAAGCGGAACGACCGCGCACGGCGATCGCTCTGTTCGAGTCCGAACTGATAGGCCAGGCTGGCCGCCAGGACCGTGTAGGCGAGCTTCTCCTTCTGGCCGCCAGATTTGCCGCCGGAGTCGCTGTAGTGCTCGTGCTCGGCATCGTCCTCGCGCCAGCGCTCCGAGGCGGAGAATACGAACCAGTTGCGGACATCCGTGACCTTGCGGCGCCAGCGGCGGTCAAGATCGCTGGTTCCTTCCCGCCCGCGCAGACGCTCGATGATGCTGCGGACCTGGAGGAATTTCGCTTCCGTGTAGGTGTCGTCGGCACCGATCACTCCCTCGGTGCAGGCGCGCAGGTCCTGGCGGAATTCGCGCACCTCGACATCGCCGCTGGGTTCGGCCAGCAGCTTGATGTAGCGGTTCGGGTTGTAGTCGATGCTGGTCAATGAGCGGTTGATGACCTCCACACGTTCACGGATGTGCTCGCGCTCACGGTTGAGCTGGGCCTGAAACCCGGCCACTTCCCGGATGGTGTTCTCGTTCAGAAGTTCCTTGAAGCGGGCTTCGAAGCGCGGCAGGTCGTCGCGCTGAAGCTGATCGAGCATGGCGCGGTACTCACTGATGGCCTCGATGCTGCAGTCCACCTCCGCGGTCTGCTGGGGCCACGCATTCTGGTAGCGGCGCATGGCATCGACGATGCGCTCGCGCAGACGCGCAAGGCGCTTGTCTTCCGCATCGATCTTTTCCTGCAGCCACTGGCGGAAGTCCTGCTGGCGATTGTCTGCGGACTCCACCGTCAGGCGATGACTGCCGAGGGCTTCGTCCCGCATGGCGTCGAGGCGGGGGAAGTCCCGTTCACGGACCTCGGTGGCCGTGCCTGCCAGCACAGCCCGGTCGTTGGCGAGCATTTCACCGGCCGCCTCGCGCTTGTTGCGCGCCGTGGTGCGTTCGTCCTTGGCTGCATCGAGCTGCTCCGCGGTCTGGCGGATCTCCTCCTCGAGTTCGCCGAGCTGGCGCTGCAGGGTCCGCAGGGTGTCGGACTCTTCCTCCAGCGCCCGGCGTTCGGCTTGCAGGCGGTCGATCTCAATCACCAGAGCCTGCCAGTCAAGCTGGCGGAAGTCGGTGAAAGCCTGCACGCGAAC
>JAFIFL010000165.1 GCA_020832055.1 Gammaproteobacteria bacterium
ACATAGTCGTCAGGAATGAGATTGGAGTGCAGCAGAAGCAGGTCGACGCGACCGGTGCGCAGCGCTTCGAGGCTGCGTTCGAGCCGGCGCCGCACGATGGCTTCGATGTCCTTTGCCTGCGGTGAGCCGAGCTGGCATTTGGTGGTGACGCGGACGCCTGCCGGCAACCGGCCACCGAAGGCTTCGCCGACCACGGCTTCCGCTTCGCCGCGACCATAGCCCGGAGCCAGATCGATCAGGTTGATGCCCGCTGCCACGGCCGCTTTGACCGTGGCCACCGCTTCGCTTCGGCTGGTCGGGCCCCAGACGCCTCCGAGCCCGCCGCCACCGAGGGTCAGTGCGCTGACTTCGCCGAGACTTCCCAGGGTGCGCTGCTGCATGGGTCGTTCCTCATGGCGTCGCAAAGCGCTCCAGTCTGCACCGCATGGGGCATCCCGCCAAGCACCGGACAGCACCGGACCTGCGCGGGGCGCCAGAGCCTTTGCCCGATGCGTCGCCGCTCCGTTGGATGACGGCACTGCAACTTTCCCGCATGCTGCGCCGCTTCTTTCGCTGCTGATTCGAGACCGTGAGCGCCGCCGAAGACCGCCCCTGGGCACCGTTTCGCTACCGTGACTACCGCCTGCTCTGGACTATCCTCTTGGCCGGCTCCATTGGCCTGTGGCTGCGCATCCTGGGCACCGCCCAATGGCTGCTGGACGATACCGGCTCGGCGATGATGGTGGGATTCATCGGGGTCGTGCAGCTGGTGGTGCAGATCCCGGCCCTGCTCTGGGGCGGTACGCTCGCCGATCGCATCGACCGCAAGCGGTTGATGATCCTGGCCCACAGCATGACCTTCGTGGTGATGCTGACGCTGGGCGTGCTCAATGCCTTCGGTGCCTTGTCGCCGGGTCTGGTGTATCTGGCGATTGCCGTCGCCGCGGCTTCGCAAATGCTGGCGAATCCCGCCCGGGCGGCCATGGTGGCGGTGGTGGTCCCCGAGCGTCAGCTCATGCGTGCGGCGTCCACCGACAATGCCACCAGCAACACGGCGGCCATTCTCGGTCCGCTGCTGTTCGCGGCGCTGACGCTGACCGCAGGGTTGACCACGGCGTTCCTGGTGGCCGCGGCCTTGTCCCTGCTGGCCCTGACGATGCCCATCCTGGTTCGGACCGTGGGCCACGCCGCCAACCGTCAGGCGGGAACGACCGTCAGCCAGACCGTGGATGGCCTGCGCTACGTGGCGAAGCATCCCATCCTGCCCGGACTGTTCCTGCTCGATACCGGCATCACCGTGGTGTCGTTCTATCGGGAGATCCTGCCCGTGCTGGCCTTGGGCATGTTCGCGGCGGGCGCGCACGCCACCGGTCTGCTCGGGGCGGCCAATTCGGCTGGTGCGGTGCTCGGTTCTTTCGTCGCCCTGGCCCTCGCAGGCTATCGGGCCAAGGGCCTGCTGGTGCTGTATGCCTCGCTGGCCTACGCCGTGGTGCTGTTCGCGTTCGGGTTCGCGCCCTATCTCTGGCTGGGGGTGATCCTGATCGCGCTGCTCGGTGCCACCGACTCGGTCACCGTTACCGTCCGCCATACCACGGTGATGCTCACCACGCCGGATGCCATGCGCGGGCGGGCGTTTTCGCTGATGATCCTGGCCGCGCAAACCGCGAACAATCTGGGCACCATCTGGATCGGCTTCTGGGCCGGGGCCATCGGCGCCGGCAACAGCATGGTGCTCGGCGGCGTGCTGTCGCTGCTCGCCACGCTGGTCATCGCCTGGTGGTGGCGACCGATCCGGGAATACCGCTCACCGTGATGCCTCAGTCCGCAGGTTTGCGCGCGAGGGCCATGAGCGCCTTCGCGTCGTGGACCACGATCTGCCGATAGCGCAATGCTATGGCGCCCTCGCGGGCCAGTTCCTTGAGCAGCGCATTGATGGTCTTGCGGGACACACCGAGCAGCTCGGCGAGCTGGCTCTGGGACAGGCCGATCGCGGCGTCGTGGCTGGATCCTGATCGACTCAGCTGCAGCAGTCGGGTGGCCAGGCGGCTGCTCACCGGCTGACTCAACGTCTGGGCCAGCAATATCAGGGCTTCGCCGAGCTGCTCGTAGAGCAGCCGCGTCAGGTGCTGCCAGAGCTCCGGATGTCGATCAGCGATGCTGACCAGCGCCCGTTCGGACAGAAACAGGAAGGTCGATGGGCGCGCCGCCAGCACGGTGGCGAGGCGGGGGCCGCGTGCCACCTGGGCCGCATGGCCGAAGATCTCTCCCTTGCCGGTGGCATGTACCAGGACGTCCTCGGCATTGGGCAGCGCCACGTAGACCAGGGCGGTCCCTTCGAGCACCGCATAAAGTCCCCTTGGCACATCTCCGCTGCCGTAGATCCAGCGACCGGTGGGCACGGCCCGGATGACGGCAGCGTCGATCATGGCTGCCTGCAGCGGCGCCGACAGACCCGCGAACCAGCGGTTGCCCGTCAGGATGGCAAGCGGTGTGGGGGCAGGCTGCGGCGTCGTCATGGCATGAAATGTAACCCAGGTGACAATGTTGAGGGCAGCGGCGCTTATTCTCGAAGCTGCTTGCCGCCAAGCTTTCGACCATGAATCGGGAGGTTTCGGAGATGAACAGTACAGTTGCTGTACGCAGGATGGGGGGTGGTTGTGGGGCTGAAGTGTCGGGCGTCGATCTCGCCCGCATGAGCGACGCGGAGTTCGAGGCCGTGCGGGGGGCCTTTCGCGATCATGGCGTGATTTTCCTGCGGGATCAGCGCCTGACGCCGGAGCAGCACATCGCCCTGGCGCAGCGATTCGGACCCATCGACATCAACAAGTTCTTTCCCGCCGATGGCGAGTATCCGGAAATCGCCGAGGTCAGGAAGGAGGCGGCGCAGACCACGAACATTGGCGGTGGCTGGCACACGGACCACTCCTATGACCAGGAGCCCGCCATCGGCTCGATCCTCGTGGCACGGGAGCTGCCGGAGTCGGGGGGCGACACCCTGTTCGCGGACATGTATGCGGCTTTCGAAGGTCTCTCACCCGGCCTGCAGCGTACCCTCGATGGTCTGCGGGCGGTACATTCCAATCATCATGTCTTCGGTGCGGCGGGAGTCTACAAGCAGCAGGGTGATGCCGGGGAGTTGTTCCGCAACGAGCAGCTCACCAGTGAAGCGGTGCACCCGGTGGTCATCACCCATCCGCTGTCCGGGCGCAGGGCACTGTATGTGAACCCGGCGTTCACGCTGCGCTTCGAGGATTGGAGCGCAGAGGAGAGCGCCGCGCTGCTGACGTTTCTTTATCGCCACGCCACCCGTCCGGAGTACACCTGTCGCTTCCGCTGGAGCGAGGGTGCCGTGGCCATCTGGGACAACCGGGCGACGTGGCACTATGCCCTGAACGATTATCATGGCCAGCGACGCCTGCTGCATCGCATCACCGTCGCGGGCTGCGCTTTGCATTGATCGCTATCGGTATCGAAGCAGTCAGACTCGAACCGAATCAGGGAGAGGGAGATCAACACGATGAGCAGAAACCTAAGCAGATGGATGGGCGCCCTGGCACTGGCCTGGACCTTGCCGGCTGGGGCGGAGGAATGGCCGCAGCCACCCGTGGGGGAGGCGACTGCGGCAACCCGGGCGGCACAGGCTTGGGTGCGGCAGGCACTGCCGCTGGATGATCCGGCTGATTTCGAGAACGCCACGCGCGGTTTCGTGGCCGCCATCGAAGATCCGCGGATACTCAATCCGGACGGGTCTGTGGCGTGGGACACACAGTGGTTCGCGTTCATCGACGGCGAAGCGCCCGATACCGTGAATCCGTCGTTGTGGCGGCAGAGCCGGCTCAACAGCCTGCACGGCCTGTTCGAAGTCGTCGATGGAATCTGGCAGGTGCGAGGCTACGATCTGGCGGTCATGACGCTGATTCGCGGTGTCGAGGGCTGGATTGTGGTGGATCCACTGACCACCCCGGCGGTGGCTGCGGCGGGACTGGCCCTGGCCAACGAGCATCTCGGCGAGCGACCGGTGACAGCGGTCATCTACACCCATTCCCATGGCGACCACTTCGGTGGGGTACGGGGCGTCGTCGACGAGGGCGACGTCGAGACGGGCCGGGTCGCGATCTTTGGACCGCACGGCTTCACTGAGGAAGCGGTCAGCGAGAATCTGCTGGCCGGCAATTACATGGGCCGGCGGGGGAGCTTCCAGTTCGGCAACCAACTCGCACCCGGTCCGTCCGGCCATGTGGGAACGGGACTGGGGCAACGCCTGTCGGTCGGCGCCATCGGGCTGGTCGAACCGACCCGTGAGATTTCGTCCGAGGGCGAGACGCTGGTGATCGACGGGGTCACGTTCGAGTTCCTCGATGCCGCAGGCACCGAGGCACCTGCCGAGATCGTCTTCTATCTGCCGGAATTCAAGGCGCTGTGTACCGCAGAGGTGGTGACCCGGACCTTCCATAATGTGCTGACGCCCCGGGGGGCCAAGGTTCGGGACGCCCTGCTCTGGAGTCAGGTCATCGATGCCATGCTCATGCGTTATGGCGACGATGCGGATGTGCTGTTCGCGTCCCACCACTGGCCGGCCTGGGGGGCTGAAGATGTCTCGCGCCTGCTGCGCAACCAGCGTGACCGCTATCGGCATGTGCATGACCAGACCGTGCGTCTGGCCAATCACGGTCGGACCATGCATGAGATTGCGGAACAGCTCGAGCAGCCGGCGTTCGCCAGTGAGGATTTCAGCGTCCGGGACTATTACGGGACCCTCAACCACAATTCCAAAGCGGTCTTCCAGCACTACTTCGGTTGGTGGGACGGCGTGCCTGCCAATTACCACCAGCACCCTCCAGTGGCCGCCTCCGAGCGTTACGTCAGGTTCATGGGAGGTGCCGAAGCCGCCCTGGCCCAGGCCATCGAGTCCTTCGAGGAAGGCGATTACCGCTGGGCAGCGACCGTGTTCAACCATATCGTTTTCGCTGATCCCGATTTTGAGGCTGCCCGCATGTGGCTGGCCGCCAGCTATGAGCAGCTCGGTTTCCAGGCCGAGTCCGGTGCCTGGCGCAACTATTACCTGACTGCGGCGCACGAGCTGCGCGAGGGCGTGCCGAGGCATGTGGAGGTCGGCCTCGGCAGTCTGGAGTTCCTGCGTGCGGTGCCGACGACAGATCTCTTCAATGCGCTGGCTGTGCGCTTCGATCCGGCTCGTTTCGACCACGACCCGGTCGAGGTCCAGTTCATCTTTCCCGATCGCGACGAAGCCATGAGCGTGGACATCACCCGGGCTGTGGCCTTCCCGAGGCGGGGCCGTACGGCGGAACCGGCGGCCACCGTGACCATGGACCGGTCGCTGTTCGACCTGCTGCTTCTCGGCGATGCCGAGCTGCCGCCGCTGCTCGAGGCGGGCCGGGTGCAGGTGGTGGGCAATGGTGCGGCCGTGGCTGCCTTCCTCGGTGCCCTGGACGAGTTCGAGTACTGGTTCGACGTGGTCACGCCCTGAGAGGGGGTGGGCGGTTGCCTTCCTGGTTGCAGATCGCACGGCGATTTCAGCCGGGCACAGCAGCGGCCCGAATCCGCGTCTGCTGGCTGTTGCAGGTGAAGCAGGGACGCCGCCGGTATCACCCGGCGTCAGACTCCGTGCCCGTGGCTGCGACACACACCCGGTTGCGGCCTCGGTCCTTAGCCAGATACAGGCCGAGGTCGGCCCGGCCGAGCAGGACGTCGATGCTGACGTCACCGGGCTGTGCGGTCGCGACACCGAAACTGGCGGTGGCGGGAATGGGTACGCCTGCATGCTCGAAGGGGTGCTCGGCAATGGCTTGCCGCAATCGTTCTGCCAGCTGTTTTGCCTGTTCGAGCTCGGTCTCCGGCAGCAGCACGGCGAACTCTTCACCGCCAAGTCGCGAGAGGACATCGCTGATCCGCAGGCGTTCTTGAATCACCTCCACGGCCTGTTGCAGCACCGCGTCTCCACCGGCATGGCCGTAGGTGTCATTCACCTGTTTGAAGTGATCGAAATCGAACATCAGCAGGCTCAGCGGCGTGCCGTGGCGGTGGGCGCGGGCGAGTTCCGGCTCGGCAAGGGTGTAGAAGTGGCGGCGGTTGAAGCAGCCGGTGAGGTAGTCGCGGATGGCGATCTCATGCAGCCGGGCGTTGGCTTCCTGGAGCTGCTCGCGGGCGAGGTAGATGTGCCGTCGGGTGCGCTGGATGCCGTGGCTCAAGGCGAGAATGAACACGAAGCCCGTGTAGAAGGCGTAGATCAGGCTCATCGGATTGGCGAGCCCATCGGACCATCGGTTGGCGATCAGCAGGTATGCGGTCAGTGCCAGGGCGAAGATGACGGCGTTGACGGCATAGTGGCCCATCATCAGCGTCAGCACCGCGATGGCCACCACCATGATGACGGTCAGGCCGTCGCGATTGACGTGGAACATCGCCTCGAGGAGTGCGCTGTCCTGGGGTGCCGGAGAGGCCATGCGCAGAGCCAGGGTCAGGCAGCCGAGCACCAGCAGCAGGCTCGCGGCGTGAAGCAGCGTGTCAGGCCGCGACGCGCGCAGCGCGATCACTATGGCGGCAATGGATCCCGTCAGCAGCAGCACACGCAGGGCCTGGCCCGGCAGATAGCCCGGTTGGTCATGGGGCAGGTGGCTCCATGCGCCGAACATGGTGGCGAGGGCTCCGCAGACGCCGCCAATGCTGAGCAGGAGCAGCGCCGTTCGGGTGTCCGGAAGCCAGGCCTGTTGGAATGCCTGTTCCAGGTCCCGGTCGCGGAAGCGGGGGATGAGCCATTCCAATGCAGATGAGGGCGCCGTGGCCGGTGATGGCCCGTCGTCGTCATCCGGCTGTCGCTCCGGATGCCCGTATTGACCCTGGGCCTTCAGCCCGCGGATCCGGGCGCGATGGGCGCCGTTGCAGTCGCGACCTCTGACGTCGCCACACAAACCCGGTTGCGCCCGCTGTCCTTGGCAGCGTAGAGCGCGCGATCGGCGCGGTCGAGCAGGCTGTCGATGTCCCTGTCTTCTGTATGGGCGGTGGCGACGCCCCAGCTTGCGGTCAGCGTGACCCGGATCTCGCCATGCTCGAACGGCTGATCGGCGATGGCCTGACGCAGGCGTTCGGCCAGCTGTCTGGCTGACTCGGGTTCGGTCTCCGGTAACAGGACCACGAATTCCTCACCGCCGATCCGGGCGAGAATGTCGCTGTTACGCAGGCGCCCCTGGATCAGGTCCACGAGCTGACACAGTGCCGCGTCCCCGCAGGCGTGGCCATGACGGTCGTTGATGCCCTTGAAGTCGTCGAGGTCGAGCAGCAGGAGGCTCATGGGGGCGTGGTAGCGTTGGGCCCGCTGCAGTTCGGCCTCGGCAACGTCGTAGAAGTGGCGACGATTCAGGCTGCGGGTGAGGTGATCGCGGATGGCCAGTTCATGAAGCTGGGCGTTGGCACGCTGGAGTTCCAGGCGCGAGACGTAGATGTTGCGGCGCATCCTCTGGATGCCGTTGCCCAGGGCGAGTACGAACATGAAGCCGCTGCCGAAGGCGTAGCTGAACCCTGCAGCGTTGGGGGCCCCGTCCGGCCACGTATGCGCAATCACGATTGTGCCGACCAGGGTCAGCGCGAAGATGGTGGCATGGATCAGGAAGTGACCGGCGAGAAGGGTGAGTACGGCGATGGCGACGACCAGCAGGATCGTGGTGCCGTCCCGGGTCACGTGCAGGAGGGCGACCAGCGGGTCGGCACCCTCCGGCGGTGGGATGGTCATGCGTAGCATCAAGGTCATGCAGCCAAGTGCCAGCAGAGTGCTGGCCGCCGTGTGAAGGGTGGCGGGCTTCGAGGCCTTGAGGACGACGACGAAGGCCGCGGCAGCTGCCAGCAGCAGCAGGCCTCTAAGCAGTTGCCCGGGCAGGAAACCGGGCTGTTCATGAGGCAGATGGAACCAGGCGGCTAGCAGCGTACCGCAGGAGACGATGAAGGCCGCCGATGCCAGCAGCGCGAGCCCATTGCGGGTCTCTCGCAGGTTGGCCTCCTGGAATGCCTGCTCTGCATCACGATCGACGAACTGCGGCAGCAGTGGGTGCAGGGTGGCCTGGGAGTCGGGGTTCGTCATGGAGCCTGCAGCCAGTTCGGATGCCCCGTCAACAGCTGGGACATCGGCCCGCTTCCTCTTGTGTTGTTCCTTTGCCGGAAGCTTAGCCTGCATCGCTTTCACTTGGCAGCGCCGTGACGCGCCGTGATGAGGTATCGCTCCGTCCCATCGGCAGGTCCGGTCGCAGCAGCCGGTCACTGGCGGCCAGCTTGGGGATGGACCAGGGTCTCACAAAGTGCGTAGTATGGGTACGCAGCCTTTGGGAGGGACTGACAACATGGCCGAAGCCATTGTGACCGATACGCCAGCACCGCTGCCTGACCCGGCAACCTGTGCACTCGATGCCATCGACGTGTCTGATCCGCGCATCTTCGAGGACAACTGCTGGCAGGGCTACTTCGCCCGCCTGCGGGCCGAGGATCCGGTTCACTTCCACGCTGAGAGCCCGTTCGGGGCCTACTGGTCGGTCACCCGGCTCGATGACATCAAGACCGTCGACACCACGCATCAGGTGTACTCCTCGGAGCCGGTGATCGTCATCGGTGACGCGGCGGAGGACTTCCACATCCCCATGTTCATCGCCATGGACCCGCCGCGTCACGACGAGCAGCGCAAGGGCGTGCAGCCGGCGGTGGCGCCCCGGCAGCTGGCCAATCTCGAACCTTTGATTCGCGAGCGGGTGGCCGACATTCTCGATGGCCTGCCGGTGGGCGAACCCTTCGACTGGGTGGAGGCCGTCTCCGTGGAATTGACCACGCGGATGCTGGCGACTCTGTTCGATGTGCCGTTCGAGGACCGGCACCTGCTGCCGTTCTGGTCCGACTGCGCCACTTCGAGCCCGCAGACGGGCGGTTTGACCATGCCGGAGGAGGAGCGCCGTGGGCATCTGATGGAGTGCCTGGAGTACTTCACCCGGCTGTGGCAGAAGCGCGAGCGCGAGCCGGGGCAGGACTTCGTGTCGATGATGGCCCACAGTCCCGCTTTCAAGAACATGTCGCCCATGGAGTACCTGGGCAATCTGGTGCTGCTGATCGTGGGCGGCAACGACACCACCCGCAATTCCATCAGCGGCGGCATTCTGGCCCTGAATACCTGGCCGGACCAATATCAAAAACTCCGCGACCGCCCCGAGGTCATCCCCAACATGGTGGCGGAGATCATCCGCTGGCAGACGCCGCTGGCTCACATGCGACGCACTGCCGCCTGTGATGCCGAACTGGCCGGCAAACAGATCCGCAAGGGTGATCGGGTCATCATGTGGTACATCTCGGGCAACCGCGACGAGGCCCACTTCGAGGATGCCGACCGGCTCATCATCGACCGCCCCAATGCGCGCAGTCACGTCGCCTTCGGCTACGGCATCCACCGCTGCATGGGCAACCGGCTGGCGGAAATGCAGTTGCGCATCGCCTGGGAGGAGATCCTGAAGCGGTTCCACACAGTGGAGCTGGTGGACGAACCGACCCGGGTGAAGTCCAACTTCGTCAAGGGCTACACCCGTATGCCGGTCGTCCTGCACCGGCACTGACTGCTGGAAACGCCGTGGGCGCTCGATTGAAGATGAAGGATCTGGAGGCGGCGACCGGCATCGGCCGGGAGGCCATCCGCTTCTACATCCGCGAGGGCATGCTGCCCGAACCCGAGCGCCCTGGGCGCAATGTCGCCTACTACAATGACGATCATGTCCTGCACATTCGCGCCATCAAGCGCCTGCAGACAGAAGCCTTTCTGCCCCTGGCGGCCATCCGTGACCTGATGAAGACCGCCGATGTTCGGGCCCTGGCCGAAGGCCGTGGACCGGAAATCGCCGCCCTGCTGCCGAGCATGCTTGGCGAAGGAGAAGCCGGGCCCGCGTGCACGCTGGACGCGGCGGCAGCCATGAGCGGTCTGCATGCCGATGAGATCGAGGCCATGGCCCGCCGCGGCATCATCGACATCGGCCCCGACGGCTGCCTCGCTGACCGCGACGCCAGGATCTGCCGCCTCTGGGGCGAGCTGCGCGCCGCAGGTTTCGAGGCCAGTGACGGCTTCGATCTCGACCATCTGCAGCGCTACCAGGAGGTGAGTGCCTGGCTGGCGGATCTGGAGGTCACCAAGTTCCTCGGCACCCTGGCCACGCGGCAGGGCAGCGAAGCAGCAGCTCGGGTCGGGGCCGAAGGCCTGCTGCTGGCTCGGGATCTGTTCGGAGCGCTGCACGTGCGCGCCGCGTTGCGCGCGCTGCAGCAGGCACGGCCGTCCGGCGACAGCGAGTAGACGTCGCCAGACTCTGTGGGAGAGCGCTATTTCGCGCAGCGAAATGCGCCGATGTGGGATGCGTTCAGCGCCGGCAGCGACATCGGCTTCGGCAGAGCGTTTCGAGATCGGCCCA
>JAFIFL010000166.1 GCA_020832055.1 Gammaproteobacteria bacterium
TATTTGGTGTTTGCAAAGTCATTTCGTGTGTCGTGGTTTGCCTGTCCGAATATTTGTTGAGGGTTTGCATTTGGCGGAAGGGGAACCACCTTGTCTTCCACCGACGGGCAATAGCGCGGCCCCACCCCCTCGATGACGCCGGAGTACATGGGCGAGCGGTCGAGACCGGCACGGATGATGTCATGGGTCGTGGCATTGGTCCGGGTGATCCAGCACGGCACCTGACGCGGGTGCTCCGTCACGGAACCGAGGTAGGACATCACCGGCTCGGGCGTGTCGCCGGGCTGCGGCTCCATGACCGAAAAATCGACGCTGCGGCCGTCGATGCGTGGCGGCGTGCCGGTCTTCAGCCGGCCGACCCGGAACGGCAGGGCCCGCAGGCGCCTGGCCAGCGCATTGGACGGCGCATCGCCGGCACGGCCACCTGCGTGCTGCTCCTGCCCGATGTGAATCAGACCGCCGAGGAAGGTTCCCGTGGTCAAGACCACGGCACGAGCAGTGAATACCAGACCCATCTGGGTGACGACGCCCGTCACCCGGTCGCTTTCCACCCGCAGATCAGTGACCGACTGCTGAAACACGGACAGGCCGGGCTGCGCCTCGACGATCCGGCGCACGGCATTGCGGTAGAGCACCCGATCCGCCTGGGCCCGGGTGGCCCGCACCGCTGGCCCCTTGCGGGCATTGAGCACCCGAAACTGGATGCCGGCCTGATCTGTGGCCCGGGCCATGGCACCACCGAGGGCGTCGATCTCCTTCACCAGATGCGTCTTGCCGATGCCGCCGATGGCGGGATTGCAGGACATCTGGCCGATGGTCTCGACGCTCTGGGTCAGAAGCAGTGTGCGGGCACCGCTGCGCGCGGCCGCAAGCGCGGCTTCAGTGCCGGCGTGACCGCCGCCGATGACGATGACGTCGAAGCTGTCCGGATGTTCCATGGCCGTTGGGTCTGTCGTCGCTTGGCGAACCGCGCATCATACAGCCGCATCAGGGCCTGATGCGATAGACCCGTTCCGCGGTGTCCCGGAACAACGCCGCCTTCTCGGCGGCGGAACAGTCCTTCGCCAGGCGCTTGAAGCTGTTCCACAACACCGGATAAGAGCAGCTCGCCTTGTCCACAGGGAAGTTGCTCTCGAACATGCAGCGGTCGGGTCCGAAGCAATCCAGGGCATGTCTATACCAGTCGCCGGTAGCCGCAGCGAGCTCCTCGGAGGTGGGGGGCTCGCTGCGCTTGTGGAAGCCGAAACCGTTGATGGGCATCACCAGCCCGCCCAGCTTGGCCACCACGTTCGGGCATTGGGCCAGCTCCCGGAGATCCTCCCGCCACTGCGCGAAAATCGCCAGCTGCTGACCCTCGTAGGGTCCAATCCCCAGCGGTCCGCTGAAGTGGTTGAGGATGATAGTGGTCTCCGGAAAGGCCCGGGCCAGATCGGTCACTTCCGGCAGCTGATGGTGGTACTGCCAGGCTTCGAAGGTCAGTCCGAGGGGTGCGAGCCGGGCGAAGCCGCGGCGGAAGTCATCCCGTCCGTACAGCCCCACCGGGGGATTGGTGTGGGAGTTGCGCACCTCAGGACTCGGGTCGAACCCAGCCGCATGGCGGATGCCCCGGAATCGCTCGCTGGCGGCCAGGTGGGCTTCGAGCACCTCCACCACGGCGTCACCGAGGAGCAGGTCCGCAAAGCTGACGATGCCGGCGCAGGCCCGCACCGTGCCGTAACCGCCGCTGGCACTCATGGCGGCCACGCCATTGACGAACTCGGTCTCGCCCACCGGTCGCAGCGCTTCCGGGCCGTCTGCCCTATACATGGCCGAGCACTCGATGAATACCGTCGAGACCACATTGTGGCCGCTGCCGATATCGGCCAGGAGTTCATGAAGCAGATAGCGTGACCCGTCGCGGTCCCAGAGGTGGTGATGGGGATCGCAGATCGGCAGCGCCGACTCCAGGATCGGTTCTTCGACCCGCGCCAGCCAGGCCAGATGTTCAGCATCAGTCACCAGCGGCATCACGGTCCCTCGACATAGCCGGGAAAGAACAACACTTCGTCTTTCAGCATAGCATCGAAAATGTCCTGCGCCGCGATCTCCGGCGGCTCCCAGTCATCCGCACGATCCCGTCTCTCTTCTGCCAGAGGCCCGACCGCATTGCGGCCGATGTTGGTGCGCATGCCTGCCGGTGACGCCAGGAACACCTTGATGCCGTAGGGTTCGAGTTCCTTTGCCGCAGCCTGGAAAATCCCCACCAGCGCCGCCTTGCTCGCCGCGTAGTGACCGGTTCCAGGCGGTGCCGAACGATGGGCCAGGATCGAGACGACATTGAGGATGCTGCCGCTGCCCTGGGCCTTCATGACCGGAATCACCTGATTGGCCAGATCCACATAGGCCCAGTAGTTCACCTCGAACAGATGCTGCGCCATGTCCACGTCCATCTGCTCGAGGGTGGCCAGATAGGAGTAGCCGGCGTTATTGAACAGGTAGTCGACGGTGCCGTATTGCTCAAGCGCGGTCTCGATGACCCGCGAGCGCTGCTCGCGCTCCGCCAGATCCACCTCGATGGCCACCGCCTCGCCACCCTCTGCCAGAATCCGGCTCGCCAGGGCCACCGAGGGGCCCGGATTGATGTCCACCAGCACCAGCTTCATGTCTTTGTCGGCTGCGATCTTTGCCAGCTCATAGCCAAGGCCGCTGGACGACCCGGTGATGATCGCCACTTTGCCACGCCAGGGATCATCTGCCGCGGCTATGCCCGGCAGAGCCAGCAGCAACGACAGCAATATGTTTCGCGCTAAGCACATCGGTCGCTCTCCCCAAAAAATGAACCGGATCATGATGCCCTGAGTCCGTCACCAGACCAAATCAGCCGAACTCGCCCAAGTGCGTCATTAAAGGATGCCTTCACAGCGGCCAGACCAGCAGCAGCAGCGGCAGACTCACCACGATCACCAGCACCTCCATGGGCAGACCCAGCTTCCAGTAATCGCCGAAACGGAAACCACCGGGTCCGAGGATCAGGGTGTTGTTCTGGTGGCCGATGGGTGTGAGGAAGGCGCAGGACGCTCCGATGGCGACCGCCATGAGAAAGGAATCCGGACTCACCGACAGGGTCGCTGCCGTGCTGATGGCAATGGGACACATCACGGCGGCTGTCGCCGCATTGTTCATGAAGTCCGAAAGGGTCATGGTCACCACCAGGATCAGCGCCAGGGCGAACACGGCGTGGCCCCGCGCGACGCTCTCCACCAGGGCGTTGGCAAGCAGATCTGCGGCACCTGTGCTGGCCATGGCCCCGGCCACCGGAATCAACGCGCCAAGCAAAACGATCACCGGCCAGTCGATGGCGTCATAGAGGCTTCTCGGGGGTACCACGCGCAGCAGCATGTAGGCGAGAACACCGGCCACGAAGGACATGGCCGCTGGAACCAGTCCCAGCGCGGCGCCCCCGACAGCAAGCGCCATGACCAGGCCGGCGACCGTGGTGACGCGCTTGTCGGCAATGCCCAGGATGCGTTCCGCCAGGGGAACGCAGCCATAGTCACTCGCAAAGGATGCGATGGCCTCGGGTGATCCCTGCATCAACAGCACGTCACCCGCCTCGATGGCCGTGGATCGCAGTCGCTTGATGCTGTGGCGTCCCTGCCGGGACACCGCCAACAGATTGAGGCTGTAGCGGGTTCGAAGTTCGATGTCGCTGGCACTGCGTCCGATCAATCCTGAGCCGGGACGTGCTACCAGCTCCCGCATCACCACTTCATCAGAATCCGGTTTGCCCTTATTTTCCTCGTCCTCGTCCTCGTCCTCTTTCTCCTCGGCGGGCTCAGCGCCTTCCGGGACGTCAGCGTCGTCCGCGCTCCGCTCATCGTCGGCTGCCGTGTCATCTGAGGTTTCATCCGGCTTGTCGGTGTCCGCCTCGGACTTCACTTCTTCTTCGAGGCGCAACCCAAGGGTACTGAGTACCCCGGCCAGGGCCTCCGGTTCAGCCTCAATGATGAGGATGTCACCGCGGCGCAGAACGCGGCCCGGCCTTGGAGCCGTCAGCCAGTGATCGTCACGGACCAGCCGGATGATCTGGGCATCGGCATCCTCGAGCATGGCCTCCGCTTCGCGGATGGTCTTGCCACGGACTTTGCTGACCTCCGTGACCCGGGCTTCGGTGAGGTATTTGCCCGTATCGAAGCTATCAGCATCGCTGGCCTTGCGCTTCGGTACCAGACGCCAACCGAACAGAGCGACGAAAACCACCCCGACGAAGGCCACGCCGGCACCTACAGGGGTGAAATCGAACATGCCGAACCCACCCCCACCCAACTCCGCGCGAAAGCCGGAGACAATCAGGTTTGGTGGGGTCCCGATCAGGGTGGCCATACCGCCGAGGATGGTCCCAAAAGCCAGCGGCATCAGCACCTGCCCGGGAGTGAGATCATGGCGACCCGCCACGCTGATCGCCACCGGCATGAGCAGCGCCATGGCGCCGACGTTGTTCATGAATGCCGACAGGAATGCACCGAGGGCCATCAGAGCGGCAATGGTCAGGGTACGCCCGGCATTGCGCGGCAGCAGTCGAGCGGCCAGGAGGTCGACCACCCCCGCGTTCTGCAGTCCGCGGCTGAGCACCAGCACCGCAGCAACGGTGATCACTGCGGGGTGACCGAAGCCCTCGAAGGCCGCGTAACTTGGAATCAGGCCGAACGCGACGCAGGCCAGAAGCGCACCAATGGCCACGGAGTCGTGGCGCCAGCGTCCCCAAAGGAAGAAGCCCACCATCACGACAAGGACGGCAAAGATCAACGCCTGTTCCACTGTCATGGGTATGCTCCTGGAAAACCGGCTGGCTACTGAACCACCAGCACATCACAAACAGAGTCGTCCAGAACCCGCAGCGTGACGCTGCCGAGCAGCAGCTGCTCAGTGGTCGGGCGCGCATGCTTGCAGATCACGAGCAGATCCGCTTCCAGCGCTGCCGCCTGTTCGAGCAGCACCGTGGCCGGATCACCCGCGACGATGCGCTGATCGAGGGGCTGACCGAGATCCTGCAGTTCCGCCGCCAGTTCCTCCATCCGCCTCTCCGCCTTCAGCAGGAGCCGGCGGCGGAACTTGGCGAGCCCTTCGTGACTGACCCGGACGTAGGAGGCGCTGCGGGGCGAGGGGTTGTCGAAGACGTGCACGAGATTCAGCGCAGCACTTGGCGCCAGGGTTCGAGCCCAGGCCAGGGCTGTTTCCGAATAGGCCGAAAAATCGATGGCCACCAACACCCGGCGATAGGGGCCGGTGGGCGACTCCCGGACCACCAGGACCGGCTCCGGATGGGCCCTGAGCAGCGCCCGGCTGGTGGTCCCAAGCGCCAGGCGTTGCCGCTTGGTCTGGCCCCGGGCGCCCACCACGAGCATGTCGTACTCTTCAGCCGCCGCAAGGACAGCCGTGAGCGGGCGGCCACTGCGCAACAGTGCTTCGAGCTCGACACCCGCAGGCGCATCCACTTCCCTCAGCAGCCGTTCGAGGGTCTGGCGGGCGCCGACATCGAAGGATTCGGGCAGATCACTGGCACCACCGAACAGTTGCCGCAGCCCATCCATGAGTCCGCGCTCGAGGACGTGCAGGACACCGACCCGCGATATGCCAAGCTCATCGGCGAGACGAACACTGCGCTCCACCGCATGCCTGGCACCGAGGGAAAAGTCGGTGATGGCGAGAATGGATTGCACCGTGGACATCTTGCAGGGCTCCGTGATGGACCGGGGTTCGACGCTTGCCGCGAAAGGTAGCCGACCCGGGGCTTCCTTGCAGTGTTTTCTGTCTGATTTCTCTGCTTGGTGCCGGAAGCCCGCTCAGCCGAGTCGGCCACTCACCTCGAGCAGAATCCAACCGCCCAGGAAGGTGAACAGCAGGGCGCTCACCAGACGGATACCCTGTACCGGGAGCCTGGCTGCGAATCGATGGCCGAGCCAGATGGCGGGAGCGTTGGCGGCGACGAGTCCCAGTACCGCTCCTGCCAGGACCGGCAGAAAGGCCTCCATCAGCCGTCCATCACTCCCGAGCTATTTGCCGATGCAGAAACTGGCAAAGATGCGGCCAAGCAGTGCATCGGAGGACATGGCCCCGACAATTTCACCGAGGTGGTCGTGAACGAGGCGGAGATCTTCGGCCACGAGGTCACCAGCGCCTGTCGCACGCAAGGTGTTCAGCGCGGCCGTCAGCCCGTGTGCCGCCTGATCGAGGGCGTGCAGGTGCCGGGCCCGGGCCGTGAAGGTGGACTGGGCATCGGCGGCAAAACCCACCTGCCTGCGGATGAGTTGCTTGAGCTCGTCGAGTCCGAGTCCCGTCAGGGCGCTGATCGCCACGGCCGGCAGCTCTGTGAACCCGGTGACCGGCGTTGCCGCGGCCAGCAGATCGATCTTGGTGCGCACCAGGATCACGCTGGCTGGCAGCGACGCCCCGACCCCCGCCGCCACCTGATCCCGGGTCAGCGGCCAGGATTCGCTGGCCGTGGCATCCACCAGAAACAGGAGGCAATCGGCACGATCGATCTCGGCACGCGCCCGACGCACGCCTTCGGCCTCCACCGGATCGGTGCTCTCCCGCAAACCGGCGGTGTCCGTAAGCTGTACCGGCAGACCATCGAGGTCGATGCGTTCGCGCAGCACGTCCCGGGTGGTCCCGGGGATCTCCGTGACGATGGCGGTGTCGCGACGGGCGAGCGCGTTCATCAAGCTGGATTTACCCGCGTTGGGCGCCCCGGCCAGGACCAGGGTAATCCCGGAACTGAGCAGCACACCTTGCCCAGCGGCGCGGCGAACAGCTTCGAGGTCGTCCCGGAGCGCGCTGATGCGTTCCTCGATATCGCCGTCGGCGAGAAAATCCACATCCTCGTCGGGGAAGTCCATGGCCGCCTCGACATAGACCCGCAAGGTCGTGACCACTTCCATCAGGTCGTGGATCTGTCTCGAGAACTCCCCTTGCAGGCTGCGTAGGGCACCCCGGGCCGCCGCTTCCGTGCCAGCCGCAATGAGATCGGCTATGGCTTCGGCCTGGGCGAGATCGATACGGTCATTGAGATAGGCCCTTTCAGAGAACTCGCCGGGCCGCGCCAGTCGGGCACCCTCATCGACAGCCGTCCGCAGGATCTGCTGCAGGACGATCGGGCTGCCATGGCCCTGAATCTCGACGACATCCTCGCCGGTAAAGGATCGGGGTGCGGGAAAGGCGATGACGATGGCATCGTCGAGGATCTCGCCGGTGCGATCGCGGATGTGACAGTGATGGGCGTGGCGAGGTTTCAGGCGGCGCCCCGCCAGCCGCTCTGCTATGCCGAGAGCGGCAGGTCCGGACAGACGGAGGATACCGATGCCGGCCCGGCCATCGGCGGTTGCGATGGCGGCAATGGTATCCGCGTCCTCAGGCTCCGCCATGCGCACCCCCGCCCTGGGCCAGTCACCCGCATGGGCGCTACTTGCTGCCCTTCGCCGCCGGTGCGGCCTGCTCGATCTGACGCATGACCCACCATTGCTGGGCAATGGACAGGACGTTGTTGACCAGCCAGTAGAGCACCAGGCCGGCCGGGAAGAACAGGAACAGCACCGTGAACATGATGGGCATGAGCTTCATGATCTTCGCCTGCATGGGGTCCAGCGGCGCCGGATTGAGCTGCATCTGCAGGAACATGGTGGCCCCCATGAGCAGCGGCAGGACAAAGTAGGGATCGATGGCCGACAGGTCATGGATCCACAGCATGAACGGCGCGTGGCGCAGCTCCACCGACTCGTAAAGGACCCAGTACAAGGCCAGAAACACCGGCATCTGCGCCAGCATGGGCAGACAGCCGCCCAGGGGATTGATCTTCTCCTTGCGGTAGAGATCCATCATTTCCTTGGACAGCTTCTGGCGATCGTCGCTGTAGCGTTCCTGCAGGCGCTTCATTTCCGGCGCCATCCGCCGCATGTTGGCCATCGACCGGTAGGCGGCCGCGCTCAAGGGATACAGTGCGAGCTTCACCAGCAGGGTCAGCAGGATGATGGCGAAGCCCCAATTGCCCACCAGCCCGTGGAGGAAATCCAGCACCCTGAACAAGGGCACGGAGATCCACCAGAGGAATCCGTAGTCCACAGTGAGGTTGAGATTGTCGGAGATTTCAGCGAGCCGGCTTTGAATCTTCGGCCCTGCGTAGAACGATGCGGCGAGGACCTCGGATTGCCCGGGGGCAATGCTCAGCACCGGCCCGACGAACTCGATCAGGTAGGTGCCGTCCGCCCTCTGGCGACCCCGGTAGAGGTGTTCGGCTTCACTGTCGGGAATCCAGGCCGAGAGGAAGTAGTGCTGCAGCATGGCGACCCAGCCGTTCTGCACCCGAGCTTCCCAACCCGAAGCCAGATCGGAAAAGCTCACCTTGTCGTAGCGGGAATCGGCCGTTGTGAATGCAGCCCCCACGTAGGGACGCATGCCCATGCCTGGCGGTGAAAAGTCCGGAGGCTGACCTCCGCTGCGGCGGATCTGACCATACATCGCTGCCCGCAGCGGATGCTGCTGCGGATTGGTCATGTGGTACTCGAGGCGCACTTTGTAGTCGCCGCGGGTGAAGATGAAACGCTTCTCCACCTGCATGCCGTTGGGGTCTTCGAAAAACAGCGGTACGACGAGCTGGTCCTGCCCAGGTTGCAGTTCGAAGACATCGCGGTCGGTGCGATAGTTCGGGCGGCCCTCGGGCCTGGCATCGACGCCATCAGGTCCCGCCAGGCCGCTTTGGGCGACGTACAGGAAGGAAGGGGTCCGATCCAGCAGCGTGAGTGGAACATCGGGAGTGTCGAGACTCACCGGGTACTGCGGCAGGGTGACCTTCACCACATCGCCACGGCGATCGAGCCAGACATTGAGCGTATCGGTGCGAACGCGGATCAGCCCTTCCTGCGGGCTCACGCTCGGCGCGTCGTCAGTCACGACCGTCGGGGCTTCCCCGGCAACGACTTCGGGAACCGTGTCGTCAGCCAGGAGTCTGTCGCTGGTTTCCGGAGCGGTGGGCGGGCTGGCCGGCACTTCGCCCTGGGGTACGTCGAGGTCCAGCAACGGATCGGCACTCGCGGCCCCCGCATCAGCCGGGCGCGCAGCACTGCCGTAATCCTCGTTCCAGGCCAGGATCAGCAGGTAGGCGGTAATCAGCAGCCCGGCAATGAGGGCGTAGCGAATGATTTCGGTCTGCTGCATCAGTGCTTGGCCTCGTGCGGGCAGGGAACGGGGTCGTAGCCACCGGGGTGAAACGGATGACAACGGCCTATGCGACGAACTGCCAGCCATGTACCACGGAGAGAACCATGCTGTTCGATCGCTTCGACGGCATAGCTCGAACAGGTCGGGTGGAAACGGCAGTGAGGTCCGAACAGCGGGCTGATCAGATACCGATAAACGTGAATGCAACCTATGAGGAGTCGTTTCACGATCATCTCCCGGGACTGTCCTGCCCCGATCCGGAATGACTTTCGAGCTTGCGAGCCAGACGGGACCAGAGTTGGTCGAGACTGCCGGTCAGCGTCTGACTGTCGCATGCGCCCGCACCTGGGCGCGCAAGGATCACCACATCCGTGGCGCAAGGCAAGTGCAGCACCCTGAAGGTTTCGCGAATCAGGCGGCGGATGCGGTTGCGGTCTACGGCGCGCTTGGCGTGACGCTTGCCGACCACCATGCCGATCCGGCTCTCCGCGGTGCACCCGCAGACAGCCAGCAGCAGAAAGGGATGACTGTTGAGACGTATGGTCGCCTGCGAGAAAACGCGGTCGAAGTCCGCCTTTGCCGGCAGCCTCCGATGGCGTGTAAAAGCGTGCGATCGGCTGCCCATGCCCCCATCAAGGCCGTTTTTCGACGGCCGCTCGATTGGGTGTTGCCTCAGGCGCAGAGGCGCTTGCGACCCTTGGCGCGCCGGCGAGCGAGCACCGCGCGACCATTCTTGGTGGCCATGCGTGCCCGGAATCCGTGGGTACGCTTGCGCTTGAGATTGCTGGGCTGAAAGGTGCGCTTCATGGTTGCTACTCACCGTGCTGGTTGCCTGCCGTGGCGGCAGCGATCCGGGTCGTTGCCCGAATGTTGGAGCCAGCCACCGGAAAAGGAGCGGCGATTCTAATGATGGCCCCTGAGGGTGTCAATTTGTCGTTCCGCCTGGGGGCGTTCCTGACTGACGGCATCAGTAATCGTCGAGTCCAATGAATAGATAGAAGAAAGAGAAAAGCTGGTTATGGTTGATGGTTGGGAGAGCTGCTTGCTGTGGACAGTTCGTTGCAGCGCCCAGGAGAGCTGAGGTTCAGCGTGATGGCATGTTGTGCGTGATTCGCCCTGAGGTCTGTAGGTAAATACGGTA
>JAFIFL010000167.1 GCA_020832055.1 Gammaproteobacteria bacterium
GCGGCCCCTCATCCAGATCGGCGCATTTCGCTGTGCGAAATAGCGCTCTCCCACAATAGCGTCTCGCTCGATTCTGGCGGCGCTCCCTGTGGGAGAGCCCTATCCGCCGCAGGCGGATGGGCCGATCAGAACACCGTCGATCAAAGGGATCCCCTATTGGCGCGGAAGGTGTCTGTGGTGGCGTCTACAGGCCGGTGTCGGCAGACCGGTTGCCGCACCCTGCGCCCTGTGGTCGAATCTGCGCCCCGCCCCTGCGCCCTGGAGAGTTCATGGAACGTCTGCTGCTGCAGCCCATCGCAAGTGTGCAGGGCACCGTGCGCATTCCCGGCTCGAAGAGCCTGTCCAACCGCCTGCTGCTGCTCGCGGCCCTGGCTGAAGGTGACACGCGTGTCGAGCACCTGCTCGACAGTGACGATGTCCGGCGCATGCTGGAAGCGCTCCAAGCCCTCGGGGTCGGCCTGACCCGCGATGGCGACGCAGCCACGGTCAAAGGCGTCGGCGGCCCCATCCATGCCCCCCATGCTGAACCGCTGGTCCTGGAACTCGGCAATGCCGGCACGGCCGTACGGCCCCTGACCGCAGCCCTGACCCTCGGACAGGGCCGCTTCCAGATTCAGGGCGATCCGCGCATGCACGAGCGGCCCATCGGCCCCCTCATCGAGGCTCTGCGCGCTCTGGGCGCAGACATCCGCCATCTGGAACAGGACGGTTATCCGCCCCTGGCCATCACCGGCACCGGCCTCGACGGCGGCAGCGTCGCCATCGACGGCAGCCTCTCCAGCCAGTTCGTCTCGGCCCTGATGATGGCCGCACCGCTGGCCCGCAAGCCGGTCACCCTGCTGCGACGGGGCGAACTGGTCTCCGACCCCTACATCGAGATCACCCGCCGCTGCATGGCCCGCTTCGGCATCGACGTGGAGTGGCCCGAACCGCGGCGCCTGGAGATCCCTCGCGGCAGCTACCGCAGCCCCGGCAGCATCCAGGTCGAGGGCGATGCCTCTTCGGCATCGTACTTCCTGGCGGCTGCCGCCATTGCCGGCGGGCCGGTCCGGGTACTCGGCGTGGGCACTGAGAGCATGCAAGGCGATGTCGCCTTCGCCGACGTGCTGGAAACCATGGGTGCAAAAGTGACCCGGGGCCCCGACTTCATCGAGGTGCAGCAGGGCGAACTGCGCGGCGTCGATCTCGATCTCAACCACATTCCCGACGCCGCCATGACCATCGCCACCACCGCCCTGTTCGCCACCGGCCGCACCCGCATCCGCAACGTGGCCAACTGGCGCGTGAAGGAAACTGATCGCATCGAGGCCATGGCCCGGGAACTGCGCAAGGTGGGCGCCACCGTGACCGAATACGCCGACGGCCTCGGGATCACCCCACCCAGACAGGTGCGCCCGGCCAGCATCCACACCTACGACGATCACCGCATGGCCATGTGCTTTGCCCTCGTCGCCCTCGGCGGCGTGCCAGTGACCATCGAGGACCCGCGCTGCGTCAACAAGACCTATCCCGACTTCTTTCGGGATTTCGCCAGCCTGGCGCAGGATTGAGACCGCCGGCCCGCCGCTGGCCTGAACCCCGGCAGGCGAGGCGGTCGCCGACGCGAAGTTGGGCTGGCGCAGCGGTGAAACCGCAGATCGCATCGAGTTGGCCGACATTCAGTTCCACGCCGTCGACCGGGCCGGTCAGCCTCAGCTGCGGCACCAGTATCCGCCGCATCGACTGCAGCGGACGGCGGCTCTATTTCTGCCCCAACTGCCAACCCGCACCCACTGCCACCATGACCCGGGAGGCATCATGACATCGAGTCAACCCGCCAGCGTCGATCCGGATCAGGTCGCCTTCTACACCCGCCTGGCCGATCGCTGGTGGGACGCAAGCGGTCCGTTCTGGCCCCTGCACCTGCTCAATGCCCTGCGCAAGGATTGGATCATCGATCGCATCGCGCCCGACCGTCGCACCACCACGCCCCTGGACGGACTGCGCATCCTCGATATTGGCTGCGGCGGCGGCCTGCTCAGCGAAGCCATGGCGCGGGCAGGGGCTGCGGTCACCGGCATCGATGTCACCGAGCGCAATATCACCGTGGCGAAGCTGCATGCGGAGAACGAGGGCCTGACCATCGACTACCGCCACAGCAGCGCCGAGGCACTGGCCGCTGACGGCAAACGTTTCGACGTGGTGCTGAACATGGAGGTGGTGGAGCATGTCGCCGATCTCGACGGCTTCATGGCGGCGGCCTGCGCTCTCGTGAAGCCTCAGGGCAGCATGTTCGTGGCGACCCTGAACCGCTCCCTGGCCGGCTTCGTCGTCGGCATCGTCGGCGCCGAGTACATCACGGGATTGCTCCCGCGCGGGACCCATCAGTGGTCAAGGTTCGTCCGGCCGGACGAACTCGAAGAACTTCTGCAAAGCGGCGAACTCGATGTGCTGGAAAGCACCGGCGTCAGGGTGAACCCTTTACGGCGGCGCATGACGCTCACGAGTTGGCTCGGCGTCAACTACATGGTGCACGCAAGACGACGGCCCTGAATCAGGCCGAGGCCGAAGCCCCGGCGGCTGCCTCGGGGTTGCGGCGGACCAAGGACAGATTGAGCATCCCCGCCACCGACACCCAGGCCAGATAGGGAATGAACAGTGACGCTGCCAGCCGGTCCAGCGGCCACATGGTGATCAGCGTCCCCGCCACGGTCAGCCACAGCAGCGCCATCACCACCAGCGCCGCGCGCATGCGCCGCAGGCCAGCAGAAAAACAGCAAACAGCATCCAGTCCATCGACAGTCTCCGATCGCCATGCTCCCAGCCCGCCACTTGCCGCGGCAGCGCCGTAGCGGCACATTGCAGCTACGGTGACTGCGCCGCGGCCGTTTCGCAAACGGTCATCATTCACGAGATGGGGAATCGAACATGACGACCAAGCATGACCTTGGGATTCGGCACAGCCTGCATCGGATCGCCGGCGGCGCACTGCTCATCGGCAGCGTTGGCCTGATGGCCGCAGGCTGCAGTGACGACCCGGGTCCCGCCGAAGAGGCTGGCCGGGCCATCGACGAGGCTGCCGAATCTGCCGGCAGCGAAGTGGAGCGCGCCCGGCGCGAAGCCGAAGCCTGGGCTGAGAGCGCACGCGAGCGCGCCGAGGAGGACCTCGATGCCATGGGCGAAGAGGCCGACGAAGCCATCGATGAGATGCGCGAGCGCACCCGGGCCGCCATGGACGCAGCTGAGGAGGAGGCGAAAGAAGCCGAGGAAGAAATGCGCCGCCGCATGGGTGAGGGCTGACACCCCGCTCCGCCAGCAACAGCTATTCAGGCTGGGCGTGGCAGCCGCCGGGACGCCGGCTGCACGCCCTCTTTCAGCCATAGCCGAGCACCCTCCGCTCCGACCTGCACCTTCAGCCCATCACCGGCAGGCATCCTGATCCAGGACCAGGGCAGGAAGGACTCTCCAGCGGCAGTGAAACTGCCTTCGAGCACCAGCCACTCCAGACCACTGCGTGAGACCACATCGATCACACCACCCGGCTGCCATTGCTCGATGCGCACGCGCTCGTGGTCATCTTGGTAAAGTTCGATGGCTGCCACGCCCGGGCCGTCGGCATCGTCAGGGGCCAGTCGGCCTGCCGTCGCCACCCGCAGAGACTGCCGATCGTCTGGGTCGAACTGCCAGAGTTTCACGAAGATGGTGCAGCCAGGCTGCGAGCCCGGTGTATGGCGGCTGGTGGGTGGATTGCGCACGTAGGTGCCCACCGGGTGGTCGCCCTCCTCGTCCTGGAAGGTTCCCTCGAGGACGAAATATTCCTCACCACCACCATGAGTGTGGGCAGGAAAGGCAGAGCCCGGCGCATAACGGACGATGGAGGTGGCCCGGGCGACCTCATCCCCCACCCGATCGAGCATGCGCCGCTCTACGCCCGGTGTCGGCGAGGGCACCCAGGACATTTGGCCTGCATGCACCACGGCCCGCTGGCTGAAGTCGGCGTTGATCCGCTGCAAGGTTTCCGCCTCTTCGAGAAGAACGACAACAGATGAGTTTATCGGAGGCTCGGTAGCGGTCCACCAACGTCATTGGCGCCGTCGCGAAAGGAAAGGACGGGCGGGTGACCCGCCCCTGTGGGCGAGCGTGCCCGGTCCGCGCACGGGTGGTCCGCATGCGGCATGCCGCGACCGAATTTACTCGTTGGTCATACGGCTACTGGTGCCCAAGCACCGGATGCGGCCGATAGGCCGATTCCAGTTCGGCAATGTCCTCCGGCGTCAGAGTGATGTCCATGGCCCCCAGGGCATCTTCGAGATGCGCCATTTTCGTGGCGCCGATGATCGGCGCGGTGACGCCGGGCTTCGCAAGCACCCAGGCCAGGGCCGTCTGCATGGATTTGACCCCGAGCCGCTGCGCCACCTCGGCGTTGGCCTCGGCGATCTCGAAGTCGTTGTCGGCGAAATACAGCTTGTCGGCGAAGTCGTCGGACTTGGCCCGCGCGGTGTCACCACCACCGCCCTTGTGGCGATTGCCGGCCAGGAAACCCCGGGCCAGAGGGCTCCAGGGAATCAGGCCTACCCCTTCGTTGCGGCAGTAGGGGTTCATCTCCCGCTCCTCCTCCCGATAAATGAGGTTGTAATGGTTCTGCATGGAGACGAAGCGGCTGAAACCCCGCTCGGAGGCCAGACGCTGATAGAGACCGAACTGCCAGGTCCACATGGACGACGCTCCCAGGTAACGCACCTTGCCGGCGCGGACCAGGTCATTGAGCGCCTCCATGGTCTCCTCGATGGGCGTACGGGGATCGAAGCGGTGAATCTGGTAGAGATCGATGTAGTCCATCTTCAGGCGCTTGAGGGACGCATCGCAGGAGGCGATCACATTCTTGCGCGACAGGCCGTGCCGGTTGCGTTTGCCGCCGTGGGTTCCGCCGAAACACTTGGTGGCGATCACCACGTCCTCGCGATCGTCCACCAGATCCTCGATGGCGCGACCGAGCACTTCCTCACTGACGCCGTTGGAATAGACATCGGCGGTGTCGAAGAAGTTGATGCCGGCTTCCAGGGCGCGCTCGTAGAAAGGCCGCGACGCCTTTTCGTCCAGCACCCAGTCCCGCCACTCGGGTGCGCCGTAGCTCATGCAGCCAAGACAGATCCGCGACACGGAGAGCCCCGTGTTACCCAGGTTTGCGTACTTCATGATCAGCCCTCCAGATCGGGACGGATGAGGTACTTCGCGCCCGTGGCCTGTTTGGCGTAGACCGCAATGGCTGCAGGATCCAGCGCGCCGGCCAGGGAGACCTCAGCGGTGTAGGTACTGGCGAACGTGGTCCTGATCTCGGCCGCCACCCGCTCGCGCAGCTGCTGCGCCGCACCGGGGCCGATGCGCTGCAGGAAGGGCGGCAGCAACCAGCCTCCCATGCCCCAGGCCATGCCGAAATCGCGATTGATGACCGTGGGACCTCGGTCCAGCCCGCCGTAGATGTAGACCTGTTTGTGGACCGTGGAACCGTAGCGGCTGTAGCCGGCCTCGGTCTTCAGCGCCGCCGCCTCCATGCAGCTCAGAATGCGCCCGGCCAGTTCGCCGCCGCCGATGGCGTCGAAGGCCAGGGTGGCGCCACTGTCCACCAGCGCCGCGATGAGCTCCGCGCGGAAGTTCTCGGAACTCGAGTTGCAGATGTACTTCGCACCCTGGCTGCGCAGCAGATCCACCTGCTCGGACTTGCGGACGATGTTCACCAGCGGCACGCCATCGGCAAGGCAGATGCGGTTGAGCATCTGGCCCAAGTTCGAAGCTGCAGCGGTATGTACCAGCGCCTTGTGGCCCTCCAGGCGCATGGTCTCCACCATCCCCAGCGCGGTCAGGGGATTGACGAAGCAGGACGCCCCTTCCACCGCCGTCGTGCCCTTGGGCAGCAGCAGACATTCCTTGGCCTTCAGCGTCCGGTACTCGCCGTACATGGCACCGCCGAGAATGGCGACGGTCCGACCGAGCAGGTTCTGCGCCGCCTCGGAAGATCCGGCGGCGATCACCTCGCCCGCACCCTCGTTACCGCAGGGCAGGGACTCGCCGAGGCGGGCCGCCATGGCCGGGCGCAGCTTTTCGGGAATTGTCGCGGTGACGGCAGGCAGTTCCGCGCTGCCCGTGGATCGCAGCGTGGTCACGTCAGCGGTTCCGAACAGCAACCCCAGATCGGAAGGGTTGATGGGCGCGGCACCGACCCGGATCAACACCTCATCCTCTTTGGGCTTGGGTGTGGGCACCTCGACGAGGGCGAGTTCGAGCGTGCCGTCCTCGCGGACGGTGGATCGCATCTGGCGCATGGTGGCAGGCAGATTCGCAGACATGGTGGACTCCCCGATGATTCAAAGTGCCGGCCATGGTGGTCCATTGCCGCCTCCGGGGGAAGTCGCAGCGCTGCGTGCAGTCATCACGTGCCGCTGACCTTGTGGGAGATTCCGGAGCGCAGCGGAGGAACGATCTCGTGGCGCTGGGCCGGAGCTGATGCCGTTGCCTTCGCTGAATGGCATGCAGATCGGCGCATTTCGCTGCGCGAAATAGCGCTCTCCCACAATGGCGTGTCGCTCGAAGCTGGCGCTGTGGGAGAGCCCTATTTGCCGCAGGCAAATGGGCCGATCGCGTGGCGCTGGGCCGGAGCTGATGCCGTTGCCTTCGCTGAATGGCATGCAGATCGCTGCTGCGCAGCTGTTTGCCGTGGACTCGGGTCGGCGAACGCGCGACAGTTGGGCTTGGGGATGATGAGAGGGGAAGGACATGTACGCCCACGGCATGATTGCACCGATTCTGGCGCTGGTGGCCTGGACGCTGGTGATGTGGCTCTGGATGTATGCCACGCGCATTCCGGCCATGCAGGCCGCCAACGTCGATCTCGACGAAGTCAGCCGCACCGGCAAGCTGCCGGACCTGCCGCCGAAGGTCGCCCGGGTGGCCGCCAACTACAATCACCTGCACGAGCAGCCGACGATCTTCTACGCCCTGGCGCTGGCCTCCCATCTGGCGACGCCCGCCGATGGCGTCGCCATCGGGCTGGCCTGGACCTACGTGCTGCTGAGGATCGTGCATTCGCTGATCCAGGCAACGGTCAACAGAATCCCCCTGCGCTTCAGCATCTTCACGCTCGGCACCCTGGTCCTGATGGCCTTGCTGATCCGAACCGTCTGGATGCTCTGAATCCGCCCAACGAATCGAGGACACTCCTGGATGAACACTTCGACCACCGCGATTCACGGCCACTGCGCAGCCGGCTTCGAGGGCGTACGCGCCGCCTTCGCTGACAACTTCGCCAAGGGGCTCGACGATGGCGCCTCCGTCTGCGTCACCGTCGACGGCATCCCCGTGGTCGACCTCTGGGCCGGCACGCGGGATGCCGGACAGCAGCTGCCCTGGGAGGAAGACACCCTGGTCAACGTCTACTCCACCACCAAGACCATGGCCGCACTGACCATGCTGCTGCTGGCCGACCGCGGCGTCTTCGATCTCCATGATCGGGTGGCCAAGCTGTGGCCCGAGTTCGCTGCCCACGGCAAGGATCAGGTCACCATCGCCCATCTGCTCTCCCACGCAGCAGGACTGTCCGGACTCGACACGCCGGTGAGCCCGGAGGATCTCTACGATCACGAAAAAATCTGCAGCCTGCTGGCGGCGCAGGCTCCCTGGTGGGAACCGGGAACGGCCTGCGGCTATCACGCCATCACCCAGGGCTACCTGCTTGGCGAAGTGGTCCGGCGCGCCACGGGCGCAACCCTCGGCAGCGTGTTTCGCAAGGAGATCGCCGAGCCGCTGGGCATCGATTTCCACATCGGCATCGGCGCCGACTACGACCACCGCATCGGTGACCTGATCCCGCCCACGGAGAACCTTGGTGCGGCCACGGGCAACGGCAAAGCCGGCTCGATATCCGCCCGCACCTTTGCGAATCCCGCCACCAATGCCCTGCAATCCCGGCAAGAGGGCTGGCGCCGGGCAGAGATTCCCGCCGCCAACGGCCACGGCAACGCCCGGTCCGTAGCCCGCGCCCAGGCCCTGCTGGCCTGCGGCGGCGAACTCGACGGCAAGCGCCTGATGAGCGAGGCCGGCGCCCGCCGGGTGCTGGAAGAACAGATCCAGGGCACGGACCTCGTCCTGGGCCTGCCCACCCGCTACGGCATGGGCTATGGCCTGTCCCAGACCATGATGCCCCTGCCTCCAGGCGCGGCATTCTGGGGCGGCTGGGGCGGGTCCCTCATCATTGCCGATCTGGACTCCCGCACCACCTATGCCTTCGTGATGAACCGCATGGTGTCCACACTCATGGGCGATCCACGGACCATGGGGCTCGGCGCCGCCGTCGCCATGGCCCTGGCCGCGCGGGGCTGAGAACAGAGCGCAGTCACGTTCCTGACAGCACATCCGCCGCGTCGGCAATGATGCCAATGCGGCGAAGGACAATGGGCGGAATGCCGTTCATTCCAGTCGGACCCTGGGGATCCCTCCTATCCGCAACCTGAGCCGGAGCGACCGAGACGATCCCGCTTTCGGCTGAACGGCCCCTGCCGAACACTCTCCAGGAGACGGATGCTCCCTGCGCCGCTGCCCGCGGCTCTCGATCAGCCTGGTTGCCACAAATCTTACATGAATGTATAAAACGTGAATCGAGATTACACTGAGTTCCAACAAGGGGAGCGGCTCATGGTCGACCGTGCTGCTGATCAAGCCAAGGCGCCCGTCATGGGAGCAGCGGGCCCGAGTGTCCAGGAACTTCTCGACAACGAACGCGGCCCCATTCCGCCCGTCCTCCGCGACACCCGATCGCTGAACCTCGGTACGGCAGAACTGCCAACGAATCGCTACACCTCCGAGGCTTTCTCAAGGCTCGAGTTTTCCCGAATGTGGACCCGGACCTGGCAAATGGCCTGCCGCGAAGAGGATATCCCCGAGGTCGGTGACTTCGAGGTGTACGAGATCGGCAGGCGGTCGTTGCTTGTTGTGCGGGTCACTGCCACCGAGCTCCGCGCCTATCACAATGTCTGCCTGCATCGCGGCCGCATTCTCAAGCAGGAACCGGGAAGCGCTCAGTTTTTTCGCTGCCCATTTCACGGCTTCAGCTGGAACCTCGACGGCAGCAGTCGCTCCATTACCAATGCCTGGGACTTCGAGCACATCGATCCCGCGGAATTCTCTCTGCCTCAGGTGCGAACCGCATGTTGGGGCGGGTTCGTCTTCATCAATCTTGACGACAGTGCCGAACCTCTAGAGGACTATCTGGACGACCTGCCTGAGATCTTCCAGACGCGGGGCTGGGATCTCTCTTCGAGAGTGAAAACCGTACACGTTCACAAGCTCAATCGCTGCAACTGGAAGGTGGCATTGGAAGCCTTTATCGAATCATTCCACGTGGTGGCTACTCACCCTGGCGCCATGACGTATCTCGGCGACGCGTATACTCAATACGACGTTTGGCCGGAGCGTCGCCATTTCACGCGCATGATTTCGCCCCGCGGACTCGCCAGCCCGCATCTGGGACGGGAAATCACAGAAGAAGAGATCTTTCAGGCCGGTGCCGGACGGATGACCGGCGACAGCCCAAGACTTCCAGAGGGGCTTTCCGCCAGGCAGGCCATGGCGGACGCCAAACGGGCGTTTCTGAAGGAGCAGTTCGGAATCGACGTTCCCGACATGACCGACTGCGAAGCGCTGGATACGATTCAATATCACATCTTTCCCAATTTGGTGGTCTGGGCAGGCTGGGGATCCTTCCTCGTCTATCGGTTCCGCCCCAACGGGGAAGACCCTGGCAGTTCGATCATGGAAGTCTTCTTCCTCATCCCCCAAGGCGACGGCAAATCCCTGACGACCGCCCGAAGGCCGACCCGACTTGGGTTTGACGATAGCCACAGGGGCGCACCCGAACTCGGTCCGTTTGCTGATGTGTTTGATGAGGATCTCTCCAACATCCCGGAAGTGCAGCGGGGCTTGGCCGCCATGGAAGGCCCGGGCGTCAGACTCGGAAACTATCAGGAGGCGCGCATCCGTCACTTTCACCAGACGCTGGATCGCTACCTGGAATCCTGAACCTTCGGCCTAGTGAGACGACACATGGCGAACCAAACTGACCGCTTGCAGGAGTTCGATCCCAAAGCGGATGACTTCATGAATCATCCCTGGGAGTTCTATCGACGGCTCCGCTCCGAAGCACCGATTTTC
>JAFIFL010000168.1 GCA_020832055.1 Gammaproteobacteria bacterium
CGCCTCTGTGGGAAGGCCCTAATCGCGCAGCGATTGGGCCGATCGCGAGGCGCTGTGCCGAAGCTGATAGCGCGGTCGCTACATCCGCTCCACCGTCCCGATGCCCAGCAATCCGAGCCCTGTTCGCAGAGCGGCGCTGGTCCTTTGCGCGAGGGCCAGGCGTGAGTCCCGCGTGGCCGCGTCGGCGGCGCTCAGCACCGGGCATTGTTCGTAGAACGCCATGAACGCCACCGCGATGTCGAACAGGTGGCTGCACAGCAGGTGCGGGACACCATCCTTCGCCACCGTGGCCAGGGTCTCGGGCAGGCGCAGCAGCTGCATGGCCAGCGCCCGCTCGGCGCCTTCCCGCAGGCTGATGGGCGCATCGAAACCCGTCGGATCCACTTGCGCGCGCCGGAACAGGCTCTGCACCCGGCTGTAGGCGTACTGCAGATAGGGCGCGGTGTTGCCGTCGAAGGACAGCATGCTGTCCCAGGCGAACACGTAGTCGCTGTTGCGGTGCTTGGACAGATCCGCGTACTTCACGGCGCCGATACCCACCACTCGCGCAATTTCCCTTCGATCGGCCTCGTCCAGCTCAGGGTTCTTCTCTGACACCAGCGCGAAGGCGCGCTCCTCTGCCTCATCGAGCAGATCGGTGAGTCGGATGACACCGCCGGCCCGGGTCCGGAACGGACGACCGTCCGCGCCGAGCATGGTCCCGAAGGGCATGTGTTCGAGTTCGACGTCCGCCGGGGCGAAGCCTGCAGCGCGGGCGACGGCAAACACCTGGCGGAAGTGCAGGGTCTGGCGATTGTCGACGAAATAGAGAATGCGTCCGGCGCCGAGCGTGCCGCAGCGGTAGCGGACTGCAGCCAGATCCGTGGTGGCGTAGAGGTAGCCACCGTCCCGCTTCTGGATGATCAGCGGCAGCGGTTTGTCGTCCTTGCCCTTGAATTCGTCGAGGAAGACGCAGCGCGCGCCCTCGCTTTCCACCAGCAGTCCAGCGGCGTCGAGGTCACTGACCACCGTGGCCAGGTCGTCGTTGTAGGCGCTTTCCGCATGCACGTGGCTGCGGTCGAGGCCGACTCCGAGGCGGCTGTAGACCGCTTCGCAATGGCGCATGGAGATATCGATGAACTGCTGCCACCGGGCCAGACAGTCGGCGTCGCCGGCCTGCAGCCGGACCACCGTGTCCCGGGCGCGCTGGGCAAAGGCCGCATCGGCGTCGAAACGTTCCTTGGCGTGGCGGTAGAAGGTCTCGATGTCGGCAAGTTCGTGCTCGAGCAGCTCGTGTCCGAGCGCGGTAGCGTCTTCCGCGAGTTCGTCCATCCACGTCAGCAGCATGCCGAACTGGGTACCCCAGTCGCCGACGTGATTCTGACGCAGTACCGCATGCCCGGTGTGTTCCAGGACCCGCGCCATGGCGTCGCCGATGATGGTGCTGCGCAGGTGCCCGACATGCATCTCCTTCGCCAGATTGGGCGAGGAGTAGTCCACCACCACCGGCGCTGCGGCCGGATCGGGGCGCTGCGGTGTGATGACGTTGGCGTCGAAGGCGTCGAGTTCTGCGGTCAGGCAGGCGTCGCTCAGCGTCAGATTGATGAACCCCGGCCCGGCGATCTCCGCATGGCTCACCAGATCATCGATGTCTGCCGCGGCCAGAGCCGCCTCGGCGAGGTCACGGGGCTTGCGCTGCATGCGCTTGGCGGCAGCCATGGCGCCGTTGGCCTGATAGTCGCCAAAGCCGGCGCGGGTGGCAGGCGCGACGATGGCCGGCGTACCCGCGGGGGCACCGGCCGCCGCCAGGGCCGCCGCCAGACGGGCCTCCAGTCGATCCCTCAGACTCACTGCCTTACCGGTCATTGAGGACCCGCCCGCCGCACGCGCTCGATCACCACGTGCTCGAGGGGCACGTCGCCCATGCGGTCACGCACCCCGGTGGGCACGGCGCTGATGGCATCGACCACTTCCATGCCGGAGGTCACGCGGCCAAACACGGCATAGCCGGGTCGCGAGCGCTGGGCATCGAGGCGTTCGTTGTCGCGGACGTTGATGAAGAACTGGGAATTGGCGCTGTGGGGATAGTCCCGCCGCGCCATGGCCAGCGTGCCGCGCTCGTTGCTCATGCCACCCACGGACTCGTTGATGATGTTGGCCTTCGGTTCCCGCAGGCGGAGATCCGGGGTGTAGCCCCCAGTCTGGATCATGAAGTTTGCGATCACACGATGAAAGATCAGGCCGTCGAAGAAACCGGCATCCACGTAGTCGAGGAAGTTGTCCACCGTCACCGGAGCGGCTGCGGGGAACAGCTCGGCCTCGAACACGCCCGCCGAGGTCTCGAAGATGACCCGGGGCGGGGTGACGTCGTCGGCGGCTCCGGGGAGCGTGAGCAGCCCGAGCAGCACAGCGATGCAGAGATGGCGAAGCGGACGCATGAGGCTGGCCCCTTCCAGTGAGGTTCGGAAGGGGCGCAGTCTACTGCCTCCCTGGCGTGCGTTGAAGCGGGTTTCCCCTCACATCACGCCGTAGGCGATCATCGCTTTCGCGACCTTGTTGAAGCCGGCCACGTTCGCGCCTTTGAAGTAGTCGATGTGGCCGTCGGCATGACGCCCGAATTCCACGCATTGATCGTGGATGCCCTTGATGATCTCCCGCAGGCGGACGTCCACTTCGCCGGCCGACCACTGCAGCCGCAGGCTGTTCTGGCTCATTTCCAGGCCGGATACGCTCACGCCTCCGGCATTGGCGGCCTTCGAAGGCGCGTGCAGCAGGTCCCGCTTCTTCTGGATCAGCTTGATCGCTTCCGGGGTCGTGGGCATGTTCGCGCCCTCGGCGATGCCCCGGACGTTGTTGGCCACCAGTTTCTCGGCGTCGGACGCCTCGATCTCGTTCTGGGTGGCGCAGGGAAAGGCCAGATCGCAGGGCACGCCCCAGGGCCGTTCATCGGCATGGAAATCGGCGCCGAACTCCCTGGCGTATTCCTCAATGCGTCCGCGGCGCTTCTCCTTGAGATCCATGACCCACTCGAGCTTGTCGAGGGTCAGGCCGTCCTTGTCGTAGATGAAGCCGCTGGAGTCGGACAGGGTCACCACTTTGCCGCCGAGTTCCATCAGCTTCTTGGCGCAGTAGGTGGCCACGTTGCCGGAACCGGACACCACGCAGATCTTGCCGTCGATGGACTCCTTATGGTGGGTGAGCATGTCCTCCATCATGTACACGGTGCCGTAGCCCGTGGCCTCAGTGCGGATGCGGCTGCCGCCGAACTCCAGGCCCTTGCCCGTGAGTACGCCTTCGAATCGGTTCACGAGGCGTTTGTACTGCCCGAACATGTAGCCGACCTCCCGCGCGCCGACCCCGATGTCGCCGGCGGGCACGTCCGTGTCCGGGCCGATGTGCCGGTGCAGTTCGGTCATGAATGCCTGGCAGAACCGCATCACCTCACGGTCGGACTTGCCTTTGGGATTGAAATCCGCGCCGCCCTTGCCACCGCCCATGGGCAGACCCGTGAGGCTGTTCTTGAACACCTGCTCGAAGGCCAAGAACTTCAGTACGCTCTGGGTGACGCTGGGATGAAAGCGGATGCCGCCCTTGTAGGGACCGATGGAGTTGTTCTGCTGCACCCGATAGCCGCGATTGACGCGGATGTTGCCCTGGTCGTCCTCCCAGGTGACCCGGAAGCTGATGATGCGATCCGGTTCGGTCATACGTTCCAAGATCATCAGTTCCTTGTAGATGGGCTTGTCGGCGATGTAGGGGATGATGTCCATCGCCACTTCGTGAACGGCCTGATGAAATTCCGGCTCCCCAGGATTGCGCCGTTTGACCCCCTCCATGAACCGTTCGAGATCGTCTTCGTGATTGTCGGCCATGCCCCAGCTCCCTTGTTGGATGTTTGGCGGTCCGCCGCGCCTATGGAACGCTTCCGGCACCAGCCTGACAAGAGGCAGATGGGGTGAACATCACCTGGGGATCGGTGCGTCTCAGCCGTTTAGGACCTTGAGGTAGCGGCGGACCGTTCCGTACCAGCCGAGCTCCAGGGCGTCGGCCACCAGTGCATGGCCGATGGACACCTCCGCCAGGCCGGGCAGGGCGCGCAATGACACCAGGTTATCGAGGTCGAGATCGTGCCCGGCGTTGACGCCGAGGCCGAGTGTCACCGCCTGCCGGGCCGCAAGCGTGAAGGCTGCGAGACTGCCGCGGCTGGCCGGGCCCTGTGCATGGCCGTCGCTGGCGTAGGCTGCCGCAAAGGGGCCGGTATAGAGTTCGATGCGGTCGGCGCCCGTGGCCGGCACGGCGGCAATGGCGGCCGGGTCCGGGTCCATGAACAGGCTGACCCTGGTACCGAGGCCTTGGAGGCGCTGGACCAGCGGTCGCACCCGCTCGCTTTCGGCCGGCAGATCCCAGCCATGATCGGAGGTGAGCTGATCGTCGCTGTCCGGGACCAGAGTCACCTGGTCGGGTCGGGTGGTTGCGACGAGGGCTTCGAGGCCCGGGTACCCACCGGCATTGGCGGGCGCAAAGGGATTGCCCTCGATATTGAATTCGGCCCCTGGAAACTCAGAGCGCAGCAGGTTGGCCAGGGCGGGGACGTCGTCGGCACGGATGTGGCGCTGGTCGGGCCGTGGATGCACCGTGATGCCGTGAGCGCCGGCGGCCAGGGCTAAGCGTGCCAGATCGATCAGGTCGGGACGCTGGCCGCCGCGGGAGTTGCGCAGCAGCGCGATCTTGTTGACGTTGACGGACAGGGCGATCATGGGCGTGTGCTGCCAGTTTTCGTATCGGCTTTCCCGGCTTCGCTCGCGGCTGAAGCCGCTCCCACGGTGGGGGGCGGGGCGTCACCCGTGGCGGCTGTGGCCAACTCCTCCTTGTCGTCGAGGTGGCCGGCCCGGGCCAGATAGACCACGGTGGCGATGACGTAGCAGAGGGTCAGCGCGAAGCCGCCGAACAGTTTGTAGTTCACCCAGAACGCCTCGCTGAAGTGCAGGACCACCACCAGATTCAGGGTGCCTGCGAAGAAGAATGCCGCACTCCAGCCCCAGGCCAGATGGTTCCAGGCCCGCCGCGGCAGCGGCAGCTGGCCACCGAGCATGCGCTCGAGCAGATTGCGCTCGCCGAAGATCTGCGACAGCGCCAGCCCGGCAGCCAGGATCCAGTTCACCAGGGTCGGTCGCCATTGGATGAAGAGGGCATTGTTCAGGGCCAGGGTGAGGCCACCGAGCAGTACCACGGCCCAGAACTGGATCTGCATGGGCCGTTCGAGTTTGCCGTAGCGCAGATAGAGTCCGCCCGTCAGCAGGGTCTGGGCCACGATGAGCACGCCGGTGGCGGCGAGCAGGTCGCGTTCGCCGACGTAGTAGGCAATGAAGAACGCCAGAATGGGCGCGAATTCGAGGAATTGCTTCACGGAGACTCCAGGGCGGACTGAGGGTGAGGGCAGGCGCAGGTTGAGGCCGTGTCCAGGCGGGCAGCATAATGGAAGGCGCGCCAAGCGGGGAATGTCGCGTTTGGCCCACGGGGAATCATCATGGCGCAGTTCTTCAGCATCCATCCGGACAATCCGCAGGTGCGGCTGGTCCGTCAGGCGGTGGACATTGTCCGTGGCGGTGGCGTGATCGTCTATCCGACGGATTCCGCCTACGCCATTGCCTGCCGGCTTGAGGACAAGTCCGGTGCCGAACGCATCCGCCGCTTGCGGAACGTGGACAAGGATCACAATTTCACCCTGGTCTGCCGCGATCTGAAGGAAGTGTCGATCTATGCCCGGGTGGACAATGTCACCTATCGGGCGCTGAAGGCCCATACGCCGGGCCCGTTCACCTTCATCCTGCCGGCCACCCGGGAAGTGCCTCGGCGGCTGGCCCACCCCAAGCGGCGGACCATCGGACTGAGGATTCCTGAGCACCGCATCGCCCTGGCCCTGCTCGAAGAACTCGGTGAGCCACTGATGTCGAGCACGCTGATCCTGCCCGGCCACATCCTGCCCCAGACGGATCCGGACGACATCCGCGATCACCTGGAAAAGCTGGTGGACCTGATCATCGACGGCGGTCACTGTGGCCCCGATCCCACCACGGTGGTGGACCTCACCGATGACGTGCCGGTACTGCGACGCCAGGGCCGCGGTGATGCTTCTGCGCTCGTTCCGGGCGCCGAGCGGCCCAGCCGTGACGGCACGCACGGCTAGCGCTCATTGCAGTCGGGATCGGGGAATCGCCGCATGCTCTGCTATGATCCGCGGCCATTCAGCCATAGGAGTGCGTCTTGAAAGGTAACGAAGCCGACCGCCGGGTGCTTTCCGGCATGCGTCCCACCGGCCGGCTGCACCTCGGGCATTACCACGGCGTGCTGCGCAACTGGGTCAAGCTGCAGCACGAATACGAGTGCTTCTTCTTCGTCGCGGATTGGCATGCGCTGACCACCGATTACGCCGAGACCAGGGAGATCGAGCAGATCGTCTGGGACATGGTGATCGACTGGCTGGCGGCGGGGGTCAATCCCGGCTCTGCCACCCTGTTCATTCAGTCCAAGGTGCCCGAGCACGCCGAACTGCACCTGCTGCTTTCCATGATCACCCCGCTGGGCTGGCTGGAGCGGGTGCCGAGCTACAAGGACCAGCAGGCGAAGTTGAAGGAGAAGGACCTCACCACCTACGGTTTCCTCGGCTATCCGCTGCTGCAGAGTGCGGACATCCTGATCTACCGGGCCGGCAAGGTGCCGGTGGGTGCTGATCAGGTCGCCCATGTGGAACTCACGCGGGAGGTGGCCCGGCGCTTCAACTTCGTCTATGGCCGTGAGCCCGGCTTCGAGGAGGCGGCGGAGACGGCAGTCGGCCGCATGGGCAAGAAGTCCCAGCGTCTGTACCGGGATCTGCGCAAGCGCTACCTGGAGCAGGGCGACGGTGAGGCGCTGTCCCGGGCACGGGCCATGCTCGACGAGCAGGCCAACCTGTCCCTGGCGGACAAGGAACGCCTCACCGGTTACCTGGAGGGCGGCGGTCGACTGCTGCTGCCGGAGCCGGAGGCGCTGCTCACCGAGTCGCCCAAGGTGCCGGGCCTGGACGGCGACAAGATGTCCAAGTCCTATGGCAACACCATCAGCCTGCGGGAAGAGCCTGCACAGGTGGAGCAGAAGATCCGCACCATGAAGACCGATCCGGCCCGGGTCCGGCGCACGGATCCAGGAAATCCTGAGCAGTGCCCGGTGTGGTCATTGCACAAACTGTACTCGGATGCGGATACACGGAGCTGGGTCACAGAGGGCTGCACCACTGCCGGGATCGGCTGCCTGGATTGCAAAAAGCCGGTCATCGACGCCATCGTCGCCGAGCAGGACGTCATGCGGCAGCGGGCCCGACAGTACGAGGAGCAGCCGGATCTGGTGAAGGCCATCATCTCCGAGGGCTCCGAACACGCCAGGGATCAGGCCAGGGAGACCCTCGATGTCGTGCGCAGCGCCATGGGGCTGGGCTACCGGTGATCGACGAGGCGGGCGGCGACGGGAACGATGCCGATACCGCAGAAGACGTGGGGCCGCGCCTGCTGAAGCTGCGGGAAGCCCGGCTGTGGGCCGCGCCGCATTCAGGCGGGCTGCACCCGGTCGGGTCCCATGCGGCTGCAGCCCAATCCGAGTTTCCCTTCGCCATCGTCGAAGGGCGAACGGTCACCGAGTTGCCCAAGGACCTCTACATTCCCCCGGACGCCCTCGAGGTGTTCCTGGAGGCCTTCGAGGGGCCGCTGGACCTGCTGCTGTATCTGATCCGACGCCAGAACCTGGACATTCTCGATATCCGGGTCGCCGACATCACCCGTCAGTACATGCAGTACGTGGAACTGATGAAGGCGCTGCATTTCGAGCTCGCCGCGGAGTATCTGGTCATGGCCGCCATGCTGGCGGAGATCAAGTCGCGCATGCTGCTGCCGCGGCCGGCGAGTGAAGACGAGGAGAGCGAGGATCCCCGCGCTGAACTGATCCGCCGCCTGCAGGAGTACGAGCGTTTCCGTCAGGCCGCCGAGGACATCGACGCCCTGCCGCGCACCGACCGCGAGATCTTCCCGGCCAGCGCAGTGGCGCCGCCCATGGACCGCCAGCAGCCGTTGCCGGAGCTGGAGCTGAAGGAACTGCTGCTGGCCCTGTCGGAGGTCATGCAGCGGGCGGCCATGTACCGTCACCACAACATCAAGTTCGATACGCTGTCCACCCGGGAGCGCATGGGGGACGTGCTGCGCCGGGTGTCGGAGACCGGCGATTTCGTCCCCTTCGTCAGTCTGTTCCGGGTGGAAGAGGGGCGCCTCGGCGTGGTGGTGACCTTCCTGGCGATCATGGAACTGGTCAAGGAGTCCCTGATCGAGCTGGTCCAGAATGAACCGCTGGCGCCGATTCACGTCCGGGCCCGGGTGCACGCCGTGTAGCTGCCGGGAGGCAGCCGTAGAGGATGAGGAACACGCTTTGAGCATCAGTGAAGACATGGTTCGCAACATCATCGAGGGGGCCCTGCTGGCCGCCGGCGAGCCGGTGTCCTTCGAGCGCCTGCTGACCCTGTTCGATGAGGGCGAGGGCGTCGGGCGCGCCGAGTTGAAGACCGCGCTGACGGACCTGCAGGCCTCCATGGATGGCCGCGGTTTGCAGCTCAAGGAAGTGGGCAGCGGCTGGCGCATTCAGGTCCGGGAGGATCTGGCGCCCTGGATCAGCCGCCTGTGGGAGCAGCGGGCGCCGCGCTATACCCGCGCCCTGCTGGAGACCCTGGCGGTGATCGCCTACCAGCAGCCGGTCACCCGCAGCGACATCGAGCAGGTCCGCGGCGTCAGCGTGTCGTCGAACATCATCAAGACCCTGCTGGAGCGCGACTGGATCCGCATCCTCGGCCACCGCGACGTCCCCGGCCGCCCGGCGCTGTACGGCACCACCCGCGCGTTCCTGGACTACTTCAACCTGCGGGCTCTGGACGAACTGCCGCCGCTGGCGGAAATCCGCGATCTGGACAAGATCAACCAGGAACTCGGATTCGAAGCCGTGTCCGGCGAAGCAGTGCCGTCCGGAGAAGTGGAAGCAGCAGGGGATGGCGCTGACACTGGCGATCTTGTCAGCCACGGCGACGTCGAAGCAGACCTTACCGGCACCTTGGCAGTTCCCGCCGAGGACCTCACTGCATACCCCACTGAAGAGACTGATGAAGAAACCCGATACGACGACGACCAAGGGGAGCGTCCCGCCGATGCGCGATGACGACGCCACACCCGCTGCTGGCAGCGAGAAACTGCAGAAGGTTCTCGCCCGGGCCGGTCTCGGCTCGCGGCGCGGGCTCGAAGAGTGGATCCGTGCCGGCCGGATCAAGGTCAACGGCGAGGTGGCGAAGCTCGGCGACCGGGTCGGTGCCAGCGATCGCATCGAAGTCGACGACCGCCCCCTCGGGCGCAGCGCCGATGTGGAGCCTGAGGTCAGAGTGCTGCTCTACAACAAGCCCCAGGGCGAGATCTGCACCCGCCATGATCCGGAGGGAAGGCCCACCTGCTTCGATGGCCTGCCCAAGCTGCCCCAGGGTCGCTGGATCGCCGTCGGCCGGCTCGATTACAACACCAGCGGCCTGCTGCTGTTCACCACCGAGGGAGAACTGGCCAACCGGCTCATGCATCCGGGTGCGAAGCTCGACCGGGAATACGCGGTGCGGGTCCATGGCGTGGTGGAAGACGAGGCCCTGCAGCGGCTGAGGGAGGGCGTCCTGCTCGAGGACGGTCCCGCCAAATTCAGCGACGTGCAGTTCTACGGCGGTGAAGGTGTGAACCGCTGGTATCACGTGGTGCTGATGGAGGGCCGCAACCGGGAAGTGCGCCGGCTGTGGGAGTCCCAGGGGTTCGAGGTCAGTCGCTTAAAGCGTGTGCGCTTCGGCCCGCTGGTGATGCCGTCGACCCTGGTGGCCGGCCGCTGGCTGGAACTGCGCCCGGAAGAGATCGACGCCCTGTGTCGGTTGGTCGGCATGCCGGAAGCCCACGGCGGCCGCAATCGTGCCCGCCTGGGTCACTCCAAGCTGTTCGTGCCGTATCCGGGGTTGAACTGAAGCCGACGGCACGCCAGCAGCGATCTCGAAGACGTTGCGTGAAGGCGGTGTCGTCGGCTTCGGGGCAGCGCGTCGAGATCGGCCCATTTGCCTGCGGCAAATAGGGCTCTCCCACAAGGTGGCTGC
>JAFIFL010000169.1 GCA_020832055.1 Gammaproteobacteria bacterium
CAGCGCCACCAGCTCCGGCAAATCGCTGCGAGATCGGCCCAATCGCTGCGCAATTAGGGCCTTCCCACAAGGTGGCAGCGCGCCCGCTGTGGGAGAGCGCTATTTCGCACAGCGAAATGCGCCGATCTGCATGCCGTTCAGCGAAGGCAGCGTCACCAGCTCCGGCAAATCGCTGCGAGATCGGCCCAATCGCTGCGCAATTAGGGCCTTCCCACAAGGTGGCAGCGCGCCCGCTGTGGGAGAGCGCTATTTCGCACAGCGAAATGCGCCGATCTGCATGCCGTTCAGCGAAGGCAGCGCCACCAGCTCCGGCAAATCGCTTCGAGATCGGCCCAATCGCTGTGCGATCAGGGCCTTCCCACATTGGGTTCCAGCAGTGCCTTGTGCTCAGCAAAGGGCAGTCTCGCGCCGAATCGGGTGATCAGTCTGGCGGCTGCGCGGTTGGCGAGGTGTCCGGCAGCTTCGTAGCCAAGGCCGTGGGTCAGGCCGTAAATGAACGCCCCGGCATAGATGTCCCCGGCGCCATTGGTGTCCACGGCCTTCACCGGCTCCGCTGCAATGTCGATCCGCCGTTTGCCGTCGAACACCAGCGAGCCGCGTGCACCGCGGGTGATGCAGAAGCTCCCCGCCTGTTTGCGCAGGACCTCGATGGCGCCATCCACATCATCCGCACCGGTCCAGCCGAGCGCCTCCTCTTCATTGCAGAACAAATGATCCACACGATCGCCGATCATGGCCGCAAGCTGGGGCCGGAAGATCTCGACCATGCTCGGGTCGGAGAGGGTGGCGAACAGCTTCACGCCCCGCGCGCGGGCGAGCTCCCGGGCGTGGATCACGGCCTGACGGGCGCTGTCCGAGCTGCAGAGGTAGCCTTCCATGTACAGACACTCGGAATCCAGCAGTGCCGCCTCGTCCACCTGATGGGCATTGAGGGAGACCGAGATGCCGAGGTAGCTGTTCATGGTGCGCTCGGCATCAGGCGTGATCAGCACCAGGCAGCGGCCGGTGACGCCGGACTCCTCATGGCTGTGGGCGTTGGTGGCCACCCCGGCTGCTTCGAGGTCGCGGACGAAGAAACGACCGGCCTCGTCGGCGGCGACTTTGCAGGAATAAAAAGTTCTGCCGCCAAAACCGCTGACGGCGATCACTGTGTTGGCCGCAGAGCCGCCGGAGCCCCGTTTGGCCTCGATGCCGGCCAGGTCCATGGTGAGCAGGGCCTGGCGCTCCTCGTCCACCAGGGTCATGTGGCCCTTGGCGATGGCGTGGCGCTCGATGAAGGTGTCGTCGACGGAATATTCCATGTCCACCAGCGCATTGCCGATGCCGTAGACGTGATAGGACTTCTGCATGGGGGCTTCCTGTGGGATCAGTGAGTCAAGGCGGCGAAGGTGGTGTCCATCGCTTCGAGGGTGGCATCGATCACGTTGTCGTCGTGGGTGACGGAGAGAAAGCCGGCCTCGAACGCCGAAGGGGCGAGGTAGACCCCCGCATCGAGCATGCCGTGGAAGAATCGCTTGAAGAAGGCCACGTCGCAGGCGCTCACATCGGCGAAGCCGGCCACCTGTTCGGCGTCGGTGAAAAAGAACCCGAACATGCCGCAGACATGGTTGGTGGTGAACGGAATGCGGTGGCGGGCCGCGACCTCCCGGGCGCCTTGGGTCAGTCGTTCGGTGCTGGCAGCGAGTCGCTCGTGAAACCCCGGCACCGAGATGGCATCGAGCATGGCCAGACCGGCGGCCATGGCCAGCGGATTGCCGGACAGCGTTCCAGCCTGATAGACGGGGCCCAAGGGGGCAATGCTGGACATGATGTCCCGGCGGCCGCCGAAGGCACCCACCGGTAGACCGCCGCCCACGACCTTGCCGAGGGTGGTCAGATCCGGGATCACACCGTACAGCTCCTGTGCGCCGCCGGGGGCCAGCCGGAAGCCGGTCATGACTTCGTCGAAGATCAGGACTGCCCCGTGGGCATCGCAGCACTCCCGCAATGCCTCGAGGAAGCCCGGTGCCGGTGGAATGCAGTTCATGTTGCCGGCCACCGGTTCGACGATGACGCAGGCGATCTCCGATCCCCGTGCCGAGAACAGCTCTCGGACCGCTTGCGCGTCGTTGTAGGGCAGATTCAGGGTGTGGCGCGCCACGTCGGCGGGTACGCCGGGAGAGTCAGGCACACCGAGAGTCAAGGCTCCGGAGCCGGCCTTGACCAGCAGGGCGTCGACGTGGCCGTGGTAGCAGCCTTCGAACTTCACCACGGTGTCGCGACCGGTGTGGCCGCGGGCGAGACGGATGGCGCTCATGGTCGCCTCGGTGCCGGAGTTCACCATCCGCACCATGTCCACCGAAGGCACCAGTTCGACGATCTTCTCCGCCATGCGGATCTCGATCTCGGTGGGGGCGCCGAACCCCAGCGCCCGGTCCACCTGGGCATGGACGGCTGCGATCACGCTCTCGTCACCGTGGCCGAGCAGCATGGGTCCCCAGGAACCGATGTAGTCGATGTAACGATTGCCGTCGACGTCGAACAGGTAGGGGCCGCTGGCGTCGGCCATGAAAACGGGTGAACCGCCCACGCCGCGGAAGGCGCGTACTGGGGAGTTCACGCCGCCTGGGATGACGCCATTGGCGCGCTCGTAGAGGGTCAGGGATCGCTCCCGGTTCGAATTCTGGCCGGTCATGAGTGCTCCTGTGGGCGGGCTTGGATGGCTGGGGAACGGATGAGCCCGGTCGCGGTCCATTTTCAGCAACCTGGCGCCGAACATCCACCTCAGTGCGCCTCCAGGGCGTCCTGAGGGGCGTGATCAGAATGGGCGGACGACGGCGAGGATCACCACCGGGAACAGTACGAACACGGGCAGCTCATTGAAGATGCGGAAATAGCGGTGGCTGCGGGTGTTGCTGCCATCGGCCAGCCCGCGCAGCAGGCGACCGCAGTAGACGTGGTACGCCAGCAGCAGAACCACCAGGATCAGCTTCAGCTGCATCCAGCCCGCGGTGAGGTAGTAGCCCGGGTTCAGGGCCAGCAGCCAGAGCCCGAAAAACACCGTCAGGGCCGCAAACGGCGTGATGAAGCGATACAGCCGACGCTCCATGACCACCAGCTGCTCATGGACAGAAGTGGCGGTGGTCATGGCGTGATAGACGAACAACCGGGGCAGGTAGAACAGCCCGGCGAACCAGCAGACCATGAAGGCGAGATGCAAAGCTTTCAACCACAACAATGCTGAGTCCCCAGCGAGCCTTCCGGTGGGCGATTCTGCACGGCCGTGCCGGCTGTCACCAGTGGCGAGTGCGCCGACGGTAGCAAACCCCAAGGGATGCTACATTGGGCACAAGCGCGCGTTGCGCAGCGCGAGGCTGGGCAGGGCGCAGGATGGGTCCTGAGCAGAGCGCGGGGAGAGGACGAATCTGAAGCCGGCAAGCAGCCCCCGTTCCCGCGATTCGCGCCCACGATGCATTGCCGGTATCAGGGCTGGGTGATCCCGCGCAGCCAATGAGCTCTGACTGCCCTGCCCTCCAAGCAAGGCTCGAGGAATACAGCATGAACGACTATCGGGCGTCGTCTCGGCCACCGCCTGACGACTTGGCCGTGATCCCCCACAGGCCGCATCGTGAGCGCAACCTCCTGCTTACGGCGCTGGCTGCGGTGGTCATCGCCGCAATCACGGGCTGGGGCCTCGGCCGCTTTCAGGGCGACCGCAGCGCCGAATTCATGGCTTCGGAGCTGCGGTCCCTGGGCGCGCGGCATGCGGCCCTGCTCGAGGAGCGGGAGGAACTGGAGCGGGCATTGGGTGAGGCGCAGATCGGCCAGCTCATCGGCAGTGGCTTCGACGAACATGTGCGCACGACCCTGATCGAGCAGTCCACCCGCATCGCCGCCCTGGAGGACGAGGTGCGGATCTACCGCAGTATCATGGCGGCTGGCGACGAAGGGGGCGTGCAGATCGCCCGCCTCGAGCTGATCGAGCGCATCGATGGCCGTGGTGTACGCTTCAGGCTGCTTCTCGTACAGTCGGCGGATCAGCGCGAAGAAGTCCACGGGCAGGTCGAGCTCAGCGTCCTCGGTGAGCAGGATGGCGAGGAGGCGGTTTTCGAGGTGGATCGGGTCGGGGAGGGGGGCTATCCCATGCCATTCCGGTTCCGCTATTTTCAGGACCTTGTGGGTGAGATCGAACTTCCCGAGGGCTTCCGCCCGGATGGGATCGAGGTGGTTGCGCGTGGGGCCGGCCCGGACGGGTTCCTCCTGGAGCGCACCTTCAGTTGGCAGGTACAGGAGGCGTGACGATGTTCGGCGAGCGTGACAAGGGCAAGAAGGGCAACGGCAGCAAGGAGCTGGTGGCGCCGAAAGAGGCGGCCGCGGTTGGCAAGGGTGCGACCCTGATCGCGGCCAATACCCGTATCGTCGGCGACGTGCACTTTGCGGATCAGCTGCTCGTCAACGGCGAGATCCATGGCAATGTGTGTGCGGAACCGGAGTCCGATGCCGGACTCACCGTGAGCGCCAAGGGGTCGGTGAGCGGTGAGATCAGGGTGCCCAATGTCGTCATCAATGGGCGGGTGGCTGGCGATATCCATGCTTCCAAGCACGTGGAGCTTGCAGCCGAGGCGCGGGTGGAGGGCAATGTCTACTATCATCTGATCGAGATGGTCATGGGCGCGCGGGTGGACGGTAGTCTGGTCTACAGCCCGAATGGAGAGAAGTCCCCGGCGACGGCGGGGACGATCGGCGGGCGTGAGCCGCCGATGGGGGCGGATCGCGACGGCGACACCAGCGTTTCGATGCCGGGCACAACAACCGAGGTTGGAAAATCCCAGGCTTGACCCCATAATCGTTTCATGGCACTACGTCGATGGCGGGGTGCTGGTTCCCCGAAGGTTTTTCCGGGAGATCTCGGCTCCCCTTTCAGCAGGTCATTACATGAGCATTGTCCAGACCCAGCTTCCCGAAGTGCTCGCCGTAACGGAAGCGGCGGCCAGCAAGGTGCGCACCCTGCTCGAGGATGAGGGCAATCCGCAACTCAAGCTGCGGGTGTTTGTCACCGGTGGCGGGTGCTCCGGATTCTCCTATGGCTTCACCTTTGATGAAGATCAGGCCGAAGACGACGCCATGGTCGAGCAGAACGGCGTCACGGTGCTGGTGGACCCCATGAGTTATCAATATCTGGTCGGTGCGCGCATCGACTACCGCGAAGATCTCTCCGGCTCCCAGTTCGTGGTGGACAACCCGAACGCCTCGGCCACTTGCGGTTGCGGTAATTCCTTCTCGCTCTGAGTTGCAGCACGGGCAGGCATCCGTCAGATCGGCCCAATCGCTTTGCGATTAGGGCGTTCCCACAGTGGGGCGCTACCACCTTGTGGGAGTTCGCCAAGAACGTTCGTTCACGCTGTCGCGGAAGAAACGTGCGATGCGCTGACTGTGGGAGAGCGCTAGCGCCCGCAGGGCGATGCGCCGATTGGCATGACGTTCAGCGAAGCCGGTGCCTTCAGCTTCGGCACAACGCCTCGCAATCGGCCCATTCGCTGCGCGAATAGGGCTCTCCCACAAAGGCGTGTGCCAATCTGAAAAGTTGTTTCGAAACAAGACAGTCGCCGTATGTTTCATAAGAGAGCGCTATTTCGCGCAGCGAAATGCGCCGATCGGGACGACGTTCAGCGAAGGCAGCGGCTTTGGCTTCGGCGCAGCGCTTCGAGATTGGCCCAATCGCTTTGCGATTAGGGCCTTCCCACAGTGGTGGGGCGACGCGAGCTTTGTGGGAAGCTGCGCAGCGCAGCCTGTGAGGCCCAGCGCAGCAGCGATCTGCAGGACGTTCAGCGAAGGCAGTGACCTCAGCTTCGGCACAGCGCCTTCAGATCAGCCCAATCCCGTAGCGATCAGGCATCGTTCCAGAGTCACCACGTTCGCCCTGGATAGATCGCCCCGAGGACACGTGGACCGGCAGCTCCGGTCACGGCGGGTAGATTGCCAGGGAGCATGGCCAGGCGCTGTTTGGCCAGCCAGGCGAAGGCCACTGCTTCCACCCAGTCCCCATCCAGGCCCAGTTCGTCCGTGGTGCCAAGGCTGGCCTCCGGGAGCGCCGCTGCCAGCCGTTCCATCAGCAAGTGGTTGTGACGTCCACCACCGCAAACCAGAACAGCTTTTGGCTTCGCTCCCGCGGTCTCGGTGATGCCGTGGGCAATGCTGCGTGCGGTGAGTTCGGTCAGTGTGGCCTGGACCACGGCCGGGGCCACGGGGCGATGGAGTCTCGCCTGCAGCCAGCCAAGGTGGAAGTGTTCGCGCCCGGTGCTCTTCGGCGCAGGGCGCTCGAAGTACGGATCGGCCCACAGGGCTTCGAACAGTGTCGGATCAGGGCGTGCCTGACCGGCCCATTGCCCGCCGGCGTCGAGGGGTTGGCCGAGTTCCCGCTGGGCCCAGGCGTCGAGCAGCACGTTGCCAGGTCCGGTGTCGAAGCCACCGGCCGCTCCGGGCTGGCCGGCCGGCAGGATGGTGATGTTGGCCATGCCGCCGATGTTGACGATGACCCGGTCTTCGGCGGCGGTGAACAGCGCTGCGTGAAAAGCTGGAACGAGGGGCGCGCCCTGGCCGCCCGCGGCCATGTCGCGACGGCGGAAGTCCGCGACGACAGTGATGCCGGTGCGCTCTGCGAGCACATTGGGGTCGCCGATCTGGAGGGTAAAGGGGTGTCGGCCCGACGGCTGATGGCGGACCGTCTGGCCATGGCTGCCGATCGCGATGATGCGTTCGGCCTCGATTGAGGCCTCCGCGAGCAGTTCATGGAGACCGGCTGCCATCACTTCGGCCAGGGCGATGTCGCAGCGCCCGAAGAGATCGAGGTGGTCTGCGCCGGGCTGACACAGCGTCAGCAGATCGCTGCGCAAGGGGCCCGGAATGGCGACGGTGCGGGCGGCGATGAGCCGCGGAACAGCGTCAGCGAGGTCCGCGATGACCAGATCGATGCCATCGAGACTGGTGCCAGACATGGACCCGGCGTACAGCTTTTCTGCTCTGGGCCCTGCAGCCCGGGGCGCGCCGGCCACGGGCGGTCAGCCGCCGGCGGCTGAAGCCGGGGTGGCCAGGGCGACCTGCTCGTCGGAACGTTGCTCGGCCAGGGAGGCAATGACCTCCCGGGTGGTGGCCAGGAAACGTTCCCGCTCGCTTTCGGCGATGGGCTCGGCCTGGGGCAGATTCACGGTGCGCGGGTTCTGGTGAACGCCGTTGACCAGGAACTCGTAGTGCAGATGGGGGCCTGTGGCCCAGCCCGTCATCCCCACGTAACCGATGATCTGCCCCTGCCTGACGCGGGTACCGTTGCGGATCCCGCGACCGAAGCGGTGCAGGTGCAGGTACTTGGTCTGGTACCGCTCGCCGTGGCGGATGATCACGTAGTTGCCGTTGGCGTGGTGCCGGTCGGCGGTGACGACCACACCGTCGCCGGCTGCCATGACCGGGGTGCCCGTAGGCGCGGCGTAGTCGATGCCGCGGTGGGGCACGACACGATTGTGAATCGGGTGCATGCGTCGCATGTTGAAGTTGGAGCTGATCCGCGAGAACTCGACCGGCGCCCGAAGGAAGGCACGACGCATGCTCCGACCGTCCGGGGTGAAGTAGTCGGTGTGCCCGTCGCTGGCCGTGTAGCGCACGGCCCGATGGACCCGGCCGCGATTGTTGAACTCCGCGGCGACGATGGCGCCGTTGCCGATCTTCTCGCCGTCCAGCCACTTTTCTTCGTAGAGCACGTGGAAGCTGTCGCCTGGGCGTATGTCGTGAACGAAGTCGATGTCCCACTGGAAGATATTCGCCAGATTCATGATCGTCGCGTCGGCCAACCCGCTGCGGGCCGCGGCCACGAACAGCGATGAGTCGATCCGGCCTTCGCTGAAGGCGACGCGGGTTTCCGGGGCGCGCTGCACCAGCCGGCTGCTGAAGCGCGAATTGGCATCAGGGCGGGTGGCTTCCATGGCCTCCAGGGGGCTGAACTCGTAGCGAACGGCCAGCAGGCGCCCGTCGTCGTCGGTCCGATACTGCAGGACTTCACCGGGATGGATGCGGGTCAGGCGCCGGGCTTCGCTGCCACTTTCTAGGATGGCGTGCAGTTCTGCCGCACGCAGTCCCTGGCGATGGAAGATGCGGGCCAGGCTGTCTCCCCGGCGGACGCGCTCTTCCTGCCAGACCGGGGGCGGTGCCGCTTTGGGCTCAGGGAGCAGAGCGGGAAGCGCTTCGACTTCGGTCTCGGGCTCGGCGAAGATCAGGTAGGCGGCGATTCCCGTGAGCACCGCAGGCACGGCGGGCTCCTCGATCAGCGCCATGGGGGTCGCCGCCGCCGCTAGGGCCGTCTCCTCCAGCAGGGCCAGAGTGACGTCAGCCTCGGGGGCTGCCTCCGCCGCAGCCGAAGCGCTGCCGGGCTTCTCGCCCTCGGGCCAGAAAAGCATCAGCAGAGCCAGCGCCAGGGCCAGACTGATGGCGATGAGGAGGTGATGCGCAGGGTAGCGGAGAGCATCCGCAGAGGATCCTGTGAGCATAGAAATCAATTTCCAATCAAAGAGTTGGGCCAAATTCCTTGATGGCGCCTCAATACTTGCCTCAGTATAACCACAGGTCGAGCCCGGAAGCATTACCTGAAAGCACAAAGGTGCCAGCTTGTTTTCGGCGCTCGGCTGAGTATGGTTGGCGCCTCCTTTTACGACACCGGAATGCCGTCATGTCTCTGCTCGCCGAGCTCAGGTGGCGCGGCCTGGTCCATCAGACCTCGGATCCTGCCGTTCTCGATCAACATCTCGCGGGTGCTTCGCGCACACTTTATGCCGGCTTCGACCCCACGGCGGACAGTCTGCATATCGGCAGTCTGGTGCCGCTGCTGGCGCTGCGCCGGTTTCAGCTCGCCGGCCATCGCCCCATTGCCCTTGTGGGCGGCGCGACCGGGCTCATTGGCGATCCGAGCTTTAAGGTGTCGGAGCGGTCCCTCAATGAACGCGACATCGTTGCTTCCTGGGTCGCCAGCATCCGGGCGCAGGTGAGCGCCTTCATCGACCTCGATGCCGGCCCCTACGGGGGGCTGGTGGTGGACAACCTTGAGTGGACGCAGGCCCTGGATGTGATCGCCTTCCTGCGGGACGTTGGCAAACACTTTTCGGTCAATGAGATGGTTCGCAAGGAGGCGGTGCGCGCCCGTCTCGAGCGCGAGGACAGCGGCATCTCCTACACCGAGTTCAGCTACAGCCTGCTGCAGTCTTACGACTATGTGGAGCTCGCGCGGCGGCACGACTGCAGTCTGCAGATCGGCGGCTCGGATCAGTGGGGCAACATCACGGCCGGCATGGACCTGGTCCGGCGCATGCTTGGCAGGCACGTGCACGCCTTGACACTGCCGTTGGTGACCAAGGCAGACGGCAGCAAATTCGGCAAGACCGAAAGTGGCACCGTCTGGCTGGACCCGCGGCGGACCTCGCCCTACAGCTTCTATCAGTTCTGGATCAATACGGCCGACGAGGATGTCCGTCACTTCCTGCGCCTGTTCACGTTCCTCGGCAGGGAGGAGATCGAGGTGCTCGATGGGGCCGTTTCGCAGGCCCCGGAGCAACGACAGGCCCAGCGGACACTGGCGCAGGAGACTACGCGGCTGGTGCATGGCGAGGCAGGCGTGGCGTCAGCGAAGCGTATCACCGAGGCACTGTTCTCGGGAGCCATCGAGAACCTGGGGCCAGAGGATCTTGCCCAGCTTGCCCAGGATGGACTGGCGACGACCGAAGCTGATGCGTCCAGTCGTGTTGGCGTGGTGCTGGTGGCGCTGAAGCTGGCCAGCTCCAACTCCCAGGCGATGCAGCTCATCAAGAGTGGCGCGGTGGCCATCAACGGCGCCTCAGTGAGCAGGGTGGATGACACCTTGGCGGCTTTCACGCCGCTGGCCGGCGGGTATCTGCTGCTGCGTCGTGGCAAACGCAACTGGGGTCTGGTGAGGCTGGCCGGCTGACCGCTGGCGGCTGCTGGATCGTGGCCAAAACCGCGAGTTTTCTGGGCTGCAGGGCAGTTGCGTCGCCGAGCAAAGAAAACGCTTGTCACCCCTTTGGCCCTATGTATAATGCGCAGCCCTGACCGCGGGGAGACATTTTCTCCCGACCCAGCAAGCGGTGGCCGACGAGGCTGCCGGAGCTGATTGAGCGGTGC
>JAFIFL010000170.1 GCA_020832055.1 Gammaproteobacteria bacterium
TAGCGCTCTGTTGCGCGCCATCCATGGCGCGCCCCGCTTCGCGGCGCACTGCGTGATGACGTCGGCGCGATCAGCTCTTGGCGTCTTCGGAAGCTGCGTCGTCAGATGCCGGGAGGTCATCGGCGGCGACCACGTCTTCAACGATGGCCTCTTCGGCAACGGCTTCGGCAGCCACAGCAGCCGCTGAACCCGGCACCTGACGCACGCCACCCTTGGCGATCTTCTCGCGAATGCGCGCGGCACGGCCGGACAGGTCACGCAGGTAGTAGAGCTTGGCCTGACGCACATCACCCCGGCGCTTGATGCTGATCGACTCGATCTGCGGGCTGTAGGTCTGGAAGGTCCGCTCCACACCAACGCCGTGGCTGATCTTGCGCACGGTGAAGGCCGAGTTGATGCCACGGCTGCGAATGCCGATGACGACCCCTTCGAAGGCCTGCAGACGCTCACGGTTACCTTCCGTGACGCGCACCTGCACCACCACGGTGTCGCCGGGACGGAAGTCCGGGACTTCGCGGCTCATCTGCTCCGCCTCGAGCTCGGCGATGATCCTGTTCTTGCTCATGTTCCGCTTCTCCGTCCTCGAATCCGATCGGCGTTCAGTCGCGATCGGTCAGAAATTCATCCAACAGGCGCTGCGCTTGTGCGTCCAGCTCCTGGCCCTCGAGCAGGTCGGGCCGCCGCAATTGGGTTCGCCCGAGCGCCTGCTGCCGCCGCCAACGGCGGATCTCTTCATGGTTCCCGGACAACAGCACGTCCGGAACCCGCTGATCGCCGACCACTTCCGGCCGGGTATAGTGCGGATGGTCGAGCAGCCCGGCAACAAAAGACTCCGCCTGGGCCGACTCCGGGTCACCGAGCGCGTCCGGCAACAGCCGGCAAGCCGCATCGATGATGACCATGGCCGCGAGTTCACCACCGGACAGCACGTAATCGCCGATGGACCACTCTTCATCCACGTCGCGGGCAATCACCCGCTCGTCGATGCCCTCATAACGTCCCGCCAGCAGGATCAGCTCCTGCCGCGTGGCCAGTTCCGCAGCCCCGGCCTGATCGAGCCTGCGCCCCTGGGGCGACAGGTAGATCACTTTCGCCGCCGGCAGCGCCTCCCTGGCCGCGAGGATGGCCGATCGAACCGGTTCGACCTTCATCACCATGCCCGGCCCGCCGCCATAGGGCTTGTCGTCCACCGTGCGATGGCGATCGCTGGTCCAATTCCGGGGATCGAAGGTCCGAACATCGAGCAGGCCGTCGGTCACTGCCCTGCCCGTGATGCCATGGCGGGTGACCGCCTCGAACATCTCCGGAAACAGGGTGACCACGCCGACCTTCACAATTCGGGGTCCCAATCCACCCGTATCAAGCCTCGACCGCGGTCCACCTCGACAATGACATCGGCGATGAACGGCAGCAGCCGCTCCCGCGGCCCATCCTTCACCACCATGACGTCGTTGGCGCCGGTGGCAAAGAGATGATCGACCGTGCCGAACTCGAAGCCATCGGTGCCCACCACCTTCAGCCCTTCGAGCTCGAACCAGTAATACTCGTCTTCCTCCGCCTGCGGCAGCCGTTCGGCCGGAACGCAGAGATCGCGTCCCGCAAACCGGGCCGCATCGTCGCGGTCATCGCAACCTTCGATGCGGGCCACAAAACCCTTGCCGTGGGGCCGCACCTCGTGAATGACCAATTCCCGCCAGTTCCCGCGGTCTTCCATCAACCAGGGGCGGTAGGCCAGGAGGTTGTCCATGGGGTCCGTGAACGACGCCAGCCGTACCCAACCCCGCACACCGTACACGCCGGTGATGCGACCCACGACAATCAGCCCCTGCCGGGCGTCCGCATCGGTCTCGGCAACCACCGGGGCGCAGGCGTCACTCAGCTTGCGCTGCTGTCGTCCCCCGCACCCTCTGCCGCTGCTTCCTCGGCAGGCGCCGCTTCTTCGACGGCGGGAGCAGGCTTGGCCTTCTTGGGCGCAGGCGGACGGGCGCCCACGACGCCATCGGTGCCGACCTTGCGGGCCTCACGAACCAGGTCCAGGACCCGCTCGCTCGGGCGCGCGCCCACGGAGAGCCAGTACTCGACGCGCTCCAGATCCACCTTCAGGCGGTCGGCATTGCCCGTGGCAATGGGATTGAAAAAACCGACCCGCTCGATGAATCGGCCGTCGCGCTTTGAGGACGCTTCGGCAACGGTCAGGTGGTAGAACGGGCGCTTCTTAGCGCCGGTGCGCGCGAGACGAATGGTTACCATGAATACCGGTTCCGTAACTTGTTGCTGTCCCTCGGAAAATTCCGAGGCGCTGCAGTGAAGGCCGCGTATTCTACGTCAAGGTGATCGGCTTGGGAACAGCAAGGCGTGCTCAATGAGCACTGCGTCGGCGTGCACAGCAGGCGGCCTGCGTTTGCGTTCGATCAGCGCCTGAATCCCCCAGGAGGCAGGCCGCCCGGCATACCGCCCGGACCACCTTGACCGCCGAGCATGCCGCCCATGCCCCGCATCATCTTCTGCATGCCGCCCTTCTTGGTGAGCTTCTTCATCATTTTCTGCATCTGCTTGTGCTGCTTGAGCAGGCGATTCACGTCCTGAATCTGGGAGCCGGAACCGGCGGCGACGCGCTGCTTGCGGGAACCGTTGATGACGTCGGGATAGCGCCGTTCGTGGACGGTCATGGAATTGATGATGGCCTCCATGCGGCCGAACATCTTCTCGTTGGCACCCACCTGGGCCAGCTTGCCGGCGTTGCCCATGCCCGGCAGCTTGTCGAGCATGCCGCTCACACCGCCTAAGTTGTTCATTTGCTGCAGCTGGTCGCGAAAGTCTTCGAGGTCAAACTTGCGGCCCTTCTCCATTTTGCGGGCGAGCTTGTCGGCCTTCTTGCGGTCGAGTTTACGCTCGGCCTCCTCGATCAGGCTGAGCACGTCGCCCATGCCGAGAATGCGCGACGCCATCCGCTCGGGATGGAAGGGCTCGAGCGCGTCGGACTTCTCGCCCACACCGAGAAACTTGATCGGCTTGCCGGTGATGTGTCGTACCGAGAGGGCCGCGCCACCGCGGGAGTCGCCGTCGGCCTTGGCCAGGATGACGCCCGTCAGGGGCAGCGCCTCACCGAAGGCCTTGGCGGTGTTGGCGGCGTCCTGGCCGGTCATGGCGTCGACCACGAACAGGGTTTCCGCGGGCGAGGTGGCTCGGTGGATGCGGCCCACCTCGTCCATCATGTCCGTATCCACGTGCAGGCGACCGGCGGTATCGACGATGAGCACGTCGACGACGCTGTTGCGGGCAGCCTTCAGCGCCGCCTCGCAGATCGCCACCGGATCCTGGTCGGCACTGCTCGGGAAAAACTCCACGCCGACCTGACCAGCGAGGGTCTTGAGCTGGGCGATGGCGGCTGGGCGATAGACGTCGGCGGAGACCACCATCACCCGCTTCTTGTGGCGCTCCTTCAGCAGCCGCGCGAGCTTGGCGGCCGATGTCGTCTTGCCGGCGCCCTGCAGGCCGGCGAGCAGGATCACCGCCGGTGGCTTGACGCTGAGTTCGAGCTCACTGTGGGTGTCGCCCATGACATGGACGAGTTCGTCCTTCACCACCTTGATGAAGGCCTGCCCGGGATTCAGACCGGAGCTGACGTCCATGCCGATGGAGCGCTCCCGCACCCGGTCGATGAACGCCTTGACCACCGGCAGGGCCACATCCGCCTCGAGCAGCGCCATGCGCACCGTTCGCAGGGTTTCGCCGATATTGTCCTCGGTAAGACGCGCCTTGCCGCCGATGGCCTTCAGGGCCTCGGTCAAACGCTCCGAGAGATTGTCGAACATGAGCTGCTGTCCCCTGGGCTGGCTGACATTTAGCCAGCGATTATAGCGCGGCCTCGCCTCCGGGGCTTGCCTGTCTGCCTGCAAGGCGTACTTCCGGCCGCGGATGCCTGCTTCTGTCTGCTGTCCTGCCTGTGGCAGACTGCCGTTTTCCGCCCCTGGATCGGACATGGACAGCTTCATGCAATGGGACAGCGCTATCGGCCTTGCCTGCGCTGCCCCCATCGCTACCGGTGGCGGACCGGGTGACCGCCAGAGTGCAGCAGCATGATCACGGCCCTCACCGCCATCGCTGCCATCGGGATCTATCTGGTCGCGTCAGGCATGCAGGTCGTCGGTCTGTACCGACGGGAGCCCGCGCCCCGCCCTCTGCTGCTGGCCCTCACCGGCGCCGCCGCCATCGCTCATGCCTTTGCGGTATCCGGCCTGCTGATCACCCCGGAAGGCCTGAACCTCGGCCTGTTCCGGGTCGCCACCCTGGTGGCCCTGGCCAGCGTGTTGCTGATTCTGGCCCTGGCCATCTCGCGGCCCTTGGAGAACATGCTGGTGGTGGTGATGCCGCTGGCCCTCCTCACGCTGCTCGGTGCGCTGCTGTTCGACAGCGCCTTCGAACCGATTCCGGCGCCCGACCCCGGTTTCGCGGCGCACGTCATCCTCGCCATTCTGGCCTATGCGGTGCTGGCCATGGCGGTGGGTCAGGCGTTGGTGACGGGCTGGCAGGAGCGCCAACTGCGGCAGCGGAGGGCGGCCGCAGTGCTGGGCAACATGCCGCCCCTGCAGACCATGGAGAGGGTCCTGTTCGAACTGCTGTGGGTGGGTCTGGTGCTCCTGACCCTGGCCATGGGCACCGGCTTCTATTTTCTCGACAACCTGTTCGAACAGCGCGTTGTCCATCACACTGTGCTGTCGATGAGTTCCTGGATGGTTTTTGCCGTCCTGCTGTGGGGACGCTATCGGCTCGGCTGGCGGGGACGCACAGCCATACGCTGGACGCTCGCTGGATTCGTTCTGCTGATGCTGGCCTACTTCGGCAGCAAACTCGTGATCGAGGTCATCCTCGGCGCCTGACCGGCCCTCAGGGATCCCATGGAAAATCTTCCGCTTCCCTATCTCTACGGCCTCGTCGCCATTCTCGTCGTCCTCTCGGCCTATTTCTCGAGCACCGAGACGGCCATGATGGCATTGAACCGCTACCGCCTGCTGCATCTGGCCAAACAGGGCCACCGGGGCGCGCTGCGAGCGAGCCGGCTGCTCGAGCGACCCGACCGCCTGCTCGGCACCATCCTCCTCGGCAACAATGCGGTGAATTTCTTCGCCGCGACCGTCGGCACCCTGATCGCCCTGCGCCAGTTCGGGGAACTCGGCGTGCTCCTCGCCCCCTTCGTGCTGACGTTCATCTTCCTGGTGCTCGCGGAAGTCGCGCCCAAGACCATTGCCGCCTACGCCCCCGAGCGCATTGCCTATCCGTCGTCATTCATCCTGACGCCCCTGCTGCGCGTGCTGTATCCGCTGGTCTGGATTCTCAACGGCCTTGCCAACGCCCTGGCACAGCCCTTCCTGAAGTCGGAGCAATACGGTTCAGGCGCAGGCAAGCTCAGCATGGACGAGCTGCGCACCCTGGTGCACGAAGGCGCGGCCCTGCCCGTCAGGCGGCAGGACATGCTGCTGTCCATCCTCGATCTGGAAAAGGTCACGGTGGAGGACATCATGGTCCCGCGGGCCGAAATCAACGGCATCGACATCGAGGATGACTTGAGCGAGATCGTCGAGCAGATCTGCGCCACCAGCCACACCCGCCTGCCGGTGTTCAAGGGCAACATCAACGAGGTCCTCGGCATCCTCCACATGCGCCACGCCGCGCGTTTCCTGCGGTCGCCGGAACTGACCAAGGCGGCGCTCATGCAGGAAACCCAGGAGCCCTATTTCGTTCCGGAAGGCACACCCCTGCACGTGCAGCTGCTGAAGTTCCAGAACGCGGAACGGCGCATCGGTCTGGTGGTGGACGAGTACGGCGACGTCCAGGGCATCGTCACCTTGGAGGACATCCTCGAAGAGATCGTCGGTGAGTTCACCAGCGATCTGGCGGCGCGCATTCCGGAGGTGCACCCCCAGGACGACGGCTCCCACATCATCGACGGCACAGCACTCCTGCGGGACATCAACCGGGCGCTGCACTGGGAGTTGCCCCTGACCGGGCCGCGCACCTTGAACGGCCTGATTCTGGAGCACCTCGAAATCATCCCGGATTCACCCTGTTGCCTGGAAATCGGCGAATACCGGATCGAGGTGCTGCAGATCAAGGACAACATGGTCCGCACCGCCCGGGTGACCACACCTGTGGACACCACCGAAGTACCCAGCGACGACGGCTGACGCGGCAGGGCTTCAGGCGCCCTGCCAGCGCCGATTGAGGGCCGCCAGCACCGCCTCGAAGGAAGCCGTCAGGGTATTGCGGCTGGCACCCGCACCCCAGCAGATCGCGCCCTCGGCATCCTTCAGACCCACCAGACACAGGGCCCGGGCCGCGCTGCCGGTCTCTTCCGCCTGCTCATGGAAGTGCTCGACGCCGAAGCCCTCGTTGATGGCCCGCTCCACGGCATGCACGAAGGCCTCCACCGGCCCGGTGCCCTCGCCCGTGCTCGGCAGTTCCTGACCCGAGATACTCAACACCGCATCACAGCGCGTCCCCTCCGTACCGTCGTCGAGAATGACGTTGGCGATGTCGTAGCGCTTCAGCGCGTAGGGTCCATCCACGTCCAGGTATGTCGCATCGAAAATGTTGCGCAAGGCAGCCGGATTCAGCTCGCCGCCATCCCGGTCGGCCACGCCCTGCACCACCCTGGCGAACTCCACCAGCAGCGGCCGCGGCAGCGTCAGCTCGAAGTGATTCTCCAGCACGAAGGCCACGCCGCCCTTGCCGGACTGGCTGTTGACCCGCACGGTTTCCCGGTAGTGGCTGCCCACGTCCGCGGGATCGATGGGCAGGTAGGGCACCGCCCAGCGATCCTCGTCCACCCGCGCCATGCCCTTGCGGATGGCGTCCTGATGGGAGCCCGAGAACGCCGTGAACACGAGATCCCCCGCATAGGGATGCCTGACGGGCACGGGAATCTTGTTGCAGGACTCGGCCACGCTGCGGATGTGGCGCATATCCGAAAGATCGAGTTCCGGATCCACCCCCTGGGAGAACAGGTTCATGGCCAGGGTCACCAGACAGACGTTGCCGGTGCGCTCACCGTTGCCGAACAAGGTGCCTTCGACCCGGTCGGCACCGGCCAGCACGCCGAGTTCGCTGGCCGCCACGCCGGTACCGCGGTCGTTGTGGGTGTGCAGACTGACGATGCAGTGCTCTCGCTCGGGGAAGTGGCGACAGAACCACTCGATCTGATCGGCATAGATGTTGGGCGTGGACATCTCCACCGTCGCCGGCAGGTTGACGATCATGGGCCGGCCACGGCCCACGCCCCAGCGCTGGGCCACTGCCGAGCAGACCTCCACTGCGAAGTCGAGCTCGGTGCCGGTGAAGCTCTCCGGAGAATACTCCAGCGTGATGTCGGTATCCGGGATGCGTTCGATTTCACGCAGCACGTTGTCGACGCCATCGAGGGCGAGCTGAATGATCTCCTGCCGGCTCATGCCGAACACCACCTGCCGCTGCAGCGTCGAGGTGGAGTTGTAGAGATGGAAAATGGCCTGCTTCGCTCCGGCGAGCGCGTCCACTGTGCGGCTGATCAGCTCCGGCCGGGCCTGACACAGGGTCTGGATCAGCACATCGTCGGGAATGCGATCCTGTTCGATGATGCGGCGGACGAAGTCGAAGTCGGTCTGGGACGCGGCCGGAAAGCCCACCTCGATTTCCTCGAGGCCGATCTCGAGCAGCAGATCCCAGAAGCGCAGTTTCTCGTCGGGGCGCATGGGATCGATCAGGGCCTGATTGCCATCCCGCAGATCGACGCTGCACCAGCGCGGCGCTTTGGTCAGCGTCCGGCTCGGCCACTGCCGATCAGGCAGGTCCACCGGCTGGAACGGTCGGTACTTGGCGTGGGGCATGGCGTTGGCGCGAGCAGCGGCGCGCTCGATTCGGTATCGACTCATGACTCTTCCTCGGAGTAATCCTCGCTTCGGCACGGCACGCGGCCATGACCGGGACAATCGGTTCGGTAAGCAGGTTCTGGTAGCGGTTCGCTCAGGGCCATCTGGGCCCCTGCGGAGAAGTCAGAATGCCGGCAAGGCCGGCAGTCGCAGGGATAGCGAGGCGGGTTCCAGGGCAAAGCGCAGGCGCAGAGCAACGACCATCGCCGACCGCAGGACTGCGGGGCGAACGTCGAATGCATCATGGGCGACACTGCGAATCACGCGACTCTCTCGGAACCTTGGGCTTTGAAACCTGCGCGAACTCTAACTTCATGGGGCCGCGCAGTGCAAGCTCGCCAATCAGACCAGGGAGATGAGAGCATGATCGTGACGGTGAGCGGCAACAGGAGTGGGACCCCATGACGCGCAACCACTGGCCTCTCGTCACGCTCGCCGCCGTCCTCTGGCTCTACTGGCCCACCGAACTGCTCGCCGCGGCCGATGAATACTCTGTCGCTGGCAGCGTGGCCCCAGCGCAGTCGGTTCCGACGCACAGTGACTACGAACTGAGGATCGGGCCGCGCATCGATTACAGCCTGAAGGATCTCCATTTCGTGAATGGAGTGGTCGGCTACGCCGTGGGAACGGGACGCCGTCGCGGGCAGGCACCGATCGTCTACAAGACAACAGACGGGGGCCGCAGCTGGCTTCCACGGTCGTTGGACACGGGCTGTCACCCGCGCGTCATCGCCTTTGCAGACGAAAACCGCGGACTCGTCACGTTTCACGACACCACGGGCTGCCCCGAAGCCTGCCAGCACCGCACGGCGGCGCTCATCACGGAAGACGGTGGTGCGACCTGGCGCAGAGTGGATTACCCGGAGCTGCGAGGTCACCTCATCGACGTCGTGTTCGACCACGCCGGCCGTGCCTTCGGCCTGTTGTTCCAACTCGACATTGATTATGGCACCTCCAATCCGCCCAGACCGACGATCACCCTGCTGCTCTCGGAGGACAGGGGAAAATCCTGGCAACCGATCAGCAGGGGGGTGCCACCACAGGCACAGACCCCGCCGGCGCTCGCGCTTCGTCACCACCAAGGCCAGCTCTACCTCACCTGGGCCGACGCTTCGATCCTCGTGTTCGACACAGACGGACATCTCCAGGAGACACTCGAGACCGGCTACGCGCGCCTGCACGACCTGATCGTCGTGTCCGAATCGACGCTCCTGGCAACCGGCACCGATGGTGCGAACCACGCCTTGATTCGCAGCATCGATGGTGGCCGGACCTGGAATGTTCTGCTCAATGAATATGCGAGGATCGCCTTCGCCCGGTCGAGCGACGATTTCGGCGTGATCGTCAGCCGCGGCACGGCCAGCGGACCCAACGGGCATTCTCGGGACGTCATCGCCCATACCCGAGACGGAGGCAGCACCTGGCGGGAAAGCACCCCGATCCTCGCACTGTCGATGAGCATGAAGCGCCGCGTCCGACAGCCCGGAATCGAGCGCGATCTGTTGCTGCTCAACGATCGAATCGTGGAGATCGACCACGCAGATAGCCTGTAGGCTCGACCGCGTGCGGTCGGGAGGATTTGCCGGTACGTCCGTGTCCGCAGCCGTGAATCGGTAAGCGATGCGGACTAGAGTATGCAAGCTCTGTCTATGGACCAACACCTGCCAGATGCTCGCGTGGAGAACAGCCAAGATGCAACCGCAATTGAAACAGGTGCAGGAAAAGCTTTCACAACTCACGCCCGATCGGCTCGCCGAGGTAGACGACTTCATTGACTTCCTGCAGCAGCGGGATCGGGAGTGGCGCCTGCGCCGCACCTATGCGCAAGCCTCGGAGCCTTCATTCGCCAAGCTCTGGGACAACGACGAAGACGCCGTTTACGATGACCTATAGCTTCGGTGAAGTTGTGCTGGTGGGATTTCCGTTCACCAACCTGCAAGCGGCCAAGCAGCGCCCCGCGGTCATCATCCACAGCAGTACCTATCAGAACCGACCGGATGTGATTCTGATGGCTGTCACCAGCCAAATTCGCGAACCGCTCGCCACTGGCGAAGCCCTGCTTCAGGACTGGCAGATGGCGGGATTGGTCAAGCCTTCCGTGCTCAAACCGTTGATCGCCACCCTGGAGAAAGATCGGATCGTCAGGAAACTGGGGCGGTTGTCGACCGCCGATCAG
>JAFIFL010000171.1 GCA_020832055.1 Gammaproteobacteria bacterium
AGCGGAGCAGCGATCTGGATGACCTCCGGCGAAGGCGGTGACGTCAGCTTCGGCAGAACGCCTCGAGATCGGCCCATCCAGCTTTGCCGGCTAGGGCGCTCCCACAAAGCGGTAACGTCAGCATCCGGCGACAGGTCCTTGGGGAAGTCTTTGCGCCCATGGACCGGATGCCGGAGAATCGAAGCCAATCCGTCCGTTGCGGCTCTTGGCAGTTGGCATTCCGCAGCGGCCGGTCGTGCAGCACCCGGGCTTGGCGCAACGGCGCGAAGACGGGGCTTTCTCTGGTTCCGGGGCCTGTCTGGCTGCTCGGACCGGATCATTCCCGGAGTCGCGCATTGGCTATTCACGTCGCCCTGAGGCACATCACCCGCTATCGCTTCGATCGTGCGGTGGAGATTCATCCCCACGTGCTGAGGCTGCGGCCGGCGGCCCACAGCCGCACGCCGGTCATTGCCTACACGTTGAAGATGAAGCCCGAGAATCCCTTCATCAACTGGCAGCAGGACCCGTTCGGCAACTGGCTGGCGCGGCTGGTGTTTCCAGAGCGGGCCCGGGAACTCGAATTCGACGTCGAACTGATCGCCGACATGACGGTGATCAATCCCTTCGAGTTCTTCCTGGATGAAACCGCCCAACACTACCCCTTCGCCTACGGCGAGCGCCTGAGCCGGGACCTGACGCCCTACCTGGAGGTCACCGAGAACGGGCCGCTGCTGCGGGAGTGGGTGGCATCGGTGCCCCGGACGGCGACGCCGACGGTGGATTTCCTGGTGGCGCTGAATCAGCGTCTGGCCGCCGACATCGGCTACACGATCCGCATGGAACCGGGTGTGCAGACCTGCGAGCAGACCCTCGAGCTGCGCCGGGGCTCCTGTCGGGACTCGGGCTGGCTGCTGGTGCAGATTCTGCGCCAGCTCGGGATGGCGGCGCGCTTCGTCTCGGGCTATCTGGTTCAGCTGAAGTCGGACATCCCCGCCATCGACGGGCCCTCCGGCCCGGAAGAGGACTTCACCGATCTCCATGCCTGGGCCGAGGTGTACATTGCCGGTGCCGGCTGGGTGGGCCTCGATCCTACGTCCGGGCTGTTTGCCGGTGAGGGCCACATCCCGCTGGCCTGCACGCCGGAACCTTCCAGCGCCGCCCCCATTACCGGCAGCACCGGGGTCTGTGAAGTGGAGTTCTTCCACTCGAACACGGTGTCGCGCATCCACGAGGATCCTCGCGTCACCAAGCCCTACAGCGATGCGCAGTGGCAGGCGGTGCGCGATCTCGGCCGCAGCGTCGATGCCGATCTGAAGGCCGACGACGTGCGCCTGACCATGGGTGGCGAACCGACCTTCGTCTCCATCGACGACATGGAGTCGGCGCAATGGAACATCGATGCCGACGGCGTCGAGAAGCGCCATCTCGCTGAACGTCTCACCCGCCGGATGCGTACGGAGTTCGCCCCCGGCGGCGTGCTGCACTACGGGCAGGGCAAGTGGTATCCGGGGGAAGCGCTGCCGCGGTGGCAGAAGGCCTGCTACTGGCGCCGGGACGGGCAACCGATCTGGCAGCGGGAGACGCTGCTTGCCGCGCCTGACCGTTCTCTCGACCACGGCGTCGTCGAGGCGCAGCGCTTCGCCAAGGCGCTCGTCGCGGGACTGGGGCTGCCCGAAGGGTGTCTGCAGGCAGCCCATGAAGATGCGCTCTATTTGCTCTGGCAGGAGGATCGACTGCCACCCAACGTCGACCCGGATCAGGCTGATCTCGATGATCCCTCCGAGCGCGCGAGCCTGTTGCGACGTCTGCAGGCCGACCTCAATGCACCCGTGGGCTACGTGTTGCCGCTGGAACATTCGGAATTGGCCGGACGCTGGCAGTCGAGCCCGTGGCCGCTGCGCCGCGGCAAGCTCGTGCTGCTGCCCGGGGATTCCCCCATCGGGTTCCGGCTGCCTCTGGACAGCCTGCCCTGGCAGAGCGAGAAAGAGGCCAAGCTGCGGCTCGATGAGCAGCCGCCGGATCCTTTCGGCCCCCGTGGGCGGCTGCCCGCACAGATGGTCGGACATCCGCTGGCAGTTCGAGGCTCCGCCGCACCGAAAGTGAAGGAGCAGAAGCTCGAGCCCCGACGTGGCGGGCTGGTGGAAGGCGATCGGGTGGTCAAGACGGCTTTGTGCGTCGAAGCCCGCAAGGGCGTGGTGCACGTCTTCCTGCCGCCCCTGAACCGGCTCGAAGCCTGGCTCGAACTCATCGCACTGATCGAGGACGTGGCGGCGCTCGAGAAGATTCCGCTGGTCATCGAAGGCTACGATCCGCCCCGCGACCCGCGCCTGCGCAAATTCGCGGTGACGCCGGATCCGGGCGTGATCGAGGTCAACATTCATCCGGCCGAGAACTTCGACGATCTGGTGTTCAACACCGAGCGGCTCTATGAACTGGCCAGGGAATGCCGGCTCGGGACCGAGAAGTTCATGCTCGATGGGCGCCATACGGGAACCGGAGGTGGCAACCATGTGACCCTCGGCGGTGCCAGCCCGGCAGATTCACCGCTGCTCAGGCGGCCCTCGCTGCTGCGCAGCCTCATCACCTACTGGCAGAACCATCCGGCGTTGTCCTACATGTTCTCCGGCCTGTTCATCGGCCCGACGAGTCAGGCACCGAGGGTGGATGAGGCCCGTGACGACAAGCTCTACGAACTCGAGATCGCCTTCTCGCAACTGCCTCAGAACGACGAAGGTCCACCCTGGCTGGTGGATCGCGCCCTGCGGCACCTGCTGACGGACCTCACCGGCAATACCCATCGCAGCGAGTTCTGCATCGACAAGCTCTACTCGCCGGACAGCCCCACTGGCCGCCTCGGGCTGCTGGAGCTGCGCGCCTTCGAGATGCCTCCCCATGCGCGCATGAGCGTGGTGCAGATGCTGCTGCTGCGAAGCCTGGTGGCATTGTTCTGGAAGCGCCCCCTGAAGCGGCCGCTGGTGCACTGGGGCACCAGCCTGCACGACCGTTTCATGCTGCCGCACTACGTCTGGGCGGATATGCGGGAGGTCGTCGCGGATCTTAGGGAGGCTGGCTACGGGTTCGAACTCGATTGGTTTGCGCCGTTCTTCGAGTTCCGTTTTCCCCACTACGGCAACGTTCGCATCGCCGACATCGACATGGAGCTGCGGGCCGCCATCGAGCCCTGGCACGTGCTCGGCGAGGAATCGAGTTCCCAGGGCACTGCCCGCTATGTGGACTCTTCGGTGGAACGGCTGCAGGTGAAGCTGACCAACCTCACCGACAGTCGCTACGAGGTGGCCTGCAACGGCCGTCGGGTTCCGTTGCGATCCACTGGTGTGCGTGGCGAGTACGTCGCGGGTGTGCGCTATCGGGCCTGGCAGCCACCGTCCGCGCTGCATCCCACCATCGGTGTCGACTCGCCGCTGGTGTTCGATCTCGTGGACACCTGGAACGGTCGGTCCGTGGGCGGGTGTACCTATCACGTCAGCCATGCCGGGGGACGCAGCTACGACGACTTCCCGGTGAATGCCAACGCGGCGGAGTCGCGCCGGGTGACCCGGTTCTGGAATTTCGGGCATACCCCGGGTGTGATCGAAGCCAAGCCCGATCTCGGCAGCCGCGGCCGCTTCATCGCCGAGGGCAGCGTCCGTCGGCCCATGGAGCCACCGCCGTCCGAGATCAATCCGGACTACCCTCTAACGCTCGATCTGAGGCGCGGGCGTTGAAGCGTCGCATGCCAGGATGCGACTCGGCCCTTGTATTCCAGCAAGGTCGGCAATCATGAGTGAGGCGCAGCTGAAGGACCCTCGCACCCTGTTGCCGCCAGGCTACATGGATGAGCGCGGTGGCTACGACGAGCTCTGGTCGTCGACGCCGGACGGATCGAGGCACAAGGTCAGGGAACATTGGCAATCGCTGCTCAGCGCGTTCCAGCAGCTTGGTGGTCGGGATCTCGAGGCCCGGCGGCAGGAAGCGCGCCGACTGTTCCGGGAGAACGGCGTCAGCTACAGCGCCATGTCCGAAAGTGGACGAACCGGGCGGCCCTGGGAACTCGATCCGGTGCCTTTTCTGATTCCTGCCGATGACTGGACGCGGATCGAGGGCGGGCTGGCCCAGCGGGCGCGGCTCCTCGATGCCATCCTCAAGGATCTGTACGGACCCAGGCATCTGATCCGAGGCGGCATGGTGCCGGCCGAGCTGATCTTCCGGCACAGCGGTTTCATGCTGCCGGCCGACGGCACGCTGGCCCACGAGCACTCGGCGCTGACCCTGTATGCGGCCGACGTGGTGCGCGGCCCCGACGGTGCCTTTCGGGTGGTCGCTGACCGCACCCAGGCGCCGGCCGGCGCCGGACTCGCTCTGGAAACCCGGATTGCCTGTTCTCGCATCCTTCCGAATCTCATCCGGACCACGCATGTCCACCGGCTGGCCCGGTTCTTCCGTACGCTGCGCAATGATCTTGCCGGGCGGGCACCGCACCAGAAGATCGATCCGCGCATGGTCGTCCTCGGTCAGGGTGCCCAGGATGCAAGCTATTTCGATCACGCCTATCTGGCGAGCTATCTCGGATTCCCCCTGGTCGAGGGCGAGGATCTCACGGTCCGTGAAGGGCACCTCTGGTTGCGCACGATCGAGGGACTGAAGCTGGTCGACATGATTCTCCGAAGGGTTCCGGATCTGCTGTGTGATCCGCTGGAGCTCGATCCGGGTTCACAGGTGGGCATCCCAGCCCTGCTCGAAGTGGCGCGCCGGGGCAACGTCGGCATCGTCAGCCCGTTGGGTGCGGGGATTCTCGAGAATCCCGGTCTGCTGCCCTTCCTGCCCCGCATTGCCCGGCAGTTTCTCGGCGAGGACCTGAAGCTCGATTCGATACCCACCTGGTGGTGCGGTCAGGCCGAGAGCCGCAAATACGTCCTCGAACACCTGGACCAGCTGGTCATCAAGTCCATCGAGCACAATCGACAGGCCGCTGTCTGGTGTGGCGGACTCAGTGCAGAAGAACTGGCGCAGTGGCGAGCGAAGATCGAGCGCGACCCGGGCCTGTACGTGGGGCAGGAGCCGGGCGTGAACGCCACCACTCCGGCACTGGTGAACGGTGAGTTGCGCCCCCGTGCGGCCGTTACCCGCTGCTTCGTGTCGGCCACGGAAGATCACTTCCAGGTCATGCCCGGGGGGTTCACGCGGACGACGGTGCCGGGTGAGATCTCCGGCGGGCTGTCGGCATCCCTGCAGGGCACATGCAAGGACACCTGGGTGCTGGCGTCGGATGAGGAGAAACACCTCATTTCCTGGCCGGCTGCCGCTGTACCGAGCTTTGCCGTGGCCTTCGAGAGTCTGCCGAGCCGGGCCGCGGAAAGCCTGTACTGGGTGGGTCGGCACGCGGAGCGCTCGGAATTCCTGACCCGGCTGGCGCGTTCGGCGTTGCGCAAGTTCAACGAATCGAGAGACTACGGCGATCCCGCCGACGCCGGTTGCCTGTCGATTCTGCTGTATGCCCTGAAGGTGTTGTCGACCGGGCGCGGCATTGCCCCACCGACCCTGGTCAACGGCAGCGAGTTCGTGGAGAACACCCTGCTCGAGACTGTGCGTGACGCCACGCTGGAAGGCTCGCTGGCGGCCACCTTCAAGTCCCTCGAGCGCAGCGCGGTGAGCGTCCGCGATCGCTGGTCCACGGACACCTGGCGGGTGATCGACGACATCAGTGAGACCCTGGAGGAGCAGCGCCGCCTGCCGCGGGCCGGTCTGGTGGCGCTGGAGAATACCCTGGATCGCCTGGTATCGGCCCTGGTGGGACTCACCGGTCTGACCATCGAGAGCACCACCCACGAGCACGGATGGCAGTTCCTGATGATCGGGCGACGCCTGGAGCGTGCCCGCAATCTGATTCTGCTGATGCAGAGTACCGTGATGCGCGAGGCCAAGGAGGGCGTGGAGCATCAACTGCTCGAGGCGCTTCTGATCGCCAACGAGAGTGTCATGACGCACCGCCGGCGCTATCGTGCCGCGCTGGACATTTCCAGCGCGGTGCAGGTGCTGCTGCTGGATACGAGCAATCCGCGCTCCCTCGCTTATCAGGTCCTGGAACTGGCCAAGCATCTCGATGCCCTGCCCCGGGACGGTGGTGCCCGGCGGGGACTGGCCGCAGACCAGCGCGCACTGCTGCAGGCCAGCACGCTGGTTCGGCTGGCCGAGGCTCCTGATCTGCTGGCGGGTGATGCGGCGGCGCCCCATCAGCGCGAGCAGCTGGCGGCGTTTCTCGACGGTGTGGACAGGGAGCTGTCGGCGGCCACCGCAGCGCTCGATCAGGCCTACTTCACCCATGTCCAGCCGACCCAGCAACTGGTGGCGGTGAGACGCGACGTCGACGACGATCTGCCGGAGACGGACTGAAACCATGCGCTACCGGGTCACTCATGTCACACGCTACGACTATTCGGAACCCGTGACGCTCTGTCATAACGAAGCCCGACTGACGCCTTCCAGCGAAGGTCGGCAGCACTGTCATCGCTACCTGCTGACGGTGACGCCCACGCCCAAGGTGATGCGGGAGCGCCGCGACTACTTCGGCAATCGGGTCACCTATTTCGGCGTCGAGTCGCCCCACACTGAACTCGTGGTCAGCATGGTCAGCGAGGTGGTGACGGAAGCCGCCCCGGCCCAGCTGCAGCTGGGCGCCGAGCGGCCATGGGAGGAGATCCGCGATGCCATTCGCGCTGGCGAGGATCCGGACCTGAGGTCGATGCAACAGTTCATCTGCGACTCTGCACTGGTGCGCACGCTGCCTGAACTGTCGACTTACGCTCTGGCATCATTTCAGCCGGGGCGGGGCATCATGGAAGCGGCCATGGAGATGACGCGAAGGATTTTCGCGGACTTCAAGTACGATCCGACAGCGACCACGATTTCCACTCCCCTGGCCCAGGTCTGGCGCGACAAGCGGGGCGTTTGTCAGGACTTCGCGCATCTGGCCATTGCGGCTTTGCGAGGCATCGGTCTGCCGGCCGGGTACGTGTCGGGATACCTGGAGACGATCCCGCCTGAGGGGCAGAAGAAGCTCGTTGGCAGCGATGCCTCCCACGCCTGGTTCTCGCTCTATCTGCCGGGTGTGGGCTGGCTCGAGTTCGACCCCACCAATGACCAGATGCCCACCGAACAGTACATCGTTCTGGCCCGGGGGCGTGACTACGCGGATGTATCGCCATTGAATGGTGTGATCTATGGGGGCGGACCGCACACCATGGACGTCAGCGTCGATGTGCTCGACCTCGAGGCGCCGGTCTGAACTCGCGCGGGATGGCTGTGGCTGTAGCGCCCAGCGTGCGTAATCAACGCCGATGGCTTGCCTCGCGGTAGGGTGCAGGAATTGAATAATGGCCTCAGGAGGAGCAGCGGATGACGATCGACTGGAAGGGCTATCCGGCAGCGGGACTCTACGACGAGATGGTCTCCGCGAGGGGACGGATCCGTCCTGGCGGGGGCAAGCTCGCTTCGACCCTGGCCCGACTCTCCGACGAGGAACTGGCCACCCGCAAGGCGGCACTCGACCTGTCCATCAAGGAGATGGGCATTACCTTCACGGTCTACACCCAGGAAGAAGGGTCCATTGACCGTTCCTGGCCCCTGGACTTGATTCCGCGGATCATCCGCAAGCGCGAGTGGGATGCCATCGAGAAAGGCCTGATCCAGCGGGTCCGGGCCCTGAACCTGTTCATCGATGATCTCTATCACGATCAGCGCTGCATCAAGGACGGCGTTTTTCCGGCCAGTCTGCTTGCGAACTCGGTGAATTTCAGGCCTCAGTGTGTGGGTGTGGATCCCCCGCTGGGAGTCTGGGCACACATCTGCGGCTCGGATCTGGTGCGCGACGAGCACGGCACCATGTACGTCCTCGAAGACAATCTCCGGGTGCCCTCCGGCGTGTCCTATCTGCTCGAGAACCGGCTGGTCATGAAGCGGGTGCTGCCCGAACTGTTCGAGGATTACACGATCCGGCCGGTGGATGACTATCCTTCCCAGCTGTTCGACACCTTGGCTGCGCTCTCCCCCCGGCCTGCTGCGCATCCGGAAGTGGTCATTCTCACGCCGGGCATCTACAACTCGGCCTATTTCGAGCACTCCTATCTGGCCCAGCAGATGGGCTGTGAACTGGTTCAGGGCGAGGATCTGGTGGTCGGCAGTGACGATTGTGTCTACATGCACACCACCAAGGGGCGCGCCAGGGTCGACGTCATCTACCGTCGCATCGACGACATGTTCCTCGATCCGGAAGTGTTCGACCCTGCGTCGACGCTGGGCGTCCCGGGGCTCATGCGCGCCTGGAAGAAAGGCAATGTCGCCCTGGCCAATGCCCCCGGAGCAGGGGTGGCTGATGACAAAGCGGTGTATACCTTCGTGCCCGAACTGATCCGCTATTACCTCGGCGAAAAGGCCATCCTGCCCAACGTCCCGAGCTATGTCTGCGAACGCAAGGAAGATCTCGAGTTCGTGCTGGATAATCTGGACAAACTGGTGGTGAAGCCCGCCAACGAGTCAGGCGGCTATGGCATGCTCATGGGACCGAAGGCCAGCAAGAAGGAACTGGCGGAGTTCGAGCAGCTGGTGCGCAAGAATCCCCGCAATTACATCGCCCAGCCCATGCTGACGCTGTCGACGGTGCCGACGCTGATCGGTTCCAGCGTCGAGCCTCGACACGTCGACCTGCGGCCTTTCATCCTGTCGAGTGATCGTCATGCGGTGACCATGGGCGGACTGACCCGGGTGGCATTGCGCAAGGGGTCACTGATCGTGAATTCATCCCAGGGGGGTGGCAGCAAGGACACCTGGGTCGTGGACGAGGAGGGCAGCTGATGCTGGCTCGTGTCGCAGGCAACATGTACTGGATGGCGCGCTATCTCGAGCGTGCCGAGGACGTCGCCCGTCTGATCAACGTCAACGGCAATCTCATGCTCGATCTGCCGCGGGGCATCGCGCCCGGGTGGCGGCCCCTGGTGATGATCATGGGCGCGGACGCAGCGTTCGCCGAGAAGTATGGCGATGCTGCCGACGAAACCAAGGTGCTGCGCTTCCTGATGGCGGACCGTGACAATCCACAGTCCATTCTCGCCACCATCGCCTCGGCCAGGGAGAACGCCCGTACCTTCCGTGACGCGATCCCGCGGGAGGCCTGGGAGGAGATCAATGCTCTGCATCACTTCACCCGTGATCAGTTGCAGAGCGGGCTGTCCAAGCGCGGCCGCTTTGCCTATCTCAAGGAAATCATCCGGCGCAGCCAGACCGTTACCGGCCTGCTGGCCGGCTGCATGAATCACGATGAGGGTTACGCCTTCATCCAGATCGGACGCAAGCTCGAGCGTGCGGACATGACCACGCGGATTCTCGACGTGCGCACGGCGAGCCTGCTCAATCGGGACGTGGCGGGCGTTGCGGACAGCTTCGACAATATCCAGTGGATGAGCGTGCTGAAGTCCCTGACCGGCTATCAGATGTACCGGCTTGAGATGCAGGTACGGGTGCAGCGTGACGACGTGCTGCGCTTCCTGCTGCAGTCGCGGCGTTTTCCGCGTGCTGTGCTGCGCTGCCTCGACGAACTGATTCATCGCATCGACGTCCTCGGCGGCGGCGAGCATCCGCTGCGGGTGGTGGTGCGTCTGCAGCGGGCGTTGGGCGATCTGGACGTCTCGACCTTGACCCAGCAGGGGCTGCACGAATTCATCGATTCCCTGCAGATCGGTTTCGCTGAAGCCCACGCGGCGCTGGACGATACGTACTTCCTCGGCCTGCGTGATGCCGAGAAGGAAGCGGAGGCGACGGCGGCATAGCCGTTGTGGGAGAGCGCTATTTCGCGCAGCGAAATGCGCCGATCTCGATGCGGTCCAGCCAAGGCAGTGCGGTCAGCTCCGGCAGGACGCCACGAGATCGGCCCAATCGCTGCGCGATTAGGGCCTTCCCACAGTTGGGGCGA
>JAFIFL010000172.1 GCA_020832055.1 Gammaproteobacteria bacterium
GCATCGCAAGTTTCTTCCGCGACAGCGTGAACGAACGTTCTTGGCGAACTCCCACGGTGAGCACGCAGAAGCGCTGTTCCGGATCAGCCCGCGTCCCGTCGCTGAGCTTTCTCGTTTTCGGCCATCTCATCGATGCGCGGATCATTCGGATAGATCCACTCCTCGCCGATCACCTGTTCGACGCGCAGCTCCGGCGGGATGTTGTCGATGCCGATCATGCGATCCGCATTCTGGTTCCAGTGGTAGATCCGCGCCTCCTGATAGGACAGCGGGACGCCCTTGAAGCCCTTGGACTCCATGGATTTCTGGATGAAGGCCGCGAACTGGGTGTCTTCCTGCAGCACCGCATTGAGCTCGGAGCCGTCCGGGGTGGTCCAGAAATCACCGATGTCGGGCTTGGGACCGTCGCCCCAGTCGTGCAGCAGCGTCCAGGTTTCCAGCCGGCACTTGTCGATGCCGTTGGGCCAGAACAACAGCGGCGGCAGCCGCGTGTGGGTCAGCGGCGACACCCAGTTCGGGAAAACGCCGTAGGACTGGGTGCAGGTGCGGGCAATCTCCCCCACCGTGTCGATGACCCGAATGTTGTCGTCCTTGACCTCGTAGGCGGGAGGCGCGTCCATCTTCTTGCCCGGCGCGATCATGCGGCCGTGGCCGTTGGGGTAGAGGGTGTTGACGTTGCGACGATGATCCAGGGCCGGCGCCACCGTCTTCGGGTGGATGCTCGGGACGTGGTAGACCTCGGTGTTCGCCTCCATGGCGATCTTGTAGTTACAGGGCAGATCGAAGATGTGCTTGCCGGAGAGGCGGCACTTGTCGAACTGGAACTCCTTCCATTCATCGGCAATGGGGCCGAGCCACTCCAGCAGCGTCGGCGCTTCGTCGTCAAAATTGACGAAGATGAGATTGCCGAAGCGCTCACAGCGGACCTTGATCAGACTGCGGCAGGAGAAATCCAGGTCGCGGAAGTCCTCCGGGTCGCGGACAGCGAGCAGCTCACCGTCGTGACTGTAGGACCAGCCGTGATACTTGCAGGTCAGCCGCGGGCGCTTGCCCTCGGGCTCGGTGACGATGGGCGCACCGCGGTGCCGACAGGTGTTGTAGAAGGCATTAATGTGGCCGCTCTCGGCATGCACCAGCACTACCGGCTGACCGGCATTGTCCCAGAGCCGGAAACAACCGGGCTCCGGCAGCTCGTCAATATGGGCGGCGAGCAGCCAGGACTTCTGCCAGATGTGCTCCATCTCGAGTTCGTAGAAGCGCGGGTCCGTATAGCGGCCGGCGGGCAGGTCCGGCAGATCCGGAAAAGCCTTGGGCGGCTCGGTACGATTGGCCTCGTACTCCATCAGGGCACGAAGCTCGGCGATTTCCTGCTGATTCATGATGTTTGCCCTCCGATGAGCGATGGTGTCAGGGAAGCTGCATGGGCTTCCCCGGATGTGTTTCGCGGGGATCCGGCTGTCGGGGAGTCCCCGCTGCGGTGAGGGTGGGCAGCAGCCAGCATGGCCGCCAGCGCGTCGTGACGCGGACCTTGGGTCACCGCCACCAGCAGGGTGAGCATCCCGGTCAGCGACTGCTGCTCGAAGGTCGCCAAGGGCAACAGCCCCTTCACCCAAAGCAGGATCAGGCCCCAGCTGTGTCCGGTGAGCTGCTCAGCCAGAGCCCGCGGCTCGATGCCCGGGCGCAGCTCGTCCTGGCCGGCCGCGATCTCCAGATGCCGGACCTGACTGGTCATGGCCTGCCCGAGCAGCAGGTCCACCAGCGGATGGTCCGCATCGGCCTGCATCAGGGCCCGGGTCATGGCCTCGGCGTATTCGGGGGTGGCCACCAACTGCCGGTTGCCGCCCCTGCGGACCGCGATGATGGCGGGAATGCCGGGCTCGATCTGCGCTGCCCGACCACGATAACTGTCGAGGATCTCGGCGACGGCCGTGAGCAGCAGACCGTCCTTGCTGCCATAGCGATTGTAGAGGGTCTTCTTCACCACCCCGGCGCGATCGGCCAGAGCCTGCATGGTCACGCCGTCATAACCGCAGCGCGTCAGCTCCTCCCGGGCCAGGGCGAGAATGCTCGCCTCCTGCTCGATATGGGCTGACCGTCGCGGCGGGCGTCGCTTGGCTGAGGTCATCGGTTGCTCATGGGACGGGAGGCCTCCTGCTGCGCAAATTACACCCGAGTGTAATTCAATGCAAGAGGCCTCTCGGCCAGCCTTCCGTCAGCGGATCACTGCCCTTTGGGCGGAAGCTCCCACAGGGTCCGGCCGTAGTTCTCCGCCGCCTCTTCCCAGACCAGGGAGACGTGGGTGACGCCGACGTTGATGTCGCGCTGGAAGCGCTGGATGGGATTGCCAAGGTAGACAGACGTGGCACCGGCCATCTGCGCCAGATTCTGCCCCACCTTGCCCATCAGCCGCGCCACGTAGGCGGCATCCCGATGGGAGGCCAGGGCCTCCAGGGGCGTGGGTGTGATGCCGGCATCAGCCCAACGGTTCAACTCGGCGAGGCGGTGACGCATGATCAACTCAGCCGCGTGGATGTCCGTGAGCGCCTCGCTCATCTTGATCTGGTTGGCCACCCGCTCCACCTGTTGCTCGCCGGTGAACAGGGCTTTCTTGCCCTTCAGGGTCTGCTGCACGGCAGCGGCCATGCCCTGGCCCATGCCGATCAGCGCACAGGGAATGCCCCAGATCGCCGACCAGCCGAAGGGCAGCCGGGTCAGCGGCACGTCATGAACCTTGGACCCCGGGGTGTTGCCGGTGGCGATGTCAGTGATCTTCAGGCGCCGATGCTCGGGAACGAAGACGTCTTCGAGAATGAGGTCCTTGCTGCCAGTACCGCAGAGCCCGGCGACGAACCAGTCGTCCTCGATGGTGAGGTCGCTGCGCGGAACCATCATCCAGTCCAGGCAGGTGGGGCTGGGCTTCATGATGATGAACCAGCTGGCGAAGTCACAGCCGCTGGAGAACTTCCAGCGCCCGCTGAGGCGGAAGCCGCCGTCCACTTCCTTCATTTCGCTCTTCGGCGCAAAGGACACCGTCGAGCAGACCACATCGTCACCCTCGGCCCAGTACTCTTCCTGGGCCTTCAGCGGAAACAGGCTGGCCTGCCAATTGTGGATCATGAACAGGTTGGCCACCCAGCCGCTCGACCCGCAGGCCGTGGACAGGGTGCGGATGCACTCGGCTGCCGTGTCGATGCCGAGTTCGAAGCCGCCGAAGCGCTTGGGCTGCATGATCTTGTGAAAGCCCGCCGCCCGGAACTCCGCCACCGTCTCGTCGGACAGCCGCCGGTCCTTTTCCGCCTGCGCGGAGCGCTCACGCAAAGCCGGAAGCAGGGCTTCGGCGCGAGCGATCATGTCTTCCTTGCTGGGAATCTGTCCCGCCTTCTGTGCGGTCTTCGTCTGGGTGCTCATAGCCCGCCTTCCTGATGTCGTGAATGTGAAATGGAACGGCGACGCTGCGATGCCATCGCAGCCGCCACCATGACTAGCATCAAACGCCGTCCTGCGCGGCCGAGACCACCCGGAATGACCCCCAGCCGTTGTCCTGTGGCCGTGGCTGGTCAGGCGGTGGGCCGTCGCCGCCGCGCAGCTGGTGCAGCTTGGCGGCGCGGGTGTGCGATGCGAGATCGAGTTCTTCGGCATCCGTCACCCGGGTCAGCCGCAATCTGACACCCCCTCCTTCTCGATTGAGCACCGATCGATCGCCTCTCACCGTCGATGGTAGCGTAACCGTAGCATCAAACAACCACCAGCAACCGTGCTGGAAATTCGGCCGGCCTGCAAGTGCCCGGCAGGCCCATGCAGGCGCCAGCGCGGGGAGGATCGACCGCCCCGTCCCAGGCCTCATGCCGTACGCCCGGCAGCCGTCTTCGTCTCTTCACCGGGATCGATGCGACCGTCCTGACTCAGCAGGATGGCCAGAGGCCGGGTCACCCGGAACTCGGAAAAGATGATCATCATGATCACCGTGATGGGCACGCAAAGGAACGCGCCCACCACGCCCCACAGCGCACTCCAGGCGGCCAGCGACAGCAGGATCACCACGGGGCTCAGATTGAGCGAGCGCCCCATGAGCTTCGGTTCGAGGAAGTTGCCCACGGTCACCTGCACCGCCATCAGCCCGATCAGGGCCGCCAGGAACGGTCCCAGGGTGCCGAACTGCACCAGGGAGAGGGCCACCGGCAGCAGCACGGCGATGAAACTGCCCACATAGGGAATGAAGTTGAGGATGAAGATCAGCACCGCCCAGAATTCCGCGTAGTCGATGCCCACCAGACGCATGATGGCCCAGCTCGCGATACCCACCACCGCCGACACGAAGGCCTTCAGGGTCAGGTAACGGCCAATGCGCTCGCTGACCTCGCCCAGGGCCGCGGCAATGCGCTCGGCACCGGCCGGCGTGTCCGCCAGGCGCTCGAGCTTGTCCATCAGCGCCCGCCGCTCCATGAGCACAAAGGCGCTGTAGATGAAGATCACCAGGATGTTGCCCAGCATGGCAGCCACCACCCCCACCGTGCTGCCCACGGCCTTGCCGAGATCGATGGCCGCCACCGCCCGCTGGAAGACTTCCGGCAGCGTCGGCACCTCCTCCAGCGCCAGCAGATCGGAGAAGCGATCGATGAGGGCCTGCAGGTTCTCCCGATACACCGGCATCTGCCGCTCCACCTGGGCGATATTGCCGGTCACCATCAGCACCAGACCCCAGATCACGGCCACGATCAGCGCCAGGGCCCCCACATGGGCGAGCCAGCCGGGCAGGAAACGACCCACCACAGGCGCGTTGCGCAGCCAGTCGGTAATGGTCATGAAGATGTAGGCCACGAAGACGCCGAGCACCAGCGGTACCAGGATCGGTCGGCCGATGTGCAGGATGTAGCCGATAGCGATGGCCAGGACCGCCCCCGCCGCGAGGCGGGGGAGCGTGTCCGAAGCCCCATTCACGTCAGCGACGCCCGATAGATGCTGTCGATGGCCGCATCGAGGGTGGTTTCGAACTCGGCGTCGCTCTGCCCGACCGACAGGCCCTCGGTCAGGGCCCGGGAGAAGCTGGCCACCACGCCGTGCTGCCGCGCCAGACGGGCATTGGCCTGCTCCCGGCTGTAGCCGCCGGACAGCGCCACCACCCGCAGCACCCTGGGGTGGGACACGCAGGGTGCATAGAAGTCGTCCTGCTCCGGCAGAGTCAGCTTCAGCATCACGCTCTGATCCGCGCCCAGGGCATCGAGCTGCTCTGCCAGGGCGGCCAGCAGCAGGGCTTCCGCCTCGGCCTTGGCCGGGCAGTGGATATCCACCTCCGGCTCGATGATCGGCACCAGACCCGCCGCCAGGATGCGCCGGGCGACCTCGAACTGCTGACCGACGACAGCATCGATACCCCGGCGGTCGGCCTGCTTGATCACAGAGCGCATCTTGGTCCCGAAGATGCCGTGGTCATTGGCGTCAGCGAGCAGCGCGTCGAGCCCGGGCATGGGTTTCATGCGCTGTGCACCGTCCGCCTCTGCCTCGAGACCCTTGTCCACCTTGAGGATGGGGACCACCTGCTTCATCTGCCACAGGTAGGCGGCCGTAGGCTGATCCGTGATCGCGCGCCGCATGGTGTCCTCGAACAGGATGGCCCCCAGAATGCGGTCACCGTCGAAGGCCCGGCTGGTGATGATGCGCGTGCGCATGGCATGCACCAGGTCCATCATTTCCCGGTCATTGGACCAGCTGTCTTCGGCCACGCCGTAAAGGCTCAAGGCCTTGGGCGTGCTGCCGCCGCTCTGATCCAGCGCGGCGACGAAACCTCTGCCGCTGCGCATCTTCTCGTACTGCTGCTCACGATCACTCACGGGCAAGACTCCTGTCCCTGCAATGGTCTGCTCAATCGAGAATACCCCGCTCCCGGTCCCGGGCCTCGAGTTCGGCACGAAGCCTCTGCTGACGGATGATATCCAGCGGGAAGTTCCACATCACTGCCGCCGCACCGATCAGTGCCAGCGCCGGCAGGAAGGTATAGGTGTAGCGAATGGCATTGATGGCCTGCTCTGTCTGTTCGGTAGCCGTGGGATCGAATCCGAAGAATCCCAACAGCGGATAGGCTACGCCGATACCCACCGCCCCGCCGATCTTCTGGGTCATGGTGATCAGGGAGTAGTAGAGCCCGGTACGCTGACCTCCGCTTTCCAGATTGTCCTCATCCACGGTGTCCGCCGCCATGGAGCGGATCAGCATGGAGTGGGCACCGAAGATGAAACCGGCCACCGTCACCACCACCGCGAACTTGAACACCTCTCCATGCTGCAGGGTGAGGAACAAACCGACGTTCAGGCAGGCCAGAATCGCCGAGAGACAGAATGTCCGATGCTTGCCCAGGTGGCGCGACACCCAGACCCAGAACGGTACGCCGATCACCGTCACCGCAGTATTGGCGATGAGAATCACCGAGGTCCACAAGCCGGCACCGATGACGTCCCGCAGGAAGAAGATGAACACGCTGGTCATCACCGGTGCCGGAATACCGATCAGCAGATCCGCGATCAGCAGGCGCCGCATGTAGCGGTTTTTCAGGATCAGTCTGGTGCCCGGCCAGAAGCCGATCTTCGGCGCGGCCGCGGTGGGCCGCTCCGGGACGAACTTCACCGCCAGGAAAGTGGCAATGGGCAGCAGCGCCAGGATGTAACAGCCGAAGGCGATCAGCGCCACGCGGCCGCCAGGGGGTTCGCCCAGCACCAGTTCGATGTAGGCCGGCGGCAGCAGCACCGTCAAGTTGCCGACGAACAGGGCGAGCTGGATGCCGCCGGTGATCCTCGACCGCTCGTGGTAATCCCGGGACATCTCCGCGCCCCAGGCGAACAGGGTGATGGTGTACATGGTGGACCCGACGTAGAACACCACCATGCTGGCGATGAGATAGCCGGGCGACACCAGATCCGGAAAGGGGACTAAGAACACCGCCACCACGCCCAGCATCACCACCGGCGTGGCCAGGACGCACCAGTGCCGGCGCCGCCCCCAGCGGCTCGGGTAGCGATCCCCCAGCACCCCCATGAGGGGATCGGTGAACAGGTCGAAGAAGCGCACGATCATGAACACCGTGCCGACCATGGACATGGCCATGGCAGCGCCCATGCCGCTCTGCTGGAACAGCGCGGCGTAGAAGGGCGGCACGAAGATGGCCAGCGGAAGCCCCATGGCCGACAGCGGCACGGCGGGGAAAATCAGCGCCAGCAGGCGGGATGTAGCCATCCGTTCGGGGTCACGCCCCGGCTTGCGATCACTGCTCAAAGTCCGCTCCCCGGCGCTTACCTGCACCTGTGATGGTGACCTCCGAGACTGAAAATCGCACGAATACCTGTTCCTGCGCAAAGGCTGTGCCGAAAACGGAAATAGGCCAGAATGATCCGCTGCAGCAAGATGCAGATCCCGGACCCGAGCAGGCGTAAAGCATGACTGTCGAGATCGCCCTCGTGCTGTGCATCCTCGGCGGCTCATTGCTGCTGTTCGTCACCGAGTGGGTGCGCATGGACCTGACGGCACTGATGGTGCTGTCGTCGCTGGCCATGCTCGGCCTGGTCTCCCCCGCCGAGGCCGTCAGCGGCTTCAGCAATGCTGCGGTGATCACGGTCCTGGCCATGTTCATCTTGAGCGAGGGCCTGACCCGCTCCGGTATCGCCGACATCATCAGCCGCAACGTCGCGACGCTGGCAGGGCGCAGCGAGGTGCGGATGATCACCGTGTTCATGCTGGTCAGCGGCATCCTGTCCGCCTTCATGAACAACATCGGCGTGGCCACGCTGATGCTGCCGGTGGCCGTGGAAGTGGCCCGGGCTGCCGGCATTGCGCCGTCCCGGGTACTGATGCCCCTGGCCTACGGCACCCTGCTCGGCGGCATGACCACCCTCATCGGCACGCCCCCCAACCTGCTGGTCAGCATGACCATGGTCGACGGCGGCCTGGAAGGTTTCGGCTTCTTCGACTTCGCCTGGATCGGCCTGCCGGTGCTGCTGGTCGGCACCGCCTTCGTGGCCCTGATCGGCCGCCACCTGCTGCCCGAGACCGACACCACCACCACCCAGGCCGGACAGCGCGATCTGCGCGAGCAGTACAGCCTGCAGGAACGGATCTTCGCGCTGCGCGTCCCGGCGGACTCCGTCTTCGTGGGCAAGACCCTGGCGGACACCGCCCTGCCCACCTCGGCCAATCTGGTCATCATCGCTGTCACCCGCCACGGCCACACCGAGGCCCTGCCTGATCGCAAGAAGGTCCTGCAGGCCGGCGACGTGCTGCTGGCCCAGGGCCGCCTGGACCGCTTCGAGATGCTCAGGCGCTGGAACAGCCTGGCCATCGAGCGCGAAGCGCCGATCCTGCTGGAGAAGCTGTGGGAGAAATCCGCCATGGTCGAGGTGGTGATCGACGAGAACGCCACCCTCATCGGCGAGAACCTGCGGCATCGCCAGTTCCGGGAACAGCACGCCGCCAACGTGCTGGCCATATGCCGTGGCAGCACTGTCCGCCGGACCCGGCTGTCGAACCTGCCCCTGGCCGCCGGCGACCGTCTGCTGCTGCAGTGCGCCGAGGACAACCTCGAGAAGCTGGGCGCATCCAAGGAGTTCAGCGCCGTATCCCGGCTCACGCCCACCGACCTCGAGGAAACCTATCAGCTCGACGAACGCCTGTTCGTGCTGAGGGTACCCAAGGACTCGGCCCTGGCCGGGACCACGCTGGCGGAGAACCGGCTCGGCGATGCCTTCGACTTCCGTCTGCTCGGCATTTTCCACGAGGGCAACCTGAAGGAGTGGCCGGGCTCCGACGAGGTGGTGGAAGCTGCGGATCTGCTGCTGATCCAGGGCCGCGAGGAGGATCTCGACGTCCTGCGCGGGCTGCAGCAACTGGAGATTCTCGACGACGCCGCCCCCTATCTGGACGTCTTCAACTTGGGCCAACTGGAACTGGTGGAAGCGACACTGCATCCCCGGGTGCGGCTGCAGGGGCGGACGGTGGCGGACCTGCAGCTGCGGGAACGCTACGAGGTGGAAGTGGCCGCCCTGTGGCGCGACGGCGAATCACGCCGTTCGGCGCTCGGCAGCATGCCCCTGGCCGCTGGCGACGCCCTGCTCATCGTCGGCCCCAAGCGGCGGCTTGCCCTGCTCAACGACGACGAAGACCTGATCGTCCTCAATCCGGTCCATACCAAACCCGTGGATTCCAGCAAGGCGCCCCTGGCCGGCGCCCTGATGCTGGGCATGGTCGCCTTGGCCATGACCGGGTGGATGCCCATCTCGGTGGCAGCGCTGGTGGCGGCCACCCTGATGGTGCTGACCCGCTGCCTGACCATGGATCAGGCCTACGGTGCCGTCGAGTGGCGGACCATCTTCGTGATTGCCGGCATGATTCCGCTGGGCATCGCCATGCAGCAGACCGGCGCGGCCAGTTATCTCGCCGGTGGCGTGCTCGGTCTGCTGGGCCCGCTCGGCCCCTGGGCGGTGATCGCCGGGCTGTATGCCATCACCACCATCGGTACGCTCATGATCCCGGCCGCCGCCCTGGTGCTGATCATGGCGCCGCTGGCGCTGTCGCTGGCCGTCGAACTCGGGGTGTCGCCGGCAGCACCGCTGATGGCGGTGGCCATTGCGGTGTGCGCCAGCCTGTCGGGCCCCGTATCCCACCCCGCCAACATCCTGGTGATGGGCCCGGGCGGCTACAAATTTGTGGACTATCTGAAGCTCGGCCTGCCTCTGCAGATCGTGGTGTTCGCAGTGGCGGCCGTGCTGCTTCCCATCGTCTGGCCGTTGTAAGCCACCAGCTCCCCGGGAATGAATGTTTTGTGGGAGAGCCCTATCCGCCAACGGCGGATGGGCCGATCGCGTGGCGCGCTGCC
>JAFIFL010000005.1 GCA_020832055.1 Gammaproteobacteria bacterium
TCGCGAAGGCGGTCGTACCGTCGGCGCCGGCGTCGTCGCCAAGATCATCGAGTAAGACTTTTCGCGCTGCCCCCGGCAGAGAGTTGTTGACTCCTGCCTGGGTCATCATTAAGATTCCGCCTCCTCTTCGGACGGCCCCCCAAAAGGACCACCGTTGGCCAGCGCCCCGGATTCGTTTCGACGAATGGTCAGGCGTGCGACGGTCACCCATCCGATGAGCACTGCCCGCAAGGGCCTGAGAGCGGGTGAATCCGCTACTAGAGTTTGGAGTTTCGGTCAGGTGCAGAACCAGCGCATTCGCATTCGTCTGAAGGCATTCGATCATCGTCTGATCGATGTCTCCGCACAGGAAATCGTCGATACGGCGAAGCGTACCGGTGCGCAGGTGCGCGGGCCGATCCCGCTGCCGACCCGGAAAGAGAAGTACACCGTCCTGACCTCGCCGCACGTCAACAAGGATGCGCGCGATCAGTACGAGATTCGTACGCACAAGCGGTTGATGGACATCGTCGAGCCGACCGACAAGACGGTCGATGCCCTGATGAAGCTCGATCTGGCTGCGGGCGTAGACGTACAAATCAGCCTCGGCTGATGCAGGGCTGAACTTTCCACGGCGGCCATGGCTGCCGTTGCCGCGCCGGGGTCCATCCGGGGGCGGCCAGCGCCGGATCGATGCCTGCGCTGCACTACAAGGCCGCAACAGGCGGCTGGCGATGGGAATAATTCAGACGCAGATCTTGCCCTGTGGGGGATCGGCGTCGCTGTTGTCGCGGCCTTAAGTTAAGGCTACGCACGAGGGCAAGGTAAATGGCAATCGGAGTCGTAGGGCGCAAGACGGGCATGACCCGGATCTTCACGGCGGCGGGAGAGTCCATTCCCGTGACCGTGGTCGAGGTCGTGGCCAATCGCGTCACCCAGGTCCGCACGAAAGATGCAGATGGCTACCGGGCGGTGCAGGTCACCACCGGCGAGCGCCGTCCGGGTCGGGTCTCCCGGCCGGCGGCCGGCCACTTCGGCAAGGCCGGAACGGAGCCCGGGCGCGGCCTCTGGGAGTTCCGTCTCGCAGAAGGTGAAGGTGAAGAGTTCGGCGCCGGCGACGTCCTGCCGCTGGATGCTTTCGAAGCGGGTCAGCACGTGGATGTGACCGCGACATCCAAGGGCAAGGGTTATGCCGGCGTCGTCAAGCGCTGGAATTTCCGCACCCAGGATGCGACCCACGGCAACTCGCTGTCCCACCGTGCTCCGGGCTCCATTGGCCAGTGCCAGACCCCGGGCCGGGTATTCAAGGGCAAGAAGATGGCCGGCCACCTGGGCAACGTTCGGGTGACCACCCAGAACCTGGAGATTGTTCGCGTGGACGTGGAGCGCGGCTTGTTGCTCATCAAAGGTGCAGTACCGGGTCCCGCCGGCGGCGATGTCATCGTCCGTCCGGCAGTGAAGGTACGGGCGAGCGCCTGAGGCCGAGGCAACAGAGGGAAGTGAGATGAATCTGAGTATTGCGTTGCCAGGAACGGGTGCAGGCAAGGCGGTCGAAGTCTCCGAGGTGGCTTTCGGTCGCGAATTCAATGAGGCGCTGGTCCACCAGGTCGTCGTCGCCTATATGGCCGCTGGTCGCCAGGGCACTCGTGCGCAGAAGACCCGGGCCGATGTCCGTGGCGGTGGCCGCAAGCCATGGCGCCAGAAGGGAACCGGTCGGGCCCGGGCGGGCACCATTCGCAGCCCGATCTGGCGTGGAGGCGGCGTGACGTTTGCCGCGCGGCCGCAGGATCATTCCCAGAAGGTCAACCGCAAGATGTACCGCGGGGCCATGTGCTCGATCCTCTCCGAGCTGGTCCGTCAGGATCGCCTGGTGCTGGTGGAAGATTTCAATCTGGAGGCCCCCAAGACCAAGGCACTGGTGAGTCGTCTTCGGGAGCTGGCTCTGGATAGCGTCCTGATCGTGACCGACAGCGTGGACGAGAATCTCTACCTCGCCGCTCGCAATCTGAAGGACGTGGACGTGCGCGACGTGGTCGCGACCGATCCGGTCAGCCTGCTGAGCTTCGAGAAGGTGGTGATGACCGTGGGCGCGCTCAAGCAGTTCGAGGAGATGCTCGCATGAACGAGGAACGCCTCTACAAGGTGCTGCTCGCGCCCCACGTCTCGGAGAAGACGTCGCGGCTGGCCGATGGCAGCAACCACTATGGTTTCAAGGTACTGCCGGATGCGACCAAGCCCGAGATCAAGGCTGCGGTCGAACAGCTCTTCGACGTCAAGGTCGAGACCGTACGCACGCTGAATGTCCGCGGCAAGGTGAAGCGCACCCAGCGCGGCCTTTCCCGGCGCAAGAGCTGGAAGAAAGCCTATGTTCGTCTGGCCGATGGCCAGGAAATCGATTTCATGCCGGTCGAGTAACGGGACAGTCAGATGCCAGTCCAAAAAGCCAAACCCACATCGCCCGGCCGTCGCTTTGTCGTCAAGGTCGTGTCGCCCGAGCTCCACAAGGGTGATCCCTACCGGCCCCTGCTCGAAAAGCAGAGCAAGACCGGCGGGCGCAACAACGCGGGCCGCATCTCCACCCGTCACAAGGGCGGCGGTCACAAACAGCACTACCGCATCATCGATTTCAAGCGCGACAAGGATGGCGTACCCGGTGTCGTCGAGCGGATCGAGTACGATCCGAACCGCACCGCGCACATCGCGCTGATCAAGTATGCCGACGGCGAGCGCCGCTACATTCTCGCGCCCCGTGGCGCGGTGGCCGAGCAGCCGATCCATTCGGGGGTCGATGCGCCGATCAAGCCCGGCAATGCGCTGCCGCTGCGCAACATTCCGCTCGGCACGCAGATCCACAATGTGGAGCTCAAGCCAGGCAAGGGTGGCCAGATCGCACGCTCGGCCGGCGCTTCGGTGCAGCTGGTGGCGAAGGAAGGCACCTACGCCACCCTGCGCCTGCGCTCAGGCGAGATGCGCCGGGTGCTGGTCGAATGCCGTGCCACCATCGGTGAGGTAGGCAACAACGAGCACAGCCTGCGCTCTCTGGGCAAGGCGGGTGCCAAGCGCTGGCGCGGTATCCGTCCGACGGTGCGCGGCGTGGTGATGAACCCGGTGGACCACCCCCATGGTGGTGGTGAGGGCAAGACTTCCGGTGGCCGCCATCCGGTGTCGCCCTGGGGTACGCCCACCAAGGGCTACAAGACGCGCAGCAACAAGCGCACCGACAAGATGATCGTGCGGCGTCGCCGTTCGCGTAAGTAACAGGAGGCCGATGTGCCGCGTTCATTGCACAAGGGACCGTTCGTCGATCTCCACCTGGTGAAGAAGGTGGATACTGCCCGGGCGAGCAACGACAAGCGCCCGATCAAGACCTGGTCGCGCCGGTCGATGATTCTGCCCGATATGGTGGGTCTGACCATTGCCGTACACAACGGCAAGCAGCACATACCGGTTCTGATCAACGAAGAGATGGTGGGTCACAAACTGGGCGAATTCGCGGTGACCCGGAACTTCCGGGGCCACGTGGCCGACAAGAAGGCCCGGCGCTGAGCCTGGCCCGCGAGGAAGCGAAGATGGAAGTCCAAGCCATTGCCAGACGCATTCGGATGTCGCCGCAGAAAGTGCGACTCGTCGTGGATCAGATCCGCGGCAAGGACGTGGCCGCAGCGCTCGACATCCTGGCCTACAGCAACAAGGCCGCTGCCACACCGGTCCGCAAGGTGCTCGAGTCGGCGATTGCCAATGCCGAGCACAATGAGGGCGCAGATGTGGACGAGCTCAAGGTGTCACGGGTGTTTGTGGACGAAGGGATGATCTTGAAGCGGATCAAGCCGCGGGCGAAAGGCCGGGCGGATCGCATCTTCAAGCGGACCTGCCACATCACCGTTGCGGTGTCGGACGCCTGAGTGAGCACACAGGCTGCGCCAGGTGCTGGCGCGGTGCTGAAGAGATAGCCGGGAGAAAGGCCAGATGGGTCAGAAAGTCAATCCAGTCGGATTCAGGTTGGGGATCGTCAAGGATCACACCTCGGTGTGGTACGCCGATCGCAAGGCCTACGCCGACAATCTGCTCAACGACATGCAGGTGCGCGATTTCCTGCGTAAGCGGCTGGCCAGTGCCTCCGTCAGTCGGATCGAGATCGAGCGCCCGGCGCAGACCGCGCGGCTGACGATCCATACGGCGCGCCCGGGCATCGTCATCGGCAAGAAAGGTGAGGACGTCGAGCGGCTTCGTGCCGAGGTGGCCAAGCTGATGGGTGTGCCGGTGCACATCAACATCGAAGAAATCCGCAAGCCGGAGCTCGACGCCTACCTGTCGGCAGTCAATGTCGCCCAGCAGCTCGAGCGCCGGGTGCAGTTCCGCCGGGCCATGCGGCGGGTGCTTCAGAACGCGATGCGGCTGGGTGCCAAGGGCATCCGGATTCGGGTGGCGGGACGCTTGAACGGCGCGGACATTGCGCGGTCTGAGACCTACCGTGAAGGTCGGGTGCCGCTGCATACCCTGCGCGCGGATATCGACTATGCCACCGCGGAAGCCCACACCACCTACGGCGTCATCGGCGTGAAGGTGTGGATATTCAAGGGTGAAGTGATTGGTTCGAAAGACGAGGCGCCGGCTGCTGCGGCCGGCTGAACAGTAGCCTGGCCGCGCCCCCAGATCGAGGTTCATAGAAATGCTACAGCCTAAGCGCACGAAGTTTCGCAAGCAGTTCAAGGGCCGCAACCGTGGCTTGGCGCTGCGCGGCAGTTCGGTCAGTTTCGGCGAGTTCGGCTTGAAGGCCGTCGCCCGCGGTCGCATGACTGCGCGGCAGATCGAGGCCGGTCGGCGCGCCATGACCCGCCACGTCAAGCGGGGCGGCAAGATCTGGATCCGGGTGTTCCCGGACAAGCCGATCACGCAGAAGCCCCTGGAAGTACGTCAGGGCAAGGGCAAGGGCAGCGTCGAGTACTGGGTCGCACAGATTCAGCCCGGTCGCGTGCTCTACGAGATGGAAGGTGTGAGTGAGGAGATTGCGCGCGAGGCCTTCAGGCTGGCGGCCTCCAAACTGCCCTTCGCGACCACTTTCGTGAAACGGACGGCGATGTGATGAAGGCGAGTGATCTGCGCGAGAAGAACGAGGCGGACCTGCGCTCGGAGCTGAAAAGGCTCTTGAAGGAGCAGTTCAATCTGCGCATGCAGCAGGGCACCGGCCAGCTCGGCCAGAGCCATCTGCTGGGTGAGACACGACGGGACATCGCGCGCGTGAAGAGCGTGCTGCGTGAGAAGCAGGTGACGGCACAGTGAGCAGCGAAGCAGCACAACAGGCGACGGGCGATCAGGTCATGAGCGAAGCGAATCAGGTGAAAGGCGAAGCGAAGCAGACCAACCCGCGCATCGTCACCGGTACCGTGGTCAGCAACAAGATGGACAAGACCATCGTGGTGCTGGTGGAGCGTCGGGTGCAGCATCCGCTTTATGGCAAGATCATTCGTCGCTCGAGCAAATTGCACGCACACGACGAAAACAACGAATGTGAGATCGGCGACACCGTCACGGTGTCCGAAGTGGCGCCGATCTCCAAGACCAAGACCTGGCGGCTGGTGCGGATTGACGAGCGCCCGACGCGGGTTTGACGAGCGAGGCGATATCCAGGCGGGCGCGATCAGCGGCTGCTGGATCTGGAGATAGGAAATGATTCAGACACAGACCATATTGGATATCGCGGACAACAGCGGTGCGCGTCGAGTGATGTGCATCAAGGTCCTCGGAGGCTCCCATCGCCGCTATGCCGGCGTGGGTGACGTGATCAAGGTGACGGTGAAAGAGGCCGCGCCCCGGGGCCGGGTCAAGAAGGGCCAGGTGGTCAACGCAGTGGTGGTGCGCACACGTAAGGGCGTTCGTCGTCCTGACGGTTCCATCATCCGCTTCGATGACAATGCCGCGGTGTTGCTGAACAACCAGTTGCAGCCCATCGGTACCCGGATCTTCGGACCCGTCACGCGTGAGCTGCGCGGCGAGAACTTCATGCGCATCGTATCGCTCGCGCCTGAAGTGCTCTAAAGGCGAGGCGGCGGAGGCAGACATGCGCAAGATCAAACGCAACGACGAAGTGGTCGTCATCACGGGCAAGGACAAGGGCAAGCGCGGCGACGTGCTGCGCGTGTTCGACAACGGCCGAGCGCTGGTGTCCGGGGTGAACATCATCAAGAAGCACACGCGACCCGACCCGAATCGCAACATCGCGGGCGGCATCGTGGAAAAGGAAGCTCCGATTCAGATCTCCAATCTGGCGATCTGGAATGCATCGGAAGGTCGCGCGGACCGGGTCGGATTCCGCGTCGATGACGGCGAGAAGCAGCGCTTCTTCAAGTCGACCGGCAAGACCATCGACTCCTGACCGGACAGCACACCATGACCAAGTTGTACGAACAGTATCGCAACGAAATCGCGCCGGCTCTCAAGGAGCAGTTCGGCTATGCGAGTTCCATGCAGGTGCCGAAGCTCGAAAAGATCACGTTGAACATGGGTCTTGGCGATGCTGTCGGTGACAAGAAGATCATCGACGCTGCTGTGGGCGACATGGCGCTGATCACGGGCCAGCGGCCCGTGGTGACCGTTGCGCGCAAATCCATTGCCGGCTTCAAGATCCGGGACGGCTGGCCGATCGGCTGCAAAGTGACGCTCAGACGAGCGCGGATGTACGAGTTCCTGGAGCGGTTGATCAACGTCGCGATCCCGCGCCAGCGCGACTTCCGGGGCTTGTCAGCCAAGGCCTTCGACGGTCGCGGCAATTATTCCATGGGTCTCACGGAGCAGATCGTGTTCCCCGAGATCGACTACGACAAGGTCGACAAGCTTCGCGGCATGGATATCAACATCACGACCACCGCGTTGACTGACGACGAAGGACGGGCGTTGCTGGCGGCGTTCAAGTTTCCGTTCAGAACGACAGGAGCGGCGTAATGGCCAAGAAGTCGATGCTCGAGCGCGAAGAGAAGCGCGCCAAGCTCGTAGCCCGGTTCGCAGTGAAGCGGGCGAAACTGAAGGCGATCATCAATGATCGCAGCGCGCCTGAAGAGGAGCGTTGGGAAGCGCAGGTTGCGCTGCAGAAGTTGCCGCGCGATTCGAGCCCCGTGCGCAAGCAGCGTCGTTGCCGGATCACCGGTCGCCCGCATGGGGTCTACCGCAAGTTCGGGCTCGCCCGTACCAAGCTCCGGGAAGCAGCCATGCGCGGCGATGTGCCGGGCCTGGTCATGTCGAGCTGGTGATACTTGGTGATGGAGATCTGACCTGATGAGCATGCAGGACCCCGTATCGGACATGCTGACCCGCATCCGCAACGCTCAGGCGCGGAACAAGCCGACCGTCAGCATGCCCGCTTCCAAGCTGAAGGCGGCCATTGCCGAGGTGCTGCAGCAGGAAGGTTATGTTGAGAGCTTCAATGTCGAAGGGGACACCAAGCCCCAGCTGACGCTGACGCTGAAGTATTTCGATGGGCGCCCGGTGATCGAAGAGATCAAGCGGGTGAGTCGCCCCGGCCTGCGGGTGTACCGCGACCAGACCGCTCTGCCGAGCGTTCGTGGTGGCTTGGGTGTGGCGATCGTGAGCACCAACAAGGGCCTCATGACGGACCGGGCTGCGCGTGCGGCTGGCGTCGGTGGCGAGGTGCTCTGCACCGTATTCTGACGAGTCAGGTCGAAATCATGTCGAGAATAGCGAAGGACCCCATCAAGCTGCCGGGTGGCGTTGAAGCCACCATTTCCGGTCAGGATGTCAGCGTGAAGGGTGTGAAGGGCCAGATGGCTGCCAGGATTCACGCTGCGGTCAAGATCGATCAGGTGGATGGCGAACTGCGGTTCGAGCCGGCTGGTGAAAGCGAGCATGGCTGGGCCCAGGCGGGTACCGCCCGTGCCGTGGTGCAGAATCTGGTGACGGGTGTGTCTCAGGGGTTCGAGCGTCGGCTTCAGCTCGTCGGCGTCGGTTACCGGGCAGCGGCACAGGGCCGCAGCCTCAACCTGGCGCTGGGCTTTTCGCACCCAGTGAATTACGCGCTGCCGGATGGAATCGAGGTGGAAACCCCGACCCAGACCGAGATCATCGTGCGCGGCATCGACAAGCAGCTCGTCGGCCAGGTGTCCGCCGAGATTCGGGCCTACCGCCCGCCGGAGCCTTACAAGGGCAAGGGCGTGCGCTACTCCGATGAGCAGGTGCGACGCAAGGAGTCGAAGAAGAAGTGATCCAGCCGCGGCCACGGCCGCGGTGTCGAACAACGCTTTCGTCAGGTGCATGAAGATGAATCCGAACGCAAAAAAGTTGGCCCGCCTGCGTCGCGCTCGTCGCGCCCGGGCCCACATGCGCCGTCTTGGAGCCGTCAGGCTCTGCGTCCATCGGACGCCGCGGCACATGTACGCCCAGGTGATTTCGCCGAACGGAGCCGAAGTGCTCGCGACGGCGTCGACCCTGGATTCCGATCTGCGTGCAGCGCCCACCGGTAACGCCGCAGCCGCGGCTCGTGTGGGGGCGCTGATCGCTGAGCGCGCCAAGCAGGCAGGTATCACCCGGGTTGCCTTTGACCGGTCCGGATATCGTTATCACGGCCGGGTCAAGGCCCTGGCAGACGCGGCCCGCGAGGCCGGTCTCGAATTCTGAGGAAGACGGCATGGCTTATACCGAAGAAGTCCGCGAAGAAGGCCTGGTCGAGAAACTGGTCCAGATCAATCGCGTATCCAAGGTCGTAAAGGGAGGCCGGATCTTTGGCTTCACTGCACTGGCAGTGGTAGGCGATGGTGCCGGGCGCGTGGGCTATGGTCGTGGCAAGGCCCGTGAGGTGCCCATCGCGATTCAGAAGGCCATGGAAGCCGCCCGTCGCAACATGATCGACGTAGAGCTGAATGAAGGCACCATCTGGTATGCGACCAGTGCCAACCACGGTGCGTCCAAGGTGTACATGCAGCCGGCCTCAGAAGGTACCGGCGTCATTGCCGGGGGCACCATGAGGGCGCTGCTCGAGGCGGCCGGGATCCACAACGTGCTGGCCAAGTGCTACGGATCCACCAATCCCGTGAACGTGGTGCAGGCCACCTTCAAGGCGCTGCAGCGGGCCAGTTCGCCGAGCCAGGTGGCGGCGAAGCGCGGCAAAGCGGTCGAAGAGCTCGCAAGCTGACCCGGTCACCGCAAGGAATAGTCGAGATGAGTCAGAGCAAGATCAAGGTGACGCTGGTCAAAAGCGTTGCAGGAAGGCTGAAGTCCCACCAGGCATGCGTGCGTGGGCTCGGGCTGCGCCGTATCGGCCATAGCGTCGAGGTGGAGGACACTCCGTCCGTGCGCGGCATGATCAACAAGGTCCCGTATCTGGTACGGGTCGAAGGAGAGTGACCATGCGCCTGAATGATCTGCATCCGGCGGACGGCAGCCGTCCAGCCAAGAAGCGCGTGGGTCGCGGTATCTCCGCGGGCCAGGGCAAAACCGCGGGTCGCGGTGTGAAAGGTGCCAAATCCCGGGCTGGCGGTGGCGTCAAGCCGGGCTTCGAGGGCGGCCAGATGCCGCTGCAGCGTCGTCTGCCCAAGCTCGGATTCACCTCCCGCATCGGCCGGGTGACGGCCGAGGTGCGACTCAGTGAGCTGGCCAAAGTTAAAGGCGAGCTGGTGACGTTGGAGACGCTGAAAGCTGCGCGCGTCGTTCGGCGCAACATGAAGCGTGCGCGCATCGTGCTCTCCGGCGGGATTGATCGCGCTCTGGTCATCCAGGGTGTGCCGGTGACCGCGGGCGTTCGCGCAGCGGTGGAAGCTGCCGGTGGCAGGATCGAAGACGTGCCGGTTGCGGACGCCCCGGCGGCAGCAGCGGTTGCCGATTCGGACGCAGCAGCCACGGAATGATTAGGTGCGTCCGGTATTTCCCGGACGCCAAGTGAGGCGGTAGATGGCGGTCAATTCCCAGTCCCTGGCAGGTGCGCAGAAGGGTGTGCAGGAACTCGTCCATCGCCTCCTTTTTGTGCTGCTGGCGCTCCTGATCTATCGCATCGGCACGCACATCCCGGTGCCGGGTATCGATCCGGACCGCTTGCGGGCGCTGTTCGAGCAGCAGCAGGGCGGCATCCTCGACCTGTTCAACATGTTCTCCGGCGGTGCGCTGGAGCGCATGAGCATTCTGGCGCTGGGCGTGATGCCTTACATCACCGCGTCCATCATCATGAACCTGCTCACGGCCATGGATCCAAGGCTTGAGCAGTTGAAGAAGGAAGGTGAGGCGGGGCGGCGCAAGATCATGCAGTACACGCGCTACGGCACGGTACTGATCGCCCTGATCCAGGGCTGGGGCATGTCGGTCGGTCTGGCGTCCCAGGGCCTGAGCTACATCACCGGCTTCGGTTTCTACTTCGTGGCCACCGTGTCCCTGGTGACCGGCGCAGTATTCATGATGTGGCTCGGCGAGCAGATCACCGAGCGAGGGGTCGGCAACGGCATATCGCTGCTGATCTTCGCCGGCATCGTCTCGGGCTTCCCGGCGGCGATCGGCCAGAGTTTCGAGGCGGCACGGCAGGGTGATATCAACATCATCGCGCTGCTGGTGATCGGCGTCATGGCGCTCGGGGTGGTGGCCTTTGTGGTCTTCATCGAACGGGGGCAGCGTCGGATCACGGTGAATTATGCGAAACGGCAGCAGGGCAGGAAGGTCTTTGCGGCCCAGTCCAGCCACCTGCCGCTGAAAGTGAACATGGCTGGCGTGATTCCGGCCATCTTCGCCTCGAGCCTGCTGCTGGCTCCGGCATCGATGGCGCAGTGGTTCGGGCAGTCGCCAGGCATGGAATGGTTGCAGCAGGTCTCGTTGGCGCTGTCGCCCGGGAACTTCCTGTACATCCTGCTGTTCGCAGGCGGCATTATTTTCTTCTGCTTTTTCTACACGGCGTTGATGTTCAACCCCAAGGAGATCGCAGAGAACCTGAAGCGTCAGGGCGCTTACGTGCCAGGGATTCGCCCGGGGCAGCAGACGGCCAAGTACATCGACGACGTGACGACGCGGTTGACGATGTTCGGTTCGGTTTATGTGGCGCTGGTTTGTCTGTTGCCGGAACTGCTGGTTCTCGGCTTCGGGATCACGTTCCGGCTCGGTGGAACGGCAGTGCTGATCGTGGTTGTGGTGTCCATGGACTTCATGTCGCAGGTCCAGGCGCATCTGATGTCCAGTCAGTACGCGAAGCTGATGGAAAAGTCGAACCTCAAGAGTTACGGCAAGGGTACGCGGCGGAGCTGATCCGCCCACCAGGAGTATTAGGAAAATGAAGGTACGTGCATCGGTTCGCAAAATGTGTCGGCAATGCAAGATCGTCCGCCGCAACGGTGTGGTCCGCGTGATCTGTGCAGCCGAGCCGCGTCACAAGCAGCGCCAGGGCTGACAGGCGCTGGCGGCTTGGATGATGCGACAAATGATTGATATCAGCCGGGATAACCGCTACGCTGTTGCGCCTTTTTTGGCAGGGGCTGGTGGTCCGGATATGAGTGGGAGTGCCTGAATGGCCCGTATTTCTGGTGTAAACGTTCCGGACAACAAGCACGCCGTGATAGCGCTGACCTACATCTATGGTGTGGGTCGGACTTCGGCCGCCGAAATCTGTGTGGCGGCGGGTGTCGAAGGAACGCGCAAGGTGTCGGAGCTCAACGAGAGCGAGCTCGACGCGCTGCGTAACGAGGTGGGCAAGCGCACGGTCGAAGGTGACCTGCGGCGTGAAGTGTCCATGAACATCAAGCGTCTGATGGACCTCGGTTGCTACCGTGGCATCCGTCATCGTCGTGGGCTGCCCGTTCGCGGTCAGCGCACCAAGACCAACGCACGCACCCGCAAGGGTCCGGCGCGTCCGATCCGCCGGTGATTCCCGGGCTCGGTAACGGGCCCGATACCCAGCGGCTGTAACACTTTTCGGGAAAGCGAATCATGGCCGAAGCCAGTACCAAGAAACGCGCGAAGAAAACCGTGGTGGATGCGGTCGCACACGTGCACGCCTCATTCAATAACACGATCATCACGATCACGGATCGGCAGGGCAATACCCTGTGCTGGGCCACTTCCGGTGGTTCGGGTTTCCGTGGCTCGCGCAAATCCACGCCCTTCGCCGCCCAGGTGGCCGCGGAGAAGGCCGGGAATGCGGCGCTGGAGTTCGGGGTCAAGAACATGGACGTGTTCGTCCGAGGTCCCGGCCCGGGACGTGAGTCCGCGGTGCGGGCGCTGAACGCGGTCGGATTCCGTATTTCCAGCATCAACGATGTGACCCCGATTCCCCACAACGGTTGTCGGCCGCCCAAGAAGCGGCGCGTCTGACACCCGGGCGAAGCAGGCAGGAGAAGCAGATCAATGGCCCGTTATCTCGGTCCCCGATTGAAACTGGCGCGGCGTGAAGGCACCGACCTCATGCTCACCAGCGGTGTACGTCCGCTGGAGTCCAAGTGCAAGGCGGAAACGCCGCCTGGGCAGCATGGCGCGCGGCGCATGCGCCAGTCCGACTACGCGATCCAGTTGCGCGAGAAGCAGAAGGTGCGCCGCATGTATGGCGTCCTCGAGCGGCAGTTCCGCAACTACTACAAGAAGGCGGATCGCCAGAAGGGCGCCACGGGCGAGAACCTGCTGCGTCTGCTCGAAGGCCGCCTGGACAATGTGGTCTATCGGATGGGCTTTGGCAGTACGCGCCAGGAGGCGCGGCAGCTGGTATCCCACAAGTCCATCGAGGTGAACGGCCAGCCGGTGAACATTCCTTCCTACCAGGTCCAGGCGGAAGATGTGATCACCGTGCGTGAGAAGTCGCGCGCCCAGCTGCGAATCCAGTCGGCACTGCAGCTTGCCGGCCAGCGTGCCCAGGTACCCTGGGTCGAGGTGGATTCGAGCAAGCTCACCGGGACCTTCAAGCGGTTCCCGGATCGGGAGGAGTTGCCCTCGGAGATCAACGAAAACCTGATCGTCGAGCTCTACTCCAAGTAACCCCAACGGCAGGTGAACCTCATGGCACGATCGGTCAACGAATTCCTGACGCCCAAGAACATCCAGGTTCAGGAAATCAGCAAGACCCGCGCGAAGGTGACGCTCGAGCCACTCGAGCGTGGCTTCGGGCATACCCTCGGCAATACGCTGCGGCGAATCCTGCTGTCGTCCATGCCGGGGTGCGCGGTTGTCGAAGTCAAGATGGACAACGTGGAACACGAGTACAGCGCGCTCGAGCACGTCCGGGAGGACGTGATCGAGGTGCTTCTGAACCTCAAGGGTCTTGCCGTGCGCATGCACGGCGCCGACGAGGCTCGGCTGACCGTGTCGAAGACGGGCCCGGGTGTGATCACCGCAGGCGATCTGCAGCTGCCCCAGGACGTCGAGGTGGTGGATGCCGATTATCATATCGCCACCCTCACTGAGGGCGCCAAGCTGAACATGGAGATCAAGGTCGCCCGTGGCCGTGGCTACGAACCGGCGGACTCCCGCTACAGTGAGGAAGACGAGACGCGTCCCATTGGTGTCCTGCAGCTCGATGCGACCTACAGCCCCGTTTACCGCGTCTCCTACTCGGTGGAAGCGGCGCGTGTGGAACAGCGTACGGACCTCGACAAGCTGATCATCGACCTCGAAACCAACGGCACCATCGATCCGGAGGAGGCCATCCGTCGTGCGGCGACCATCCTGCAGCAGCAGCTGTCGGTGTTCGTCGACCTCGAAGGGCAATCCGAGCCGGTTCGAGAAGAGAAGGAAGACGAAGTCGACCCGACGCTGCTGCGGCCAGTGGACGATCTCGAATTGACGGTGCGGTCGGCGAATTGCCTGAAGGCGGAGAACATCTACTACATCGGTGACCTGATTCAGCGCACCGAGGTGGAGCTGCTCAAGACCCCGAATCTGGGCAAGAAGTCGCTCACCGAGATCAAGGACGTCCTCGCCTCGCGCGGGCTGTCGCTGGGCATGCGCCTGGAGAACTGGCCGCCGCCGAGCCTGAAGCGGGACGACAAGGCGATCGCCTGAGCGATCGATCGGCGCGCCTGCTGCAGTGAGCGGCAGGTGCCACGGCTCCGCGCGAAGAGCCGAAGCAGTCATTGAAGGGTCGCTTCGCGGGCGGCTTGAGGGCGTCGGTTGCTGACGCCGGAAAGTATCGAGGATCATCGTCATGCGTCATCGCAAGAGCGGTCGCCAGCTCAACAGGAACAGTTCCCACCGCGCGGCCATGTTTCGCAACATGGCGGTGTCCCTGTTCGAGCATGAAGTCATCAAGACCACCCTGCCCAAGGCCAAGGAGCTGCGCCGCGTCGCTGAGCCCCTGATCACCCTCGCCAAGGAGGATTCGGTGGCCAATCGGCGGCTGGCATTCTCCCGTACCCGCAGCAAGGTGGCGGTGGGCAAGCTTTTCAACGATCTCGGCCCGCGTTATTCCGAGCGTCCCGGCGGTTACACCCGCATCCTCAAGTGCGGCTTTCGGCCCGGTGACTCGGCTCCCATGGCCTACATCGAGCTGGTGGGGCGCGAGATGCCGGAAGAGGATCTCGACGACGATCTTGAGGAAGACGACGACGAGTGATCGTGGCGGCGGGCCGTTTGCTCCTGGCCCGCCTTCACTCCCAAGCCTCATCCCCTTCGGTGTGATCTGATTTCCGGCGAGGGTCGGCGTCGTCGACCCGACTGCCATCACTTCTTCTTCGTTCGAGCCGTGCCGGACTGTTTCCGTGCCGTACTCTTCTCTGCCGGCTTTCGGGCTGCCGCGGCGGCTTTCGTGCTGCGTTTTGGTTTCGGTGCGGCGAGCTGCAGCATCGGCGCGAGGAATTCGCCGGTGAAAGAGCCCTTGGTCTTCGCCACGTCCTCGGGCGTCCCGCAGGCCACGACCCTGCCGCCGCCGGAACCGCCCTCGGGACCGAGATCGATGATCCAGTCAGCGGTCTTGATCACGTCGAGATTGTGCTCGATGACCACGACGGTGTTGCCCTGATCGCGCAGGCGATGGAGCACGTTGAGCAACTGCTGAATATCGTGGAAGTGCAGCCCGGTGGTGGGCTCGTCGAGGATGTACAGGGTTCTTCCGGTGTCCCGCTTTGACAGCTCCCGTGACAGCTTGACGCGCTGGGCCTCGCCACCGGACAGGGTGGTGGCGGCCTGTCCGAGACGGACGTAGGAGAGGCCAACGTCCATCAGGGTCTGCAGCTTGCGGGCAATCATGGGGACGGCGTCGAAAAACGCATGAGCATCCTCCACCGTGAGCTCGAGAACCTCGGTGATGTTCAGGCCCTTGTAGGTGACATCCAGCGTTTCCCGGTTGTAGCGCTTGCCCTTGCAGACGTCACACATGACGTAGATGTCGGGCAGGAAGTGCATCTCCACCTTGATCAGGCCGTCGCCCTGGCAGGACTCGCAGCGCCCACCCTTGACGTTGAAGCTGAAGCGGCCGGGTTTGTAGCCCCGGGTACGGGCCTCGGAGGTCTGGGCGAACAGCTCGCGGATGGGGGTGAACAGGCCGGTGTAGGTGGCCGGATTGGACCGCGGCGTTCGGCCGATGGGGCTCTGGTCGATGTCGACCACCTTGTCGAGCAGCTCGATGCCCTCGATGGCTACGAAGGGCGCGGCCGTCAGGCTGCTGGCACCGTTGAGCCGGGTGGCCGCCAGTGGATACAGCGTATGGTTGATCAGGGTGGATTTGCCCGACCCTGACACGCCGGTGACGCAGGTCATCAGGCCAGTGGGAATTTCCACGGTGACGTCGCGCAGGTTGTTGCCGCTGGCCCCACGCAGGCGAACCACCTGGTCGCCATTGAACGGGTGCCGCTGCGCCGGAACCTCGATTCGCATGCGGCCGGCGAGATAGGCGCCGGTGAGGGATGCCTCGCAATCCTCGACGTCCTTTACCGTGCCTTGCGCCACCACCTGCCCGCCGTGGACGCCGGCACCCGGGCCCATGTCGACCACGTGGTCTGCGCTGCGGATGGCGTCCTCGTCATGCTCGACCACCACCACGGTATTGCCGAGGTCGCGCAGGTGGGTGAGGGTGCGCAGCAGGCGGGCATTGTCGCGCTGATGCAGGCCGATGGAGGGTTCGTCGAGGACGTAGAGCACGCCGACGAGGCCTGCGCCGATCTGACTGGCCAGTCGGATGCGCTGGGCCTCCCCGCCGGACAGGGTGTCCGCAGAGCGGTCCAGGGTCAGGTAGTTCAGTCCCACGTCCACCAGGAACTGCAGCCGGGCGCGGATTTCCTTCAGGATCTTCGCTGCAATCTCGCCGCGCCGACCCGGCAGGGCCATTTTCTCGAAGTGCGCGCAGGCCTCGCCGACGGCGTCGCGAGTGACGGCAGGCAGGTTGCGATCGCCGATGAAGACGTTGCGGGCCTCCTGGCGCAGCCGGGTGCCCATGCAGGTGCCGCAGGGTGCCACCGAAAGGAAGCGGGCGAGATGCTCGCGCACCATGGAGGATTCGGTCTCCCGATAGCGCCGGTCCATGTTGGGCAGCACACCCTCGAAGCGATGCCGCCGGGAAATGACGTCGCCCCGATCATTGACGTAGGAAAAATCGATCCGCTCTTCGCCGCTGCCGTCGAGAATGGCGTCCCGATGTTTCTTGGACAATGAGCTGAAGGGGGCGTCGAGATCGAAGCCGTAGTGGCTCGCCAGGGAGGTGAGCATGTGGAAATAGTAGACATTGCGGCGGTCCCAGCCGCGAATGGCGCCTTCCGACAGGGACAGGCTCGGATCTTCCACCACGCGTGTGGCATCGAAGAACTGTTTGACGCCGAGGCCGTCACAGCTCGGACAGGCACCGGCCGGGTTGTTGAAGGAGAACAGCCGCGGTTCGAGCTCGCTGATGCTGTAGCCGCAGTGGGGGCAGGCGAAGCGGGAGGAGAACACCAGCTCCGTTTCGAACCCGTTGCTCTCGGTGGGCTCTCCTTTGCGGTCGGGAAGCGGTGCGACCCGGGCCGTCCCTTCGGCCAGTTCCAGTGCCGTCTCGAACGATTCCGCCAGGCGCTGCTCGATGCCGGGGCGAACCTTGAAGCGGTCCACGACCACGTCGATGCTGTGCTTGCGCTTCTTGTCCAGTTTGGGCGGCTCGTCGAGGTCGAGTACCAGACCGTCGACGCGGGCGCGGACGAAGCCGTTGGCGGCCAGCTCGCGGAAGACGTTGGCGTGCTCACCCTTGCGATCATTGACCACCGGAGCGAGCAGCATGGCCCGCGTGCCCTCGGGCAGCGTCATCACCTGATCCACCATCTGGCTGACGGTCTGGGCGGCGAGGGTGGCACCGTGCTCAGGACAGCGTGGCTCACCGACGCGGGCGTAGAGCAGACGCAGGTAGTCGTAAATCTCAGTGATCGTACCCACTGTCGAGCGTGGGTTGTGGGAGGTGGATTTCTGCTCGATGGAAATGGCTGGCGACAGACCCTCGATCTGGTCGACGTCGGGCTTTTCCATGATCGACAGGAACTGCCGCGCGTAGGCAGACAGCGACTCCACATAGCGCCGCTGGCCCTCCGCATACAGCGTATCGAAGGCGAGCGACGACTTCCCGGAGCCGGACAGGCCGGTGATCACCACCAGCTTGTCGCGGGGGAGCGTCAGGTCGACGTCACGCAGGTTGTGGGTGCGTGCGCCGCGAATCGAGATACTGTCCATGGCGGATCGACGACGGAGGGAATGGGATTCGGCGGGGCGGTGCCTCGCCAATGCGGCAACATACGCGGCAACCCGGCTCACGGCAACCGGACTGTGACGCGGGGCAGGGAGCCTCGACTGAGTGCGCGCCAGCCAGCGCTCACCGGCAGCAGTGGCGCGGGCTTACAGCAGTCTCATCCCAGGCTTACGCCCCCAATGGCGTCTCGCTGTGGGTGTGGAGCCGGCCGTGGGTTACACTGCCCTCTCATCCATTCTCTTCAGCACCAAAGGGAGCGACCCATGGCCCGCGGCATCAACAAGGTGATCCTCATCGGCAACCTCGGTGCCGACCCTGAGACCCGCTTCACGCAGGCCGGCGCACCCGTCACCAACTTCCGCATCGCCACCAGTGAAAACTGGACCGACAAGCAGTCCGGGCAGCGGCAGGAGCGAACGGAGTGGCACTCCATCGTCTGTTTCGGCAAGCTCGCCGAAATCTCAGGCGAGTACCTGCGCAAGGGCTCCAAGGTCTACGTGGAAGGATCGCTGCGGACGAGTTCCTGGGAGTCCGATGGCCAGACCCGGTACAAGACCGAGATCATCTGCAATGACATGCAGATGCTCGACTCCCGCGGTGGCGGTGGCATGGGTGAGACCGGCGGCAGCATGGGTGGCGGCATGAATGAAGGGGGCTATGAGTCGCCGACGCCGCGCGCGGCCGCCGGTGGTCAGGGCGGGGGCGGCAGCCGGCCGAATCCACCGCGCCAGCAGCCGGTCACCAACCCGGACACCCTCAACGATTTCGATGACGATATCCCTTTCTGATGCCGACAAGCCTGCCTACCGCTGTTGCCGAGACCGCCGCCACGTTGCCGCTGTTTCCGCTGGGCACCGTGCTGTTTCCGGGCGGTCTGCTGCCCCTGCAGATCTTCGAGACCCGATACGTGGACATGGTCCGGCGCTGCATGCGCGAGGGCAGCCCGTTCGGCGTCGTGCTGATCCTCGACGGCCATGAGGCCCGGAAGGAAGTCCGCGAGGGGCCACCGTCCATTGCGGACATCGGCACCCGGGCCCGGATCGTGGATTTCACCGAACTGCCCAACGGGCTGCTGGGCATTACCGCTCGCGGTGAAGGGCGCTTCCGGGTGCTTGGCACCGAGGAACAGGCCGATCACCTGCTGCTCGGACAGGTGGTGGATCTGCCGGATCTGCCCGCGGCAGACATGCCGGCCGAGAGCTTTGCGCTGGTGGAGATTCTCAAACAGCTGCTGGAGCATCCGGCCGTGAATCAGCTCGGCCTGGAAGCGGACCTCGATGATGTGGGATCGGTCGTGGGGCGGCTGGTGGATTTGCTGCCGGTGGATCCCCGCTTCAAGCAGGGCCTGCTCGAGCAGCAGGATCCCATGATCTGTCTCGCTGAACTCGAGCGGCTGATTCAGACGATGCAGGAACGCGCCAGCTGAGCCAGGCGGCTCTGCGCGTGGCGAGGCCCACACCGAGCCTTCGATCGAAATGTGTTCACAGCAGCAGCCGCAGCACGGCCAGCAGATCGAGGCCGAACTGGCGCCAGGGTGCCAGCATGGGTGATGCCAGCAGCAGGCTGAGGCCCAATGCCGACAGGGCGAGCAGGGTGGCGGTGCCCGCCAGGACTGACAGGCGCGTATCGACGCCGCTGCCGAAGGCCGGGGCGCGCAGGATCCGGCCGCTCGCCCCGGTCGCGTCCAGGCGCTCGAACAAGGCACCACCGGGCTCGCCCGCCTGCCAGGCCGCGGAGGTCAGGCGGCCCATGCCCCAGCACCAGATCACGAAGATCAGCAGGCCGACAATCAGTCCCGGTGGTGGATCGATGGCGTGCTGCAGGGAGGCGCCGAGCACGAATCCGGGCAGGATGTAGGCAGGTGCCCACAGCAGGGCCGAACCGACATTGACGACGTGAAAGCGCACGATGGGAAAGCGCAGCATGCCGGCGATGAGAGGCAGGATCGGCCGGATGGGCCCGACGAAGCGGCCAAGGGCGATGCCGGCAGCCCCGTGTCGGAGAAAGAAGCCCTCTCCCCGGGTGATCCACTCAGGGTGATTGGCGAACGGTGGCAGCACGCGGATGGCGGGCCCGAAGCGACGACCGAGCAGGTAGCTCGCGCTGTCGCCGATCACGGCCCCCGCGAACGCGCAGCCTAGTGCCCACCACAGCCCGAGTTCGCCGCCGCCGGCGACGAAGGCCGCAGCGTAGAGCAGAACGACGCCGGGGACGATGAGCCCGACGATGGCAAAACACTCGATGAAGGCGAACAGTGCGATCGCCACGGCGACCCACTCCGGATGCGCGTGCAGCGTCTGCCAGAGGGCCGAGGCCCTGATGTCATCGATTTCCGGCATGGCGTTCGCTATCTATAATGGTCAACGACCCGGTCAAGCCTACCCTGTAGTTGACCCAAGGATGTGGTGATGAACGTCAGCATGAATGTCGAAGATTACATGGTTGATCTCGGGCGTCGCGCCCGCGCCGCGGCACGTGCGGTGGCGCGCGCCTCCGGAGCGCAGCGGTCCGGGGCGCTGACGGCCATTGCCCGGGCGCTGGCGGCTGATCGCGAGGTGATACAGGCTGCCAACGCCCGTGACCTCGCGGCCGGCGAGGCGGCAGGCCTCGAAGCGCCCTTGCTCGACCGTCTGCGGCTCGATGACGCCGCCATCGCGCGCATGATCGAGGGACTCGAGCAGGTCAATCGTCTGCCTGACCCGGTCGGGGCCATCACCGATCTCGATTATCGCCCGAGTGGCATTCAGGTGGGCCGCATGCGGGTACCCCTTGGCGTCATCGGCATCATCTATGAGTCGCGGCCCAACGTAACCGTCGATGCCGCAGCACTGTGCCTGAAGGCTGGCAATGCCACCATTCTGCGAGGGGGTTCGGAGGCCATCGAATCCAACCGGGCCATCGCCGCCAGCATTCGCCGCGGCCTGACCAGCGCCGGGTTCGAAGAGGACGCCGTGCAGCTGGTCAAAACCACCGACCGTGCGGCCGTGGGCCAACTGGTGCGCATGTCCGAGTTCGTGGATGTCATCGTACCGCGCGGCGGCAAGGGCCTGATCGAGCGCATCAGCGCCGAGGCCCGGGTTCCCGTGATCAAACATCTGGATGGCAATTGCCATGTCTATGTCGACGCCCGGGCGGATACGGCCATGGCGGTGGACATCATCGTCAACGCCAAATGTCAGCGCTATGGCGTCTGCAACGCGCTCGAGAGTCTGCTGGTTCATGTTGATCGTGCTGCGGAGGTGCTGCCGGCGGTCGATGCCCGGCTGGCGGCTGCAGGCGTCGAAGTGCGTGGCTGTGAGCAGACGCAGGCCATTCTGGCCCGCGCTGTGGCAGCCACCGAAGCGGATTGGTACGAGGAATATCTCGGACCGATTCTGGCGGTAAAGGTGGTTCCCGACATCGATGCCGCCATTGCCCACATCAATCACTATGGCTCGGCGCATACCGATGCCATCGTAACCGATGACTATGGCCGGGCCCGGAAGTTCCTCACGGAGGTGGATTCGAGCTCTGTCATGGTCAACGCATCGACCCGGTTCGCCGACGGTTTCGAGTACGGCCTGGGTGCGGAAATCGGTATTTCCACAGACAAGCTCCACGCCCGGGGCCCGGTTGGCCTCGAGGGCCTGACCACGCTGAAGTACGTGGTGCTCGGCGACGGGCAGATCCGGCAATGAAGACCGTCATCGGCAGCGAGCGGGATTGACCGCCCGGCTCCCCCTGGTGGCCTGCTACGGCGGCACCTTCGACCCGGTTCACAATGGCCACCTGCAGGCGGCACTGGACGTCTGCGAACGGGCTGGCTGCCGCGAAGTCAGGCTGATTCCCTGTCACGTGCCGCCGCACCGGGCAGTACCAGCGGCGTCGGCTGCGGCGCGGCAAGCCATGCTCGAGCTGGCGCTCGTCGGCCGGTCGCAGCTGCGAGTGGACGTTCGCGAACTGCAGCGGGACGGTCCCTCGTATACCGTCGATACGCTGCTATCGCTGCGTGAGGAGTTTGGTGAGGGCGTTGCGCTGGGCTGGGTGCTCGGAGCGGATGCCGTGGCGGGTTTGAACGTCTGGCGTGACTGGCAGCGATTGCCGGAGCTGGCCCATCTGCTGATTCTGGATCGCCCCGGCTACCCCCTTCCGGAGCGGGGTCCCGTGGCCCGGGAGCTGGCGCCGCGCCTGACCACCGTCGTGGCCGATCTGCACGCGCGCCCGGCTGGCAGGGTATGGTGCGTCAGGCAGGCACCGCTGGCAGTGTCCGCCACGGCGGTTCGAGAGACGCTGGCCGCAGGGCAGTCAGCGGCCCATTTGCTCCCACTTCCGGTGTGGGCATATATTAAGCAACAAAGGTTGTATGGCTATGAGAATGATCTTGGCCACAAAGCGGAGAGCGAATGACGCCTGACGATCTGCAAGGTCTGGTAATGGATGCTTTGGATGACCTCAAGGGCCAGAATGTTCTGGCCCTTGACGTTTCCGGGAGCAGCAGCGTGACAGACTGGATGGTGATTGCATCCGGGACGTCCGGCCGCCACGTGAAAGCGCTGGTGGACCGATTGATCGAACGAGTCAAGGCGCAGGGCGTGATACCGATCGGCGTCGAGGGCCAGGCGACCCTGGATTGGGTGCTGGTGGACCTTGGCGACGTTGTCGTGCACGTCATGCAGCAGGAGGCTCGTGCCTTCTACGATCTGGAGCGACTTTGGCGGACCAGCCCGGCCGGTCGTGCTGGTGAGCGGACAGGTGAAGGTGAAAAAGGAGCGATGGAGCCATCAACAGCTCTGACCTCTGTACTCTGAACGTATGAAGTTGCAGCTGATTGCTGTGGGTACACGGATGCCCGACTGGGTCGATGCGGGATTCGCCGACTTCGCCCGCCGCCTGCCGCGGGACTGCCGCCTGGAACTGGTGGCCGTCGCGGCGGCGGATCGACGCAATGGCAAAGGCGCCGAACACTGGCGCGAGGACGAAGCGCAGCGGCTGCTGGCAGCGGCCGGCAAGGATATGCGGCTGATCGCATTGGACGTGCTCGGGCGTGGTCTCAGTACTGAGGATCTGGCTGGCCGTCTGCGGGATTGGCGGATGGACGGCCGGGATGTGGGCCTGCTTGTAGGTGGCCCGGACGGTTTGGCCCCGCGCTGTCTGGAGGCGGCACAGATGCGGTGGTCGCTGTCGCCGCTGACCCTGCCGCACGCGCTGGTGCGGGTGGTGGTTGCGGAACAGATCTACCGGGCATGGACGCTGATGACAGGACACCCCTATCATCGCTGACGCCCTGGGGCTGTCGACCGTGCGGTGTGTCCTCGTCACAGATAAGTGTTCACATACAGGTGTTCGCATCGAGCGAGCGGCCAGCCCCCGACTCCGGGACCGTGAGGAATGAAGGACACTTTCACCCTTCGTGATCATGACGCCGAGGCGCGACTGTTCTTCGGCCGGGTCATGGTCCTGTGGGGCGTGGTCGTGATCGCGCTGCTCGTGCTCGTGCTGCGACTGTATCAACTGCAGGTCGTCGAACACGAGCGGCACGCCGTGCAGAGCGATGCCAATCGCATCCAGGTCCAGCCCATTGCGCCCACCCGTGGTCTCATCTATGACCGCAATGGCATTCTGCTGGCCGAGAATCTGCCGGTGTCCTCATTGACCATCGTCCGTGAGCGGGTCCCGGACCTCGAGGCGACGCTGGCTGACCTCAGAGAACTGCTCGATCTGACCGATGCCGAGATCGACAGCTTCAAGCGCCGGCTGCGCGAACGGCGGCGTCCGTTCGAGTCCGTACCGCTCCGGCTTCGGCTCGACGAAACAGAAATGGCCCGCATTGCGGTCAACCGCTACCGCCTGCCTGGCGTGGACGTCGAAGCGCAACTCATCCGCCACTATCCGTTCGGGGATCTCGTGGGGCATGCGGTGGGATCGATTCGCCGTATTGCGCGCGAAGACCTCGCCCATCTCGATCGCGCCGAGTACAGTGCGACCCGCTACGTCGGCCGGCTTGGCGTGGAGCGCCATTACGAAAGCTATCTCCACGGCAGGGTGGGACATCAGCGGGTGGAAACGGATGCCCGTGGACGGATCACCCGGGTCCTCGATCGGGTGCCGCCGGTGGCTGGCGAGAACCTTCGCCTGCATCTCGACCTGCCTTTGCAGATTGCCGCGAGTAACGCCCTCGGTGATCGTCGCGGCGCGATCGTTGCCATTGACCCGAACACGGGTGGCATTCTGGCGCTGGTGTCGAAGCCGGGTTACGACCCCAATCAGTTCGTGGGTGGCGTCGACCCGGCGGATTACGCCTGGCTGCGCGACCACCCTGATACGCCGATGTTCAATCGTGCCCTGCGCGGTCAATACGCTCCGGGCTCCACCTTCAAGCCCTTCGTCGGGCTGGCGGGGCTGGCCGCCGGGGAGACCACCTGGGAGCGGACCATCCACGACCCCGGGTTCTATCGGCTGCCAGGGCGGTCACGCATGTATCGGGACTGGAGCTGGCGCCCCGGCGGCGGTGGCGGACACGGTACGGTGGGCATGCAGCGCGCCATATATCGCTCATCGAACACCTATTTCTACGATCTCAGCGTCAAGGTCGGCATTGACCGGCTGGCGCCGTTCGTCGAGCAGTTCGGGTTCGGTCGGCCGCCCGCACTCGATTTGCCCGAAGCCTCGAGCGGCGTGGTGCCGACGCCGGAATGGAAGCGGACCGTCCGCAGGGAACCCTGGTATCCGGGGGACTCGGTCAATCTCGGCATCGGTCAGGGCGACCTGCTGGTGACACCCCTGCAGCTCGCGGCAGCCACCGCTATCATCGCGGCCGAAGGCAAGCGCCCGACGCCGCGCATGCTGCTCGACGCGGACGGTGATTTGGAGGAAATGCGGGCGCCTGAACAGGCGCCGATCCGCCTGGCCGATCCGGCGGATTGGCAGCGCATGGCTGAGGCCATGGCCGATGTGATCCACCGCGGCAATCGAGGCTACGGTCAGAACGGCACCGCCTGGATCCACATTGGCCGGGACATCCCCTACCGCATGGCGGGCAAGTCCGGAACCGCCCAGGTGGTGGGGATTCCCCAGGGCATGCGTCACGACGACCTGGAACTCTCCGAGCGACAGCAGAAACATGCCTGGTTCGTGGCCTTTGCCCCGGTGGAGAAACCTGAGATCGCGTTGGCGGTGCTGGTGGAGAACGGCGGCGGCGGCTCCTCGGTGGCTGGCCCTGTGGCGCGGGAAGTGATCGACGCCTGGTTGCTGAATCGGCTGGAAGGGGCTGCTGTTGCGCGCAACTGAAGCCACTGCCGCCTCGCGGAGACTTTGATGGCGGGACGTGATTTCGTCCATCGCCTGCCAGATTCCGAGCTGGCCTTTGCGCGTCGGCAGGCGCTGCTGTGGCGGCTGCACGTGGATCCGCCGCTGTTGGTGCTGGTGCTGCTGATCTGTGGTGTGGGGCTGGTGGTGCTCTACAGCGCCGTCGACGGTGATGTCCCACGACTGCAGACCCAGGCGATGCGCCTGGGTCTGGCGCTGGGCGTCATGTTGGCGGTCGCTCAGGTGCCGCCGCGAAGTCTCAGGCGCTGGTCCCTGCCGATGTATCTGGTCGGCCTCTCGCTGCTGGTGGCGGTGCTGTTCATCGGCGTTTCTGCCAAGGGCGCCCAGCGCTGGATCGACCTGCCCGGCCTGCCGCGGTTCCAGCCGTCTGAGATCATGAAGGTCGTGGTGCCGATGATGATGGCGGCGTTCATGGCGGATCGCAGCCTGCCGCCGCGTTTTGGTGTGTTATGCGTGGCGTTGCTGCTGTTGGCCATTCCGGCTGCCCTGATTGCGGTGCAGCCGGATCTCGGGACGGCCATCCTGGTCACGGGTTCAGGCGTGGCCATCATTCTGCTGGCAGGCATCCAATGGCGCTTCGTGCTGGCCGCCGGTCTGGCCGGTCTGGCAGCGCTGCCGGCGCTCTGGATGGTCATGAAGGACTACCAGCGGCAGCGCGTCCTGACTCTGTTCGACCCTGAAACCGACCCCCTTGGTGCGGGCTGGAACATCATCCAATCGAAGACGGCCATCGGATCCGGCGGGCTCTATGGCAAGGGCCTGATGCAGGGCACCCAGTCCCATCTCGATTTTCTGCCGGAGAGCGATACGGATTTCATTATCGCGGTGATGGCGGAAGAGACTGGGTTCTTCGGGGTCATGGTGCTCCTGGTGCTGTATTTTCTGGTGATCACCCGTGGCCTCTACATCGCCACCCAGGCCCAGGATGTCTATTCCCGCCTGCTGGCCGGCAGCATCAGCTTCACCTTCTTCATTTACGCCTTCGTCAACATTGCCATGGTGTCCGGCTTGTTGCCGGTGGTGGGCGTACCCCTGCCGCTGGTGAGCTATGGCGGTACGTCAGCCATCACTTTGATGGCGGCATTCGGTATCCTGATGGCTGTCCACACCCACCCGAAAATGCGTCGGGCCTGACTCTGGAGTTCGAACCATGCTGCGACGCCTGCTGCCCGTGCTGTTACTGGTTTTTCTGCTGTTCGGTGGCAGTCGAACGGAGGCTGCCTTCGTGGAGCGCGCGGAGGTGGGCGAGTTCATCGAAGAGATGGTGGCCCGCCATGATTTCGACCGCGCAGAACTCGTGACCCTGTTCACCGCGGCCGAGCGGCAGCAGGGCATCATCGACGCGATTTCCCGGCCTGCCGAACGCGTGCTCACCTGGGGCGAGTACCGGGAAATTTTCCTCGATCATGCCCGCATCGAGCAGGGCCTGGAGTTTTGGGACAAGCATGCGAAAGATCTCGCGCGAGCGGAAGCGGCGTACGGTGTGCCGCCTGAAGTCATCGTTGCCATCATCGGTGTCGAGACCCGCTATGGTCGCAACAAGGGCCGCTGGCGGGTCCTCGATGCCCTGAGTACGCTGGCCTTCGACTATCCGCCGCGGGCGCCGTTCTTTCGCCGCGAGCTGGAGGCCTTCCTGCTGCTGGCGCGGGAGGAGAAGCGCCCGGCCACGGAACTCTACGGCTCCTACGCGGGAGCCATGGGCTATGGCCAGTTCATCCCGTCAAGCTACCGTGCCTATGCCGTCGACTTCACGGGTAACGCCACGCGCGACATCTGGGACGATCCGGTGGATGCCATCGGCAGTGTGGCCAATTATCTCGCCGTCCACAGCTGGCGCGACGGCGAGGAAGTGACGCGGCAGGTCGCCCTCGGTGCGGGTGACGTCTCGGCGCTGGTGAACAGCAGCTTGCGCCCCGACACCACGGTAGGCGAGCTGCGGTCGCTCGGCGTGGGCGGACTCGACGGTCTCGATGAGGGAGCTGCGGCAACGCTGGTGGAACTGCAGGCCAGGGATGCCACACTGCATTTCGTGGGGTTGACCAACTTCTATGCCATTACCCGTTACAACCACAGCCGACTTTATGCGATGGCCGTGCATGAACTCAGTCAGGCCGTGCTCGAACGGCACCTGGCGCGGCTGGCTGGTCGCTGAAGTGGGTGCACGCTACTGGCTCTCAGGGTTGTTGGTGCTGGCCCTGCTCGCAGGTTGTGCCGCCCGCCAGCCGGATACGGTTCCGGAGCCGGAACCGAGCCAGCCACCCGTGGACCGGGAGCAGGATTCCGCGCCGCTGGTGGTGCCACCGGGGCTGGATCGGCTGCCGGATCCCGAGCCGCGCTGGGAGCCGTTGTCGAGGTCCGGCAATCGCTCGCCCTACATGGTCTTCGGTGAGACCTATCACCTTCTGCCCACGGCCGAGGGGTACCGGGAACAGGGTATCGCCTCCTGGTACGGCCAGAAGTTCGATGGCCGGCCCACCGCCAGCGGTGAACCCTACGACATGTTTCAGCTGACGGCGGCCCATCGCAAGCTGCCGCTGCCCACTTACGCACGCGTCACCAATCTCGAGAATGGCCGCAGTACGATCGTCAAGATCAACGACCGTGGCCCCTTTCATGCCGATCGCATCATCGATCTGTCCTTTGGCGCGGCGGTGAAGCTCGGTTTTGCCCAGGCCGGTGTCGCCCAGGTCGAAGTCGAAGCCATTACGGTGGACGATGGCCCGCCGCTGCACCTCGATGCGCCGATCCTGGCATCGGCTCTCGGCGAGGGGAACGGTGCGATCTGGTTGCAGGCCGGGGCCTTTGGCAATCCGGAAGCGGCCGCTGCACTCAAACAGCGGCTGGTGGGACTCATCGGCGAGCGGGCAGATGCGGCGCCGGTACAATTGCTGCGGGGTGAAGATGCCCTGACCCGGGTCCGCGTGGGGCCCTTGCCCGACCTGATCGAGGCCAGCCGCCTGCAGGCCCTGATCACGTTCTCGGACCTCGGTGGCGTCCCGTTGATCGTGCGCGAGTAGTGCGCGGACAGTGGGCAAATGATGCACATGTAGCGAAAGTTTCCAGGATCTCTGCAGCCGGTGGCCGTGGAGGCCCATGCTACAATGCAGCCACTTCTCTTGGTGCCTCTGGGCGCTCCCTGAGCCGCCCTGGATTCGGATGTTACCGATGATGTTCAACCTGTTCCTGCGCGCTGCCGTGCTGCTGGTCCTCGTGTCCACCGCCCTGTCTGCGACCGCAGCTCCGGCAATGATTCCCGCGCCGCCGCAGCTGCAGGCCAGCGGCTGGATCCTGATGGATGCAGCGACCGGCAGGGTGCTGGCGGAGCACAACGCCGATGAGCCGCTGCCGCCGGCCTCGCTGGTCAAGATCATGACCGACTACATCCTGGCCGTTGAGCTGGATGCGGGACGCATCTCCCTGGACGACGAAGTTCTGATCTCCGAAAAGGCGTGGCGCCAGGGCGGTTCGAAGATGTTCGTGCATGTGGGCGACCGGGTGCGGGTGGAGGACATCGCGCGAGGGATCATCATCCAGTCGGGCAATGACGCCAGCATCGCCATCGCTGAGTTCATCGCAGGCAGCGAGGAGGCCTTCGTCCAGATGATGAACGCGAAGGCCGAGCTGCTCGGCATGACCAACACCCAGTTCCGCAATGCCACCGGCTGGCCCGACCCGGACCAATACAGCTCGCCCAGAGATCAGGCCATCCTGACCAGGCGTCTGATCAAGGATCACCCCGAGCATTACGCCATCTATTCGGAGCGGGAATTCACCTACGGTCGCGACTTCCAGACCGGTGCGCCCATCGTCCAGCGCAATCGCAACTCGCTGCTGTGGATGGATCAGACGGTCGACGGCGTGAAGACCGGTCACACCGAGGCGGCGGGCTACTGCCTGGTGGCTTCAGCACAGCGCGATGGCATGCGTCTGATCTCCGTTGTCATGGGCTCCGACAGCACCCGTGCCCGGGCTCGCGACAGCCAGGCCCTGTTGCGCTACGGCTTCCGCTTCTTCGAGACGCGCAGTCTGTATGCCGGGATGCAGCAGCTCGAGCGCAGCCGGGTGTGGCAGGGCCGGGACGACGAGGTCAGCGTGGGTCTGGCAGAGGATGTAGTGCTCACCCTGCCACGGGGCCGGTACGATGACCTCGTGGCCACCGTCGTTCTCGAACCCTGGCTCACCGCTCCCATCCCCGAGGGAACCGAGCTCGGTACCCTGCGCGTGACGCTCGATGACGAGGAGGTGTTCTCGGCGGCGCTGGTCGCCCTCGCTGCCGTGGAGCGGGCCGGATTCTTCAAGCGGGTCTGGCACTCGCTGCAGATGTTCTTCACGCGCCTGTTCTCCTGAGGCTTTGCCGTGCCTGATCCGGAAGCACCGCGCATCGAGTTTCCCTGCCGCTATCCCGTCAAGGTGATGGGCGAGAACCGGGATGGCTTCGCGGCGATGGTGGTGGAAGTCGGGCAGCGCCATGCACCGGATCTCGATCCCGCGGCGGTGTCCGAGCGACCCTCCCGCAATGGGCGCTGGCTGGCCGTGACGCTGGTGATCGAGGCCCGCAGCGAGGCGCAGCTCCGAGCCCTGCATGAAGACCTCAAGGCCACGGGCCGTGTCACCCTCGTGCTCTGAATCGTCAGCACAGGCCGGTGACGGACCGCGTGTCCGCTGGCTCGGCCGGCGCCCCTATGCCGAGACCATGGCTGCCCAGCAGGCGTTCACCGATGGTCGTGACGGCGGGACCCCGGATGAGATCTGGTGGCTGGAGCACGACCCGGTCTATACCCAGGGTCAGGCCGGCCGTGCCGAGCACGTGCTGGCGCCTGGATCCATTGCCGTGGTGCAGAGCGACCGCGGCGGGCAGGTCACCTACCATGGGCCGGGTCAGCTGGTGGGGTATCTCCTGATCGACGTCCGCCGCCGCCAACTCGGTGTCAGGGCACTGGTGAGCGCCATCGAGAACGCCATCATTGCGACCCTGGCCGGCTGGGGCGTCGACGCAGCTGCCCGGGCCGATGCCCCCGGCGTCTACGTGGGCGCTGCCAAGATAGCGTCCCTGGGGCTGCGGGTCCGTCGCGGCTGCAGCTACCACGGGCTGGCGCTGAACGTGGACATGGATCTCGAACCCTTCGGCCGCATCAATCCCTGCGGCATGGCGGGACTTGCGGTGACCCAGCTCGCGGACCTCGGTGCGAAAACGGACATGGTGGTCGTGCGCGAAGCGCTGACCGCTGCGCTGTTGCGTGAACTCGGCTACGCCGCTATTCGCGTATGAATCCGTTCCCACAGTCCGCACAATCAGCGCGTCGGCGCAGGCGGAACTCCTGCCAGCGGCAGGTGAGCGCATCGAAGGTGAGGATCCGGCCCACCAGCGTTTCGCCGATACCGGCGATGATCTTGATGGCCTCCAGGGCCTGCAGCGCGCCGATGCTGCCCACCAGCGGCGCGATGACACCATTCTCGGCGCAGTTCAGTTCCAGTTCCTCGGCGTCCGGCCACAGGCAGCGGTAGCAGGGAGAGTCGTCCCGGCGGGGATCGAAACAGGTGACCTGGGCCTCGAAGCGGATTGCCGCCGCGGACACCCATGGCTTGCCATGCTGCAGGCAGGCCTCATTGAGCGCGTAGCGGGTGGCCAGGTTGTCGGTGCCGTCCACCACCAGATCGACGTTCGCCACGGCCGCGTCGAGTCGCTCGCCTTCGAGCCTGCCCTCGATCAGGCTCAACTCGACGGCGGGATTCAATGCCCGCAGGCGATCGGCGGCCGAGTCGGTCTTGGCGCGATCGATATCCGCCTGACCGTGCAGGACCTGGCGTTGCAGGTTGGAGGCCTCGACGCGATCGTCATCCACCAGGGTGAGATGACCGATGCCTGCGGCGGTGAGGTAGAGCGCCAGCGGTGAGCCGAGTCCGCCGAGTCCCACCACCAGGACCCGTGCGCTCAGCAACCGTTCCTGGCCGGCGACATCGAGTTCCGGCAGCATGATCTGGCGGCTGTAGCGCAGCAGCTGGGCGTCGTCCATGGTTGCGAGGCTCCAATCAGGCAGGGCGGCGGGCGATCGTAACACGCTCCAGATTCGCGGCGTCGGTGAGGGTGTGGATCGCCTCGAGGTGCGCGGCGGCCAGCATCTGTCGCACCTCAGGGCCCTGTCGATGCCCGTGCTCGAGCAGGATCCAGCCGCCGGGCCGCAGTCGCAGTGGCGCAGCCTGGGCCAGCACCGTCAGCGCACCCTGACCGTTTCGGGGCGCGAACAATGCCTCGGCGGGTTCGTGGCGAGCCACGTCGGCGTCCAGGTCGGGATCACCGATGGCGATGTAGGGCGGGTTGGCGAGGATGAGGTCGAAGGTCCGGGATCCGAGCTCTGCGAACCAGTCGCTGCAGATCAATTCGACACGGCCCGGTGCGATGCGCTCGATATTGCGACGGGCAACGGCGAGCGCGGCTGGCGACAGATCCGTTGCAACAAGGTGCCAGTCGGGTCGGGCGACCGCCACGGCCAGGGCGATGGCACCGCTCCCGGTGCCGAGGTCGATGACTCGGGCGTTGTCGGGTGCAGCGAGTTCGAGGGCGGTGGTCACCAGCAGTTCGGTTTCCGGCCGCGGAACGAGCACCGCTGGCGTGACTTCGAGTTCGATGGTCATGAAGCCCTTGCGGCCGATGAGGTAGGCCACGGGTTCGCCGCTGCCGCGGCGTCCGACCCAGTCCAGGAAGCGCCGGGCTGAATCCGGCGCCAGTGCGGTATCGGGCCGGGCGATGAGCCGGCTGCGGGTGATGCCGGAACACTCGGTCAGTAACAGCTCCGCATCAAAGCGATCGAGCCCAAGATCCCGCGCCACCCGCAAAGCCGCTGCAACGGTCTTAGGCGGCACCCATCAGTCTCCGAGACTGGCGAGCAGGTCGGCCTGATGTTCCTGGCGCAGGGGCTCGATGATGTCATCGAGCTGGCCTTCGAGGATGGCATCGAGGGCGTACAGCGTCAGGTCGATGCGGTGATCCGTGACCCGGCCCTGGCTGAAATTGTAGGTGCGAATGCGCTCCGAACGATCCCCGGAGCCCACCAGGTTGCGGCGGGTGGCAGCCCGCTCGGCCACCTGGGTCCTGCGGGCCGTGTCGGTGAGACGCGCCTGCAGCAGGGCCATGGCCCGCGCCCGGTTCTTGTGCTGGGACCGCTCGTCCTGGCATTCGACGACGATTCCGGTGGGCAGGTGGGTGATGCGCACGGCGGAGTCGGTCTTGTTGACGTGTTGGCCGCCGGCACCGGACGAACGGTAGGTGTCGATGCGAAGGTCTTCCTTGGCCAGGACCACTTCGTCGACTTCCGTGGGTTCCGGCAGTACTGCGACGGTACAGGCCGAGGTGTGGATGCGGCCCTGGGATTCCGTCTCGGGCACCCGCTGCACCCGATGGGTGCCGGACTCGAACTTCAGGGTGCCATAGACACCGTTGCCGGCAATGCGGGTAATGACCTCCTTGTACCCGCCGACCTCCCCGTGGCGCTCAGAGAGGATCTCGACCTTGAAGCCCTGGGTCTCGGCATAGCGCAGGTACATGCGCAGCAGGGTGCCGGCGAACAGGGCCGCTTCGTCACCACCGGTGCCGGCGCGGATTTCCAGGAAGGCATCGGCCTGATCGGCCGGATCCCTGGGCATCAGCAGCCGCTCGGTCTCGCGTTCGATGGCGAGCAGATCCTGCTGGCAGGTGTCGCGGGTTTCCCGGGCGAGTTCCCGCATTCCGGCATCGGCGTCGTCCATCATTTCAACAGCTTCGGCGAGCTCTCGGCGCAGCCTTTCGAGCTGCTGCAGCTGCCGGACGATGGGCTCGAGTTCCGCGTATTCCTGGGACAGCCGGGTGAAGCGGGGCGCGTCCGCCGCCACTTCGCCATCGGCCATCATGGCGGAGAGCTCCTCGTGGCGGTCACGAATCTCGGCGAGCTTGCGTTCGATGGAGGGCTTCACGAAGACGACTCGACGGTGGTGGGGGCGAGGCAGGTCACTCGTCGTGGTACGTGGGGTTGAGACCGAGCAGGCGCCGGCCATGAATGATGACTTCATCCCGCCCCTCGGCGCCCGCTTCCCGCAATTGCTGACTCGGGGTATGGATCAGCTTGTTGGTGAGGCTGCGGGCGAGGCGGCCAAGCACTTCCTCGGGATCGTCACCGCGCCGCAAACGGCGCAGATGGCGTTCGAGTTCGGCTTCGGTGATGCGCTCGGCCTGGGTGCGGTAGGCCTTGACCGTCGCCACGGCCTCCTGGGAACGCAGGTCCCGCATCCAGGACTTCACGCCCTGGGCGATGATCCTTTCGGCTTCCTCGGCGGCATCGAGGCGGGAGCGCCGGTTTTCGGCGACGATTTCGGCGAGATCGTCGATGGTATAGAGGAAGACGTCTTCGAGCTCGCCGACCTGAGACTCGATGTCCCTGGGGACGGCGATGTCCACGAGCAGCATCGGCTCGCGCTTGCGTGCCCGGATGGCGGTCTCGACCATGCCCTTGCCGAGCACCGGCAGGTCGGCAGCCGTGGAGGTGATGACAATGTCCGCCCCGGGCAGTACCCGCGGCAGATCGGACAACAGCACGCTGTCGGCGGCAAACCGGGTCGCGAGTTCGCGGGCCCGGCCGATGGTGCGATTGGCGATGACCATGCGGGTCACGCCGGCCTGCCGCAGGTGCTCCGCCACCAGCTCGATGGTCTCGCCGGCGCCGACCAGCAGCACGCTGGCCTCGTTGAGATTGGCGAAGATCTGCTGGGCCAGAGATACTGCCGCGTAGGCCACGGAGACTGGATGGCGGCCGATGTCGGTGTCGGTGCGTACCCGCTTGGCGGTGACTAGCGTATGCTGAGACAGGCGTTCGAGTTCAGGGCCCATCGTCCCGGCACCGCGGGCGACCTCCCAGGCATCCTTGACCTGACCGAGGATCTGGGGTTCGCCGAGCACCATCGAGTCGAGACCCGCAGCCACGCGCATGGCGTGGCGGACGGCTGCATCATGGTGGTGGAGATAACTCGAACTCTCGAGCAGGCGAAGGTCCAAGTGGTGGTAGTCACTCACCCAACGCAGCAGCGGGGCATGGTCTCCGTTTCCGGTGTCGCAGTAGAACTCGGTGCGGTTGCAGGTGGAAAGAATGGCAATTTCGGACAGAGCGACGTCGCGTCGCAGGTCGCGAAGCGCATCCGGGAGCTGGTGGCTCGGGAATGCGACGCGCTCGCGCAGCTCGACAGGCGCGGTAACGTGATTGAATCCGAGCGCGACAAGTCCCATCTTGCCCAAGCTCTCTCTGACCCGGAGCAGTCATGATAGCGCAATCCCGCTCGGGTCGCTGTTGCTGGCGTGCAGTCTCGGTGCTGCTGCTCGTCATGGTGATGAGCGGTTGCATGACGGCGGCCCTCGACCCTGTTGTCAGCGAGCCGGGTGGCGTGGAGCCGCAGGTCGCGAAGCGGGAGGGCGTGTTGGCGGGTTTCGATCCCGATCCCGATAGCGACGGTGATTCTGGGGGGCATGGCGTGCCGGTATTCGCCCGGGAGGCTGCGCCGGCGGCGTTTCCCAGGGACACGCTGTATGCGCTGCTGGTCGCGGAGTTGGCCCTGCGGCAGGGGGATCTGCCGACGGCACTGGAGCACTATGTAGCCGAGGCCCGCGTCACCCGAGATCCTGGCGTGGTCGCACAGGCCGTGCGCCTGACCGTCCTGTCCCGGGACATTCCACTCGGTCTGGAGATGGCCGAACTGTGGGTGGCCGTGGCGCCGTCGGACCCCGGTGCCCGGCAAGCCGCGGCTCTGGCGCTGATCCGCGCGGATGATCTGCAGGGTGCGCTGGGTCATCTCGCGGAACTGCGGGCGCAATCCGGCACGGCGAACTTCGGCTATCTGGCCACCCAGGCCAGTCATCTGGAGCCGGCAGCCCGGGCCGATCTGGCCGAAGCCCTGGCGGCAGTGCATGGCCGCTTCCCGGATGACGTCCAGCTCGCCTACGCCCGGGCGCTGGTGCTGGAGCAGGTTCGGCGGCCGGAGGAGGCGCTGGCGGTCCTCGATGGGCACGCCCCGGAGGACCTGCCCCGCGGTGGCGCGCTGTTGCGGTCACAACTCTTGGCCCAGCTCGGACGCCTCGATGAGGCCACGGCCATCCTCGATGTGCGGCTTGCCGACAGGGCGCTTCAGGATGGCGATGAAGCGCGTCTGCGCTATGCGAGGGCGCGCATGCTGATCGATGCGGAGCGCTTCGGTGCGGCGCAGGAGGATTTCGAAGTGCTGCTTGCCCGGGTGGGTGACAATGCCGAGATCCTGCTGACCCTGGCGCTGCTAGCGCTCGAACAAGGGGAGGTTCCTGACGCGCGGGGGTATCTCGAGCGCCTGCTGGCCACGGGCCGTCGTCAGGATGTGGCCCATTACTATCTTGGTGAGTTGGCCCGAACCGAAGGTGACGTGGAGGCCGCGGTGTCCGCCTTCGGGCAGGTGATGCCGGGGGCGGAGTTCCGCAGTGCCCAGGTCAGGGCATCGGCGCTGCTGCTCCAGCACACGGGCAGCGATGGCCTCGGCAACTATCTGGCGTTGCAGCGGGCCCGCTATCCCGAAGAGGCCGTGACGCTGTGGCTGCTCGAAAGCGGCCTGCTGCTCGAAGTGGCGGCGGACGAAGCGGCACTCGCAGTCCTCGACGAAGCCCTGACACGGCATCCCGATGAGCCGGAGCTGCGCTACGCGAGGGCGTTGGCGCGCAAGCGGATCGATGACATCGCAGGATTGGAAGCCGACCTGCGACATATCCTCGCGCTGGAACCGGATCACGCCATGGCCCTGAACGCCCTCGGGTACGTTCTTGCTGATCGTACTGACCGCTTCGAGGAGGCGAGAGCCCTGATCGTCCGGGCATTGGAGCTGCGTCCTGAGGAGCCGGCCTACATCGACTCTCTGGGGTGGGTGGAATACCGGATGGGCAATCATGACCGCGCCCGAGATCTGCTCGAGCAGGCCTACGACCTCATGCCGGATCACGAGATCGCCGCGCATCTCGGCGAGGTGCTCTGGGTCATGGGCCAGCGCGAAGCTGCCCTGGCGACCTGGGAGGAGGGACTGGCGCTGAATCCGGACAGCCGCGTGCTGGCGGAGACGATGCAGCGTCTCCTGGGCCGGGAGCGTGCGCTGGGTGTGCGATCGGGCGTGGGCGGGTCCCAATGAGGCGCCTGATCGGTGGGCGAGGCGCCTGGTTGCTGTGCCTGGCTTTGCTGGCAGGCTGCACCACGCTGCCGCCAGTGGAGCATGGGGAAGGGCTGCGGCCGGATGACGTGGAGCGCTTCACGCTGGAAGGCAAGGTGGCCTGGGTCCATCCGGAAGGCCGTGGCAATGCCAATCTGACCTGGCGGCAGAACGGTGAGGACTTCAGTCTGCTGCTCACCGGGCCGCTTGGGCAGGGGGCCGTTCGCCTCGAGCAGGATGCAGACGGCGTGCGCCTGGAAACACCCGAGGGGCCGCACTATGCCGACCACGCGGACACGCTGCTGGCCGATGCCCTGGGTTTCACGATTCCGGTGGCGCAGGCGCGCTGGTGGGTGCTGGGCCTGCCCGCTCCCGCCGAGGTGGCCGGAGCGGTGCGGATACATGGGCGCGATGAACACGATCGTCCGGTGGACTTAGAGCAGGATGGCTGGCGCATCGCGTGGTCCGACAGGCGGCTGGTGGAGGGGCGGGCCATGCCGCGTCGGGTGCAGCTCGAGCGGGCGGGTACCCGGCTGACGCTGGTGGTGGGGGCGTGGACGCTGAATGACCGTCCGGACACCGGCTCGCCTTGAGCTGCCGCCGCAAGATTCTGGATCGGACTCGAATGGACTCGTCTTTGAATTGACAGGGCACCACCTCGGCCGCAGAATACGCGCCTTTTCGCGGTCCGGCCCTGGCAACGCGCGCCCCGTGCGGGCGGCGCGCCAGCCCAGATCAGCGAATATCCCGAATTGGGGTGTCGCCAAGTTGGTAAGGCACCGGATTTTGATTCCGGCATTCGCAGGTTCGAGTCCTGCCACCCCAGCCAAATACAATACCCAGGCAGCAGCCCCTGGAGGGTGACGACCGCGGATCGGCGGTCGTCGGCCGGGTTGCTCGACGCCTGAACGGGGATGCGGCTGTTGTCCAACCTGATGATCTTTGCCGGAAGTTCCAACCGGCCGCTGGCGCAGCGCATCGTGGACAGGCTGCGGATGCCGCTGGGCAAGGCACAGGTCGGCCGCTTCAGCGATGGCGAGGTCGTGGTCGAGATTGACGAGAATGTCCGTGGCAAGGACGTTTTCATTCTGCAGTCGACCTGCGCACCCACCAATGACAACCTGCTTGAGCTCGTGATCATGGCCGATGCCGTGAAGCGGGCTTCGGCAGCGCGGATCACTGCCGTCATACCCTATTACGGCTACGCGCGGCAGGATCGCCGGCCGCGCTCGGCGCGGGTTCCGATCAGCGCCAAGGTCGTGGCGGATGTGATTACCGTCGCGGGATTCCATCGGGTACTGACCGTGGACCTGCATGCGGATCAGATCCAGGGCTTCTTCAACATGCCCGTGGACAACGTCTATGGCTCGCCGGTGCTGGTGGCGGACGCCCTGGCGCGCAACTTTGTTACCGGCGGGGGTTCCGGCGGCGATTCCGGGGATATGGTCGTGGTGTCGCCCGACGTGGGCGGTGTGGTGCGGGCGCGGGCCATCGCCAAGCAGCTCGACGATGCCGATCTGGCGATCATCGACAAGCGTCGCCCGAAGGCCAATGAGGCCCAGGTGATGCACATCATCGGTGATGTCGCAGGACGACCCTGCGTGATCGTCGACGATATCGTCGATACCGCCGGTACGTTGTGCAAGGCTGCGGAAGCCCTTAAGGACTGTGGCGCAACCCGCGTGGCTGCCTACTGCACGCACCCGGTGCTTTCAGGGGGTGCGGTGGAGCGTATCGAGCAGTCGGCGCTGGACGAGCTCGTGGTGACGGACACCATTGCCCTGCGGCCGGAGGCACAGGCCTGTTCGCGCATCCGTCAGCTCTCGCTGGATGAACTGTTGGCAGAAGCCATCCGGAGGGTCAGCAACGAAGAATCCATCAGCGCCATGTTCCATTGAGGGCAGGGCGCTGATTTCTGGCATCACGAGCTGGTCGCAAGCGCGTGATGTCATCCATTGAAACGAGGAGAAATCAGCGATGGCAGACAAGATCATGCTGTCGGCAGAGCCGCGCAGCGACGTAGGGAAGGGTGCGAGCCGCCGCCTGCGTCGACTTGCGGCGAAGGTGCCGGCGATCATTTACGGTGGGGGTCAGGATCCACGAATGATCACACTGCCTCACAAGGAACTGGTCAAGGCCATGGAGGCGGAAGCCTTCTATTCCCAGGTCCTCGAGCTCGAAGTCGGCGGTGAGAAGATTTCCACCATCGTCAAGGATGTCCAGCGGCACCCCTCCAAGCCGCAGGTGATGCACGTGGACTTCCAGCGCATCCGTGCGGATCAGGAGATCCACGTCAACATCCCGATCCACCTGCTCAACGAAGAGGACTGCAAGGGCGTACGGCTGGAGAACGGTCGCATTGCCCAGCAGATCACCGAAGTCGAAGTGGTCTGTTTGCCTGCAGCGCTGCCCGAGTACTTCGAGATCGATGTGGCCGACCTCGGTATCGGCGACACCGTCCATCTCTCCGATCTGGTCATGCCTGAGGGTGTGAGCCTGCCGCAGCTGGCGCTTGGTGAGGACCACGATCAGCCCATTCTCAGTATCGAAGCCGCGCGCGTCATGGCCGAGGAAGGTGATGAGGATGTCGAGGGTGCAGCGGGTGAAGCGGAAGACGACGCTGACGAGTCGAAGCACGAAGGCGACGACTGATCCCGGGCCCGTGTGATGTCTGAAGCGGTACGGCTGATCGTCGGATTGGGCAATCCCGGCGCCGAATACGAAGGCAGCCGGCACAATGCCGGCGCCGAGCTGGTCTCGGCGCTGGCCGCCGCCGGCGGCGAGACGTTGCGTGAGGAGAAGCGCTTCCGCGGACTCGCCGGCCGGATCAGTCTGGCCGGTGTCGATGTCCGATTGCTCATTCCGACCACGTTCATGAATCGCAGTGGTGATTCGGTATTGCCCTGTCTGGCGTTCTATCGCATACCGCCTGCGGCGATGCTCGTGGTGCACGACGAACTCGATCTCCCTCCCGGGGTGGCACGCCTGAAGCGTGGTGGCGGCCATGGCGGCAACAACGGACTGCGGGACATCATCCGGGCGCTCGGTGGCGATCAGGACTTCGGTCGTCTGCGCCTGGGCGTCGGGCATCCTGGTGACAAGGACCGGGTGGCGGGTTACCTGCTGACCCGGGCTCCTGTGAGCGAGCGGCGGCTGCTGGCCGATGCCATGGACGATGCCATGCCCATCCTGCCGCTGCTCGTGGCCGGTGAGTGGGAGCGCGCCATGACCGAACTGCACACGCGCAATCGCGCCGCCGAGCGGGCTGCAGAAAAAGGAAACTGATTGTGGGATTCAACTGCGGCATCGTCGGCCTGCCCAACGTGGGCAAATCGACCCTTTTCAATGCCCTCACCGAAGCGGGCATCAGTGCGGCGAATTTTCCCTTCTGCACCATCGAGCCCAACACGGGCATCGTGCCGGTACCTGATCCCCGTCTCGATGCACTCGCCGCGCTGGTGCGTCCGGAGAAGGTCGTGCCCACCACCATGGAGTTCGTCGACATCGCCGGGCTCGTCGCAGGTGCGAGCAAGGGCGAAGGGCTCGGCAACCAGTTCCTGGCCAACATCCGCGAGACCGATGCCATAGCTCATGTGGTGCGGTGCTTCGAGGACGAGAACGTGGTTCATGTCGACGGCCGCATTGATCCGGTGGCCGACATCGACATCATTGATACCGAGCTGATGCTGGCGGACCTCGAAAGCATCGAGCGCGCGTTCAGCCGCGTCGCCCGCGCGGCCAAGGTCGGGGACAAATCCGCCAAGGGCGAGGCCGACCTGCTCGAGCTGCTCAAAGCCGGACTCGAAGCGGGAAAGCCGGTGCGGCAGCTGCTTGCCGAAGATGGCGCTCTGGCGGACGTCGAGGTGCGGGCCAAGGTGCGCCAGCTCTTTCTGCTGACCTCCAAGCCGGTGATGTACATCGCCAACGTGGCCGAGGATGGTTTCGAGAACAATCCCCATCTCGCGGCCGTTGAGCAGCTCGCTGCTGGGCAGGGTGCCGTGGTGGTCGCCATCTGCAGCAAGCTCGAGGAGGAGATCGCCGAACTCGAAGTGGACGAGAAGTCCGACTTCCTGGCAGAGATGGGCTTGACCGAGCCAGGCCTGAATCGGGTCATTCGCGCCGGTTACGGGCTGCTCGACCTGCTGACGTTCTTCACGGCGGGACCGAAGGAGGTGCGGGCCTGGACAGTGCGCAAGGGTGCGACGGCGCCGGAGGCGGCGGGCCGCATCCACACTGACTTTCAGACCGGCTTCATCCGGGCCGAGGTCATCGCCTATGACGACTTCATTGCCGGGGGCGGTGAGCAGGGTGCCAAGGATGCCGGCCGCTGGCGGCTGGAAGGCAAGGAATACCGAGTCGCCGACGGGGACGTCGTGCACTTCCGCTTCAACGTCTGACGTCGTCAGGGGCTGGCTGGCAACGCGATGCCCGCCCGGCTCCCTCGACTATGTCAGGCGGAGCCTTGACACCCTGGCGTGGCGTGGCCAAAATCCGCCCCCGCCCGCTCATCCGGTCGATGATTCATCTGGCTACGTAGCTCAGCTGGTTAGAGCACGGCACTCATAATGCCGGGGTCCCCTGTTCAAATCAGGGCGTAGCCACCAATTTCCTCTGCTTCACGCCTGCCCTGCGCCTCCCTCATGGGGTGGGGCGCCTGTCTCGGCGCCTCTTCCTGGCGCCTGCTGCGCGGCAATGGCTCCCTCGATGACCCTGCTCCTCCGTGCACCGATTCTGCGCCCGCGGTCCCGCGAGTGTATGCCTGTGAGGCATTGCCCCCGGCGCAGGGTGCTCCACCAGGGCGCGCGCGCGCCTCTGGCCGCCCAAGCTGGTGCGTCATGGTGCCTCAGACGCCCCTTTTCGGCCGCTGCCGTCACGGAATTGAAGTGCTGGCCCGAAGTCTGCATGGGCCCTCCTGACCCGACCCGATGACGGGGGCGACATCCGAAGGTTGGGATTCTTTCAGCACAGCAGGGGTATCGACCATGCAGATTCAAAACGGCCCCGGGCCGGTTCGTAAGCTGTCAGCGGCCATCGCGCTGGTGATGATGGCGCCGCTGGCGCCGGTGGCGCTTGCCCAGGGCGCCATGATTGAGGAAGTGGTGGTGACGGGGTCACGGATTGCCCGGGACCCGAACGCCACGTCCTCCAACCCGATTCAGAGCGTTGGCGCGGCGGATATTCGTCTGTCCGGCAGCGCGGAACCCACCGAGTACCTGCGCCAGCAGCCGGCGCTGCTCACCAGCCTTTCATCGGAGGCTTCGGCAGATTCCGGAGCCGTGGGTGGATCCTTCAGTCGCATCGGTCAGTCGGTGCTGGCTCTGCGTGGCATGGGTGCGGACCGTACCCTGGTGCTCGTGGACGGACGCCGCCACGTGGCTGGCGTCGACGGCAGCCAGTCGGTGGACATCGGCACCATTCCCAGTGCGCTCATCGATCGCGTCGAGACGCTGACGGGCGGTGCCTCCTCCATCTACGGCGCCGACGCCGTCACCGGTGTTGTGAACTTCATCCTGAAGGATGACTTCGAAGGTGTGGACGTCAACGCCCAAATGAGCCAGAACGGCAGCGGCGATGGCCGTACCAGCACGCTTGGCTTGCTCGTGGGCCAGAATTTCGATGAAGGTCGCGGCAACTTCACCATCGGCCTCGACGTCCTGAAGCGCAACAACACCCTCTTCGGCGATCGCGGCTTCTCCTCGGACAACCGCATTGCTGCTTCCCGGGACAATCCGGAGCGCCGCTTCCAGCAGGGAGACATCTCGCCGGCGGCCACACCGAACTTCGCGCAGTTTTACGCGGTGGATCAGGGGCGCTTCCCCATTGGTTTCAACATTTCCACTTCAGCCGATGGCTTCCTCGACGCCTATGAGGCGGAGTTCGGAGAGCGCCCTGACCTGACATCTGCGGAACTTGCACTGATCGAGCGCCGGGTCAACTCGACCCCGCAGGTGATCACGCCCTTCCCGTCTTTCTCCATCGCCAACGATGCCGGCATCATCGCGCCCCGCAACTTCCTGCTCGACACCTTCGTCGATCTGGATGGCAACGGGACCCATGACTGCCTCGACTCCCATCAGGGTTTCAACAGTCTGCTGGAGCCCGGGTTCTCGACCTTCGGCCTGGCGGGCGGCTGCTGGACCTATGGCGACGACAACGTGCTGCGCCCCTACCAGGATGGGCAGATCACCTCCACGTTCAACTCCATCGGTGGTGATGGCCTGATCAGCCCGAACCGCAGTTACGCGACGCCTGATGAGCTGCGCTGGGCGCTGAATCTCACCGCCCGCTACGACCTCACCCAGCAGATGCGCGTGTTCGGCGAGGCCAAGTACGTGAGGCACCACACGGAATTCGGCGGTCCCGCCAACGGCTTCTACGATCTGCTCACGGTGAGCCCGGAGAATCCCTTCATTCCCGGCGAGCTGATGGAGGTGGCCCAGAACGCTGGTGGCCTTTTCATCACGCGTGACCCCACGGACCTCGGTCCCAACATCGACAAGAACACCCGTGAAACCATGCGCTTCGTGTTCGGTCTCGAGGGCGAACTGGACAATGGCATGTTCTATGAGGTCTCGGCGAACTACGGCCGTTTCGACCGCAAGTACCAGGACAGAAACGCGGTGATCCAGGACCGCTACTTTGCCGCCATCGACGCCATTGCTGACCCGGTCACCGGTGAGCCGATCTGCCGCTCGGATGTGGACTTCGACACCCGTCCGCCCACAACGCGCTTCAACATTCCGAACTTCCAGCCTGGTTTCTTCACCTTCAATCCCGGTGACGGCCAGTGTGTACCCATCAGCCTTTTCGGCCTGAATGCTTCCACTCCGGAAGCCGTCGATTTCGTGACCACCACGGCCACTGACCGCTTCCGCCTCGAACAACTGGTGTTCAGTGCTTCGCTGGCCGGCGAGCTGCCCTTCCTCGAGCTGCCGGCCGGACGCATCGGCTTTGCCGTCGGCGCGGAGTATCGGGACGAGAAGAGCAGGTCGAACTTCGATGACCTCAAGCTCGGTATTGTTCCGGTGGATACGCCGGATGCCTTGGCTGGTCAGCGGGTCATCGATCTGCCGAACTCTCAGAATCAGCTGCTGTTCAACGGCGCGAACATCTTCAACAGTTCCAGTTCCGGTTACGATGTCTACGATTTCTTTGGCGAGCTGCGGATTCCGGTGCTGGTGGATCAGCCCTTCGCCAGAGAGCTGACTCTGGAGGCGTCCTATCGCTTCTCCGATTACTCGACGGTGGGCACGACCCACACCTGGGCTTACGGTGGCGTCTGGTCCCCGGTGGATGACCTGCGCATCCGGGCAACCAGTTCCCGGGCCGTTCGGGCGCCGAACATCACCGAGTTGTTCTCGCCGCCGGAAGCTGCGGGTTTCAACCTCAACATCGAGCCCTGCACGCAGGCGCGGATTCAGGCCCTCATCGACGCCGGGGACCCCTCCGGTCCGATCCGGCAGGCGAACTGTGCGGCTCAGCTGGGTCCTGACTTCGTCAATCCGCTCTCTGCGGGTTTCAGTGGTTCGTCCCAGGGCAATGCGAATCTGGGTGAAGAGTCCGCCGATACCTGGACCGTTGGTTTCGTTGTGCAGCCACGCTTCATCGATGGTCTGACCCTGAGCTTGGATTACTGGAGCATCGAGATCGACGACGCCATCTCGACGATCTCGGGCGAGGACATTCTGGCGAATTGCTACGATTCGCCCAACTTCCCGGACAACCCGTTCTGCGCCCAGTTCGACCGCAACCCGGATCCGGCGTCCCCGCAGTTCCAGGGTCTGACCTTCCTGCGGGTGTCGCCTATCAACTTTGCTGCCATTGAGTCCTCAGGCGTCGACTTCGCGGTCAACTACCTGTTCGCCGCGCTGGGCGGTGATTTCAGCCTGCGCGTCAACGGCAGCTACGTGGAGAAGCTCGACTTCTTCCTGGATCCCTCTGACCCCTCGGTGGTGGATCCGCAGCTTGGCCAGATTCAGCGGCCGAAGTGGTCGGGCAATGCCAATCTGCGCTACCGCAATGGTCCCTGGGGCGTGGGCTGGACCACCAACTACCAGGACAAGCAGTTCCTGCGTGGGGTGCGGGCATCCAACGGTGCAGCGCTGTTTGGTGACACCGGTCGCGTCGGCGCCTTCACCAGTCACGACGCGTCCTTCTCCTACGACTTCCAGAATGGCGGTCAGGTGTATGGCGGACTGCGCAATGTCTTCAACAAGGACCCCCATCCCACCGAACGGGCGTGGCCGGTCAGCTCCCTTGGTCGGACGTTCTTCCTTGGGGTGAACTACGCGATGTGAAGCAGCAGGGACGAGGTTTGAAGCGGCATGGATGCCGCAATCAGGTGCAGATGCCGCGGGAAGTCCCGCGGCATCTTTTTTGGGGCCCCGAAAAAGTGGCACACGCCGTTGTGGGAGAGCGCTATTTCGCGCAGCGAAATGCGCCGATCTGGATGACGTTAGTCGAAGGCCGTGTCATCCGCTTTGGGACAGCGGTTCGAGATCGGCCCAATCGCTGTGCGATTAGG
>JAFIFL010000173.1 GCA_020832055.1 Gammaproteobacteria bacterium
TCTGTAGTCGCATCGGACGGCCCATAGACTTCATGGCGTGTAGGCTTTCACCAACTTGAGCATGCTGAAAGTCGGCGGCCTCTGCCCTCCACTTCCGAGACGATCTTGACCCACGGATGTGTCGGTATGGCCACTTTTCGATGGTCCTAGCAGGCCGAAATTATTACCTCGCGCGAAACTGAGGTGGGCAATTACTAACATCAAACCAGCCCAAAAATTGGCAGAGGTGGTGGTCCCGTGAGTTACAAACGCCAAAACCGTAAATGTGGCTATCATAATGGGCGCCACACTTGTCGAGCGCAATGCTGAGAAAATGAAAAAGCCCACGATTGCCAAACCATAAAGCACGCCGAAAACGCCATAAGAAACGAAAAGGTCAACGAAGACGGAATGCGCGTAATAGTCCATCCCGCGAGATCGCGCCAATTCCTGAAAGCTCCCGGGGCCGGCACCAAGGACGAACTGGTATGGCAACATACCATCCAAGCCCGAACGCCATATATCGAATCGGATTCCACCATCGCCGCCCGAAAAGATGGATCTCAATCGTTCAAAGATCCGCACGCTAATCCAGCCTGACGACAATCCAAGATTCAAGACACAAATCGGCAAAGAAGCCAGGATCGCCACCATGAAAATTTGAGGGACGCCTACACGCCTAACGCGGACCACCTTCATGACCGCGAGTAGAAGCCCCATAAGCACACCAACTGCTACTGCCGCTATGACACCACGTGACTGTGTCATCAGCAGGATCGCAAACATCGCGAACACCATAAAGCCAACGAAGGCCAGCATAAGGAAACGAACTGCCGCCGTCCCTGCGGATGGTCGCAGAACGGAAAACAGAGTTGGTGTAAGCAACGTGATGACCAGACCTGCACCGTTTGCGACCACTCTGACGTTACCTTCCACGGCTAGCCGACGTCCGATAGAAGCTAATTCCGGCGCGATGCTGGTCAATAATAAAATTCCGTACAGAATAGCTCCACGACGCATGAGAGCCAAGGTCTCGGGGCCTTGCCTCCACTGCACCCGATAAACCGCAAGCATACATAGAAACGTCGTGGTCAGAACTAGATTTCCAAGCCCTATACGTTGTGGATTGAAGACGGTGCTGACTAACGTGATCGAGGAAAAGGCGGTAATCAAAACCAAACCAGGGATCAACGCATTCTGACGAGACTTTCTGAGCAGACGCCCATCACATAAAACATATGTTAACAGGAGAGCCGGATACGCAACCACAAGCCATTCTGAACCAAACCCACGAACGTGAGCTGTTAAAGCAGCAAAAAGCACGACGAATGGTAACGCAGAGGTCACTAGCCCAAGACAAACCATCAGAAGACCCAAATATACCCACGATGGCAGATGGAGCTCAGAAATTGCAGGTGATGTGAACGATATGGCCGTCGCCAGCATGAGCGCCATAGTCTTAATTGACAGACTAGGCTCAAAGCGAGCGCGTTCTGACATCAGCTCATACTTTCTTATCGATTCTAGCTTAATCGCGTCCGCCACTGGAGCCCAGTATCGAATTTCAGACGTCATCGCTATTTCGCAACCCCAGAGTAAGGCCTTAACCTTCCATCAAAAATGCAATCAAAGATCTGAAGAGCCTCGGCGGGTGTGAAGTATTCACGCTTAACACCTGGCCACTGAGACACGTCCTCGTCACGTACAATTGAAACGATCTTCACAAGTATGACTTCAATGCCCATAGCTGCGAATACAGCCGCACGATGATTTCCTGCCTTCACGCACCACCGCCAACCAGGATCGTGGGAGTTCGAACGGATCAGGGCGTATCCCTCGACACAATCCGAATAGTGTGGAAGGCTCTCCTCATGCACATTTTTGAGGTACTTTATAATCGCCTTCAATCGCTCGACCTCAATCAGAATTCCATCCTCGTTTGCTCGCCCGCCAGGAAGCCAGAAGTCTTGAAGAGCTAGTGGAGTGCCATATCTCCGGGACTCGACTTGTGCGTTTCTTTGGCTAGTTCGGATTTGCTCCGAAAGGTCACGATCCACCCAAGGAAGCGGAATAGACGCGGCGGACAGTTGTGTTAGCACCGTGCTTTCCGCTCCCACGCCCGTCCATTCATAGAACGATGGAATCGTGCGGGCACGGTATCGATTGGATAAGATCGATGCTGCCAGCTCGTCGGTTGGTGAAGGATCTTGCAAAAGGCACCATGCGGCCTCAACGAGAGGAGAACATTCATTTGATATTGGTGCCAAATTCGCGCCCCGACCCTTCTCAATTTTTGCAGCAACGAAACACTGCCCCTTATAGTATGGTGTCGCTCGAGGGTCTGCGAACACTTGGAAACTTTCCGAGCTCGCCAGCATGGGTGATGCAAAGCTCCGAATCTTGCTCGGATCTAAAAAGATTCGAAGATATGATTTTAGTTTCAAAGGTCCATTCCAATCTCATTCAGTTTTCGTTACGAGCAGCCCAGAACGCTCCCGCCTCGAAACCCGCCCCGACAGGCTCTTTGGCGTTTTTCCGGCCGGACGTTTTTAACCAATCCGCCCGAACACAGATACATACTCGAAAGTGCGCTATTGAAACAATTTTCTAGCAACTCTGATCGGCAACATTAGCGCCGCTTTGGCTGTATGTCTCCATGTTTGGACGTGGTCTGAGATTGTTGGGTTATCCAGATACGTCTCGCTTATCTCAAGCGTCACCACATCACCGTTCAATAAATCCAAACGATGTCTAAGGTGCACATCAGCAAAGATGAGCAGCCGCTTGCGGAGAGGAGGAGCCAGGGGGTACTTGTGACTGATGAAAACCGGATAACCATTCAACAGGGCCGGCACCGCCATTCTTGGGGCACTTGAGGGGATGATTCGATACGCTTTGAATTTTAGGGGTGAATTGGACCAGACGTTCAAACTTCCCGGCTGAACGTTCCCCATAACCCCATTGAACTGCTCTTGCTCTTGTAGAACGACGGTCGAATCCTTACCTTTACCATCAGAAACAACGGCCATCACCTTTCTGACTGATCTCACACTTGCTGTAGGAAGACTTTTAGCGTCCAATAAAGTCACCTCAACATCCTGCTTGATGAACATCCAATTCGGTTCCTCAAAGCACGGGTGACTTTCTAGACGTGCCTGGGACCAGATTGAATTCGGTTACTAGTTGCTGTGTGAAAAACTTGAAGCGCTTGGCGATCATTTTCTCCTTCAGATCCCCGAAGGCAAATGGGTCGGAAGTCCGGATGAGATTTGCACAACGGCTCCCGCCTCCAAGCGGACAATTTGTGTGCACTGGCGAACGGTACTCAGCCTATGGGCGACCAGGATAACGGTCTTTTGGTCCTTAAGCGCATCGATCGCCTCCATTACGGCCTCTTCGGTGGCTATGTCGAGTGCGCTGGTAGCTTCGTCGAAGACGAGAACCGCGGGGTCGTGATATAATGCGCGAGCGATCCCAATTCGCTGGCGTTGACCGCCGGAGAGGCGGACGCCCCGCTCTCCGATGACAGCGTCGTATTGGCCGGGGAGTTCGCAGGTCACGAAATCGTGGACTTGCGCCATACGCGCGCATCGGACAACTTGATCGTAGTCGATTTCTGCCGATGGAATACCTAGTGCGATGTTCTCCGCGACACTTGAATCGGTCAGAAATATGTCCTGGGGCACGTACCCTAGCGCTCGTTGCCAAGCTGGAATTTCAGTGTCAGTCACGGGCCTCCCATCCACTGCAATTGCACCATTAGTCGGGCGGAGCAGACCAAGGATGAGGTCGACAAGCGTCGTCTTTCCCGCTCCGGTAGTTCCGATCAAGCCTAATGAAGTCCCGATGGGGATGCTAAGGTCAATATTTCGAAGAGCTTGCCGGGGAGCATTGGGGTAGGTGTAGCTAACATTCGTCAGGGCGACGCTTTCCTTAGGCAAAATCGGGTCGATCCGACGTCTCGGGATATCTTCCAACGCAGAGCGTTGTTGCAGATCTTCGTAGATCCCATCCACTGCCGCGACCCCAAAGCGCAGTGAGGCTACTCCCTTGTAGATATGCTGCGCAGCAGGGAGTAGGCGGTAGCCCGCAAACACGTAGAGCCCGAGCAACGGTAAGACGCCTCCAAGCCCGGTCCCCGTTGCTCCACCTTGCGTAGCGAACAACACCAGCGTCAGCACGATGACTCCACCGAAGCCGATCGCTTCCACAAGGTATTTCGGGACCAGAGACAGAGTGCGGTTTGTTGCCTGGTGACTCGCCTGACGAATCGATGGGCCACGGAAACGAGACAAATAGGCTTGCTCCCGGCCCAGCAGCTTGATGTCCTTGATGCCCGCAAGTGCTTCGCCGGCAGCGGTGAAGCGCTCACGGTTCGCTTGGGCGCGGTCGCGGCCGACTCGGCCTAGAATGCCGCGAACGGTAAGGTATATTGCTGAATATGTGCTGCCGATGACGGCTGCGACACCAGCTGCAAGCCACGGATCGATCACGATGAGCAGAGTGACCAAGGCGAGTGTGACTACCATGTAGGCCACCATGTCGATTCCCGGCCTTAATACTGTCGACACCAGTTGATCAACTTCCGAGAGGATGCTCTTGGCCATGTCGCTGCTGTGGCGATCGAGGAAATAAGCATAGGGCTGCCGAAGGTAGGTCTCGAGAAGCCGCTCACCGATGCTGTGCCGGCGCATCTCAACGTAGCGATTCATGACATAGTGAGTAAGAGTTCGAAAGAGCGCCGAGAACAAGATCAGGAAAAAGGCAGCAACCCCGAGAGCGATAATGAAGCTGTCCACCGATTCGAACCCGAAACGCTTATAGACGGTCGCCAGAACTGGGTTACTTTCAACAACCTCAGGGTTTCCAAGTACGCTAAGGAACGGCATTACGGAGGCCACACCCGCAGTCTCAAGCAAGGCCATCATCAGGACCATAACAAGGACGAGCAAGCCTCGCCGCCGCTCGCGCGCGGTCAGTAATCCATTAATTTTCTTCAACATCAGGTAGATCTCCGGATCCAGGTGGAGTTCGTTTTGGCTGAAGCCGAAGCTTGATGTTTGCCTTCGGAGGTGCGCTTTGCGCGGCCCAAAGATTCTGCGCGTCTACGAATTATAGCCTGCAGAGTGCCTCCAACTTCATCAACGAAATCCCGACGGAAAGCTCTACGGCTCAGCTACATCCTGAACGGCAGACCGACGCAACCAAGGACAACAACGACGAAGGAAACCGTTGATGGCGCTCAAGTGCGGGCAGGATCGGGCGGGGGCTTGCGAGCTTCTGGTGTGCTCTTCTGCGCACATAACTGCGACACCTGTCAGCGCCCGCCCCAATCGTCTGGGTCTCCCAGGGGATCTGGACTAGTCTGCGAGCTGATCGCGACCAAGGGGCTGCATAGCTCGGACTTCCTTACGCAGGCTATCTATTTCTTCTCTCAAGGCCCTGTACTCCTGCTGTTTGCGATCCAGAAATTTCACCGTCATCCGGGTTCTTTGCTCAATTCCCTTCGGCGTCAGCCGGTAGACGTAGGCCACTTTTTTACGGCTGTTAAGAAAGTTGCGGGCCTTGATTAGTCCCTTCTCCATCAGAGCCTTCACGCAATAGTTGGTCTTGCCGAGGCTGATCCCGAGCTCGTGCGCGATGTCGCGCTGTGAGGCTTCCGGGTTTCGCTCGAGCAATCGGAGAAGTCGCAGCTGGGATTCGTCTGTGAGAAGTGGTGTCAAGACGTCTACTTTTACGGAGTCCAGGGAGCAGCACGGTGCCTGCAGACACGCTACCGCTCTGCCGAGCCACACTGCGACGGCATCAGGATTGCTGCTTCGATTCCATCAAACCGACTCAGTGCCGCCTGACTGTTGATCCGAAATTGGCGGCTTGGGCAACCGCCAGGAGCCGCGGTGCACGGATTTCAGGCAGGACGGTACCAATCTACGGGGCATCCAATCCCGGCCAAGGAAAAATGGATAAAGGGACGCGTAACAGCTCCCCTTTCGGTGGTCGTACCGGATGCAATGGTTTGTGCCGCCGAGTTTCCCGACCGCTGACCAACTCTGCGTTCAATCTCTGAACGCTAGCTTACTTGGGTGATGGAATGCGGGCAATGGGACGGCCGCAGATTCGGGAAGCGGTTCATGAGCACGGCCGGATCGGATAAGTGGAAGACGCGCGTGGCGGCCTGTCTACCTGCATCTCTCCGCGCCGCGGATTAAGCCAACCACGACTGGCGTTTTCGCTCACCGCGCCGGGCCGATTCCGAGGTGGTCCAGCACGTAAGTGCGGATTCCATGGTAGTCCGTATGCATCTCGTGCGTGAACCCGTAGGCACGCTGGAGCGCGGGCGCCAACTCATCGGAGCGATCGAAGTATTCATGTGAACTTGTCCACGATCGTATCCTGCATACGTCCGAACTTGGCGCCGTATCATTCGAGCCGAACCGCACTCAGATCGTCGCCAGTAGGCCTCGTAACCGTCCGATATCGATCTGCTGACTTTCACCGAACAAGCGCTCACGGACCGCGAGGAGGTGATGATCCTCACGATCAACGAGCCCCGGCAGAGGCTCGCGATACGGGGAAGATCATCTGTACTGGTCAAAGGCGCACACCCGTGCTGTCGCATGCTCGTCTATGGCTCGCTGCGGACTGTTCTGGCCAGTGACGACGACATCGATACGACGTTCACCAAGGCGGCGCAGCAATCTCGCCTTCAGTTTCAATCCGCAGTCGATGAGTTCACCCGGGGTGCCCTCGACCTCGATATGGAGATCGATTTTGGCGTGGTCATCGAGGCAGGATCCGACTACCTCATGCCCGCCGAACTCTGCGGCCACCTCGTTGAGACTGGTTCGCTGGTGTTCCCGTGTCAGCCGCATGCCCGGCCCGTCATCATTCAATGCACTCCAGCGGGCGTTCTAAACGCTGCGGGATGCGAGCCGCATGAGCGCTGGAGAAGTACTTTCCAGATCCAGGAACGAGCGAAGGCGGCCATCCCTGCGGGTGGCCGCCTTCAGCCTATTACCCCTGCGCCTAGCTGATCGTATCAGGTGCTAGGCGTGGTGGGCGTGGTGGGCGTAGTGGGCGTGGTAGGCGTCGTCGGCGTGGAGGGCGTCGTCGGCGGGGTGTCGTCGTCGTCGTCGTCGTCGTCGTCGTCCGGCGGGAACAGCGGGCCGGCGCTGCTGCTGCCGATTTCATTGGCGATGAGCACGCCCGCAACCACCAAACCGATGCCTGCAGCAGCTGCCATGGCAGGCGTCATGCCAGCGACCGTGCCTGCCTGTTGCTGCTGCGCCTGGACCGACAACGCCGGCGTCAGGAACATGGCCAACACCACCGCACCAAGTATTTTCTTAATATACATAAGACCCGCTCCTGAAGTTACTTACACGCCAACCATAGCATGTAGACATGACGTGAACCAAACCCAGTCCACTTCCCGACTCGGCACTCGGCCCAGTTCAGACGCCATCTTACGCCATCCTCCGGCCAAGATGCTACTTTACTTTTGCTCAACTCAGAGGCCGGATCGCCCTGCATCCCACGTTCGTCAGCACCATACCGTGAGTACGCACTACGCCCAAAGGCGAGGATCTAAGCGACCCTCAGGCATCCGAGGACACCTCCAGCTTGCGCCGCCGCAGGGCATGGCGCAGGAATATCGCCAGAATGGAGAGCATTCCTCCCAGCACAACGGCCAGGGCAACGATCAGAGTGCGATTCGGCCGTGCGCGCCGCTTCGGCACCTCCGCCGGGTCCAGCACGCGGAAGGCAAACTGTTCGTTGCCGCGTGCCAGCATGAGCTTCTGCATCTCATTCTCGAGCAGCCGGCCGATGGTCTGCTGCAGGGTCACCAAGGTGGTCGCGCCGAGCTGTTCCTGCAGGTAGGCGACATTGGCCTCAGCCTCCACCAGCGCCTGCTGACGCATCCGGTCATTCAGCCGCTCCACCAAGGCGTTTGCCCATAAGGTGGCCAATTCGGGATCCGTCCACTCTACAGCCACGGTGACAAGCCGGGTCTGGCTGTCCTCTCGGGCGGACAGGACATTGTCCTGCATGAATCTCACCGCATCTCGGATGTCGGGCGCATCTTCACCGGCTTCCACGATCCAACGCCCTGCTTCGGCATCCCACCGCTCCGCCAGCAGCACCGGCAGGAGGTCCAGGTCCTCGATGAACCGGCTGAGGAACTGCCGGGACCGCAGGATGGCCAGGGCTTCTGCACTGCTGCCACCACCCACTGAGATACCTGCCAGTCCAGCCAAGCCGCCCAATTGCCCGGAAAGCCCTTGGCTGGAACGTTCCTCTGCAGGAACCAGCAAAACCTCAGCGCGGTACCACTCCGTCGCCGTGAGTGCGTAGATCACCGCGGCCATCGCACAGAGCGCCGTGATCGCAATGCCCAGCCACTTGCCATCCCAGAGGATGTTCCAGAGGTCCAGCAGGCTGATCTCGTCACCGTCTTGAACCGGGCGCTCAGCCATGACGTACATGAAGCGCTCGCCCTCGGCGGGAGCGCCTGCGCCCGCTGCCGTGGCGCCGTCTCGCAGGTTGCTGGTGGTCATGAACGCCTTCCTGGATGGTTGGCTGCCGGGCGGATGTGGGACCGCATGTTAGCAGCCGCTCTTTGCCGGCACATGGCTTTTGGGTCAGGGATTTCAGTCTTGGGTCTCAGTCCACGAGAAACTCGTAGGCTTCGGGAACGGACACCAGCAGGATGCTCAAGACCTCGTCCATCCGCCGGTCCCGCTCGGACCATCGGGCCGAGGCTTTGACCGGCGCATCGCGAACCCCAATCAGCGCGCCGGCCTTGCCACTCTGATCGATCTCCCGCTCGCAGGTGCCCTGCTCCATGGTCACTTCCGCATTCACGTCTTCTTCGAGCATGCTGCGGCCGATCTTCGACAGCGCAGTTCCCCGTTCAATCCGGATGCCGTTGACGCCGAGCAGGACACAGCCCTCCCCTTCCTGCCAGACGAAGCGCAGGGTCGCCTCCCGGCCGCGCCGGGTGAGATCGAGACCGAACTCGGCGAGGTTGTCGTTGCCCAGCGAGACCCTGTAACCGCAGTCGGAACCGAACAGGCAGAACGGCTCGCCAAGGATCGCATCCCCACCCTGAAGGGCGAGATCGCGCCCGTAGATGGCGAGGCTCCTCGAAAAGAGCGTGGAGTTGCCTGCCACTTCCACGTCGTCGAAGCGCCAAGCGTGTTTGCCGGACAGCGCCATGACCTCGCCGCTGGAGAACTGCATGCGCACGGAGATCGGATAGACGATGGCCTTGCTGGCCTTGAGCAGGGTGCCTTCCCGGACGACCTCGACGCCTGAGAAACCCATCCAGAAACGGCTGCCCTCGAAGCCCCGCTCCCAATCCTCGTAGGCGATGGATTCGAAGCCGCCTTCGGTGAGAGCCTCATCGACCTTACCCTGAATCAGGGCGTCTCCTGCCTTGCGCGACATCTCACCATCGCCGCCCAGCATGAGCACCAGACCGAGTCCAATTTCACGTAGCATTTTTCACCCGTTTTGCGGCATTCCTTGCCGCGGTTGTTCGCCCACCCAGGGTGAGCGCCCGTTTCCTGCCATTGTCGCATTTGTGACAAATTGCTTTTGTGCGCTCTCCCACAAGCTGGCAGCGCGCTCACTGTGGGAAGGCCCTAATCGCACAGCGATTGGGCCGATCTCGAAGCGCGCTGCCGAAGTCGATGGCGTTGCCTGCGCTGGAC
>JAFIFL010000174.1 GCA_020832055.1 Gammaproteobacteria bacterium
GCTGGTACTGGCCCTGGTTCACGAGGTCGCGCAGGGTCGCGACTGTGTCTACCTGCTGGGCCGAAACGGCTCCGGAAAGCGCAGCAGCCAATGCCGCCAAAACCGCGTCCCGCACCAACGTCTTGATTCTGATGACCTGGCTCATTGGGAAGCTCCAGACAGGCGATCGATGACGAACAGCCCCTCGATGGACTCGAAGGTCCCCGACGCGAGGGTGCCTTCGGCGGTGATGCTGAACCCGCCCCCAAAGCGCTGCGCGGCAGGCCCTGTGAAAATACCGCTGACACTGGAATCGAAGGGGAACAGCGTCGATGGACCGCCAGCGGCCACCCCGTCGACGGTGAGAGCGATGCTGTTCACGGCAAGGTCTGCCACGGCGCCATTGACGAAACCGCCGAAGCCCACGTTCCAGTCCGTCACCAGCGCATCGAACGGCTCGACATAGGAGGCGGTGAGCAGGCCATTGCTGATGGATCCGGTGGTGAAGTCCACCTCGAAGTTGACGCCAAAGTCGGTGAAGCTGGCACCGTTGGCACCGCTGATGGAGCCACCACCGCTGCCGATCACCGCCAAGTCACCGCCACCGAGGCTGCCGCCATAGCTGAAGACGCCGCTGATCGGCATCTGGCCCTGGGGCGTGGGTCGGATGCTGGCGAAGAACACATCCCGATCAATGACCACCCCGTTGGCATTGTTGGTCCGATCGTTGTGGATCTTCGCACCACTGCCGGGGCTCGATGCGGCCCAGGCTCCCCAGGATACCGAGAAGCCCTGGGCAGAGTAGTCCGGACCACCCGTCGGCCGCACGTTGGTCTCGAACAGCGACGTGTTCTCGATCGCACTGTCCCGCCGCAGCAGGAACTCGTAGGGCTGGGAGAGGAAATCGCGGCGCCGGGTGTTGGTGGCAACCGGAGAACCGTCCACGCCCCGTACGTAGAGCGGATTGGCACCGAGAACGAAAGGATCACTGAGCACGCTGGCATCCGCCGCACGGCCGAGCAGCAGCCCCTCGGCACCGATGGGCAGCGCGGTCGGCGACCCGTTCGCAAGACGGGAGAAGGCCGCCATGCCCAAGCGAACCTCACCGGGCGGCGACAGCTGAAGGGCCTCGGCCGCAGTCAGCCGCTGCTCCGCCAGGAAGAATCGACCGACGCTGAAAGTCGAGGCGTAGACAATCGGATCAGGTCCGAGAGTCTGGATACTGGCGGCGCCGAAGGCTACCAGACCGCTGTCGGTGCCCTCCCCTGCGCCACCAAAGAAGATGTCGATCTCGCTGCCCGCCACATTCACGGGTGTGTTCTTGCCGAAGACACCATCGATGACGTTTACAGCGATGACAGGGTTCCCGGCCGACAGCGCCACCTGCCCGTCGAACAACACTGAGAATCCCTGCTCCTGGCTGAACGGCCCGGAGCTGTCAAAATTGGTCAGGAGGTACAGGTGCCCGCCGCTGACCTGACCGGTAGCGAAGTCGACGTTGAACGAGATGGACACGCCCGGCGTGAACGTGACCGAAGGATCGACTTCAGCCACATTGGATCGCGCGAAACCGCCCGCCGTCAGAATGGTGTTGCCCTGGAACTCGACACTGCGGTTCGACGCCCCGGCAAAAGTGGTGAATCCCGTGCTTTGCAGCGCCGCTATGGTCGAGGGGAAGCCCACCATGAACAGGATCGTGTCATCGACTTCCTCCAGGATCATGCCGCTGTCAGGATCGATGATCAGCGGCCGATTGCCGTCGCGCCCAAACCATCCGCCGGCCACGAGCCCGATGTCGGGATGCACCGGGAAGTCGGGATTCAGCGTCGCGAAGGCTCCGGCCTTGCGGGCGATGACATTGGGATTGGTTGCCAGCAGATTGGAATCGAATCGGGACAGGCCATTGCCCTGGGCATCCCGGTGCTCGCCGAGCACGAAGGCGCCGAAGGTGCCGCTCAGCGGTAAGAGGGGGTCGCTGGCCACACCAAGTGCCGTGCCGCTGTCCGGGTCACAGCAGCTTGCGGCCACGAAGACCCGCCCTTGCTGGAACTGAGTCAGTTCCGCCGGCTGCAGGCTCAGATCCTGACGACCGAGCACGGCCGTGCCGACGGCGTTGATGCGCTCGAAGGACGAACTGAGCGCCGGGTCCGCCTTGGTGATCAACGAGAACGCCAGATTGAACAGCGAGCCGTCGCCGGCAAAGAAGCCAGCCAGACTGGACTGCTCAACATCGATCAGACCGTTGCCTCCGAGTAAACCATCGCCGTTGAAGCTGCGCCCACCGATGACGTTGAAGTCCGCGAAGACATTGCTGTTGGCAAGGCCCACCTGGCCGTCGAAGAAGGCCTGCAGCCTGTCCCGGCTGCCGGGGGGGATCCGGCATCCTCAGGGTTGGTGAATACCTGTGCGACGCCACCAAAGATCGCTCCCGATCCGAAGTCGACGTTGAAGCTGATGTCCGCACCGGGCAGAACCTGCGGTTCAATGGAGGTGTCACCCAGGAAGAAGCCCTGGGTGAGTTCGACGAGCTCATAGCGGCCGCTGCCGATCAGGCTCGCCACGCTGGCAGTGCGCCCGGCGAGCACCAGCAGATTGCCTTCGATGCCACGGATCAGCGAACCATCGAGGGCGTCGTAGATGCCAAGCGGACCGCCCTCCCCGAAACCCTGCCACTCGAACTGGGACAGCTCAGCCGGCCCACCGAGATCGTCAAACAGGGCCACGAAACCATCGTCTCGCCGAATGATGACGTTGTTGGGGGGCACATCATTGAAAATCGGATTGAGAACGCCGATACCGCCATTGGCGAGGACGGTGTCCGTGGCGCCGCTGAGTCGTGGATCCGTGATCCGGCCCTTGAAGGTTCGACCGGTGAAGCAGCACTCGGCCTGGGCATAGCCGAAGCCGGCCTGCAGCTGCGCCAGTTCGGCAGCCGTCAGCGCTTTCGACACCACGGGCTCCAGCGGCTCGGTGGTCGGCGGCACGCCACTGCCGACTGCGGCAGGGGCGATGATACCGGCGGCTTCGGGGTCATCGACGGCGCTCATTCCCTGGGCCGCTACTTCCGGATCGAGGCCGGCCGTCGACTCGGCCGCGCCCCCGCCCGAGACCACCGAGGACGCCTCGGCAGGGCCCGCATCAACGTCGCTGCCCGCGTCTTCGGAGCCTGCCTCGTCGATGCCGGGAGACACCGAGAACACATCCGGCACCTCCAGCAGGAAGTCGATACTGCCGTCAGGATTCACCCGCAGGTAATCGAAGTCCTCGCCGACACCGATGGCACCCGTCTGGCCGGTGCTGCTCTCGACCAGCACGCCACCCTGACTCGCTCCCACCAGCAGTCCGCCCCCCAACTCCTGATGGCATTCGAAGACCGTACCTCGCACACCGATGACACCCACCGGGGTCTGAACGCGGTAACCCGCACGGTTCGCGCTGGCGATGGCACCGGTCTGGGTACGGAAACCGCCCCGGTCCAGGGCCAGCGTCTGGCTCCCAGCTGCCGGATTGCCGGTATCGAAGGCGTAACGATCCAGGGCCAGGACCGTGTCAGGACGCAGCGACAACATGCCGCGATCAGTGAAACGTATCTGGGCACGCCCGTTGGCACCGCTGCGCAGGGTGTCGCCCTCGAAAACGGGATCGCCCCGCTGCAGGCGCCGGACATCACCGCCGGGCGCCTGTGCCTCGACGACGCCGATGGCCACCGTCACCCGGCCGGCAGATTGCTGCTGAGCCATGGTTCCGTGGGGGAGAAGAAGCAGGATTATCAAGCACAGGGGAACGAGCACCCAGGCCGAACCCGGGCGGGGCAGTGATGTCGGCATCGTTGACGATCCTCAGATCCGGAGTCGATCCGAGAAGGACGACGAGCCTGATGAACGATCGACAACAGCCCCGCCTTCTGCGGTGTCCAAACTTTAATCCACACCCAGGATTCCAGGGAAGCGTTAATTGTGCCCACTCGAAATGGCTGGACCACCGCCCATCAGGCAGCTTCCAGCGCGCACCCGCCAGCCTGCAGTCCCCGTAGTCCCCGTAGTCCCTGTGGCAGAGCCCTATTTGCCGCGCGCAAATGGGACCATTTCGATACGCCGTCCCGGAACCGATGTCACTGCCTTCGCTGAAAGTCATCGCGATCGGCGCATTTCGCTGCGCGAAATAGCGCTCTCCCACAAGTTGGCAGCCCCTCCTTTGTGGGAAGGCCCTAATCGCAAAGCGATTGGGCCGATCGCAAAGCACTCTGCCAAAGCTGATGACGCGGCCTTCGCTGAAAGTCATCGCGATCGGCGCATTTCGCTGCGCGAAATAGCGCTCTCCCACAGGGCGTGTCGCCCGAAGCGGGTTCGATCGGGTAGCGTAGGGCCATGCACGTATCTGCAGCAGGAGAGGTGGGACATGCACTTCATCTTCGAGGTCCACATCCGCCCCGGCCACAGTGCCGAGGCCTACGCAGACGCCTGGCTGCGCGCCAGCGCCATCATTCAGCAGGCTCAAGGCGCCCGTGGCACGCGGCTGCACCGCAAGATCGGTGATCCCAATGTGCTGCTGGCCATTGCCACCTGGGCATCCAAGGCTGAACGGGATGCCATGGAGTCCATTCAACCGGAGGCGGTACGCAGGATCATCGCGGAGCAGGCGGAGTTCGTGGAGGTCCGTGTGATCGGTGAGTTCGAAGACGCCGAATGGGTCGTCAATCCGCAGCAGCGCACTTGAGCGGGTTTCGGATCCGAAACGGTGCGACCTGTTACCTGGGGTGACATTTGGTGCACGCAAAACCCGGACCAACGGATGAGATTAGACATAAATCTCTGTTTTAATTGTGTTTTTATACTTGGCACACATTATGCTTTAAGTTCGATGGGAAGGAGGGGTCAAGCCTTTAACTGAACCCCAGGAGTCCAAAGCCATGAGCAAGATGATCCGTACCTCCGCCATCGCACTCGCCGTCGCCACGCTGACCTCGGTACCTGCCTTTGCCGCCAACTCAGACATGAAGGCCTGCTTCGAAGCCTTCTCCGCTGAGCACCTTCCGGCCGGGCCGACCGTGTCGCTCGAAGTGCTGCCCGGCATGCCACCCAATGTCGGCGTTTCTCTGGGACGCAAGCGCACCACGGTGATCGACCTGACCGCCACCCATCCCGAATCGGGAGAGGTTCTCGCCAGCGCCATCTGCCGCATCCATCCCAGCGGCAGCCTGACCATCACCCCGGCGAAGCGTTCTGATCTGCTCGCGGCCAACTGAGCTTTGGCTGACCCGTCAACTGCAAGTGTTTGAAAGCCGGCGCGGGTTCTTCCGGACCCGCGCCGTTGCTTGCCGCCTGCCCATCCGGCCAGCCATCGATTTGGCCACAGCCACCACGATTGCGTAACCTCCCTCGACTGGCCCACGCCACCAGGACCTCGAGTCTGCATGCGCATCGTTGCCCGCTACCCCACCCGCTCTGAGGCGGAGGAACGCGCTGCCTTTCTGCGCGCTCATGGCATCGTTCCCCACGTCACCAATACGGCGTCCCTGCTGCGCGCCGTGGGCCTGCGCAGGGACCGATCCCAGGCTGCACTGTGGGCGGTGATCGATGACCAACACGCTGACGCGCTGGCGCTTCTGGCAGATCCGGACCACGAAGTCCGCGCCGGGCTCGGCGCGGAGGAGTTCGAACACCTGGAAACGGAAGGCGCCGCCCGGGCTCAGCAACTGCTGTTTCGCGGCATGATGCTGCTTGCGGGTGGACTGTTGGCGATAGTCGGGATCCTGGCCTTCGCCGGGGTGCTCTGATCGACACGCCTCAACCAGGGCGCCGGCGGGCTTCGGCCTCCCTGGCCCCATCACGATCACCTGCCAGACGCCGGGCCTCGGCGATCAACCGCCAGTTCGCCCGCCGCCAGAGACCGGATTCATCCCGTTCCAGGGAACGCTGCGCCATGGCTTCCGCCGCCCGAAAGTCTCCCTGAGCCAGGCGGACCGACGCCAGCCGGTGCCACAATCCCGGCTCTGCAGGAGACAGCCGCAGCGCCCGCTCCAAGGCCGCTGCAGCATCGTCGTGGTCACCGGCCGCTGAGAACTCGGCAGCGCGGTCTACCAACGCCAGCAGGGCCGGCGACAGCGGCGCTTCGGCGACCTCAGCCGCCGCTGGCTCTGGCACCACGACAGGCTCCACAACCGGGTCCCCGACGGGCTCGGGAGCCAGGGGCGCACAGGCCGCCAGCCAGAGCGACGCCGCGGCCAGCAGTGAGCGTCGCAGGCAGGATCGGCGTCCTTGCCCTTTCCGGTGCGTGCCCGGCGGGTCCCGTAAATCGACGCTGATGACATGATGGTGAGGTGTTCTCGCAAGCATGGCGTCAGTGATCCGGCCTGGACTTTTCGATGTATTGCCGACCTGGCTCCACCGTCGGCGTGCAGCGGTCGCCACTGGTCAGTTCAGTCACCATCCTCAACCACCAAACCAGTCCCGGATACGCCGCAGCAGTCCGGGCGGCTCTGCTTCGGCCGGTTCCGTTCTTCTGTCCGGTTCCGGTTCGGTGTCCAGCACGGCAGGCTGGCCGCAATCGCCGTGGCGATCCGGGCCGGTGCCGGCAAGGAACGGCAAGCTTACCGCGCCCGGACAGCCCCGACCGCTGCCCCAACCGGTGGCGGCCTCGACCCAGAGTTCCCGAACACCATGGGGTGGCCGCAACTCCAAGGGGCGCGGGCGGGCCTCGGCCATGATGTCGATCCAAAGCGGCAGCGCGCCGGTGGCACCCGTGAGTCCGGACGGCGCGTTGTCATCGCGTCCCACCCACACCACCGCCAGCCGGTCCCCGCCGAACCCGGCAAACCAGCTGTCCCGCAGACCATCCGAGGTTCCCGTCTTGCCGGCCAGATTCCAGCGTTCCGGCAGCAGCTGATGGGCACGACGGCCCGTGCCCTGCCGAACCGCTTCCTGCAGCAGCCGATTGGTCAGATAGGCCGGCTCCGACTCGATGGCCCTCGCCACCGCAAGCGGATAGCGGGACAGGGGCGCGCCGTCAGCAGTGGTCACTTCCCGGATGGCGCGCGGCTCGGACCTATAGCCCCCGCTGGCCAGGGTCTGGTAGAGATCAGCCACCTCCACCGGAGTCATCTCCACGGCACCGAGCAGCAGGGACGGGTTCGGAGCGGGGCGGGGGATCGAGGCCGATGTCGTCAACACATCGACCACCGCCTCGACCCCCACATCCATGCCGAGCCGCACGGTGGCCGCGTTGTAGGACTCCGTCAAGCCTCGATACAGCGGCACCGGCCCATGCCAGACGCGATCGAAATTGCGGGGTTCCCACGTTCGCCCACCCGGCAGGGGCACCGTGATCGGCGCGTCGTCGATGAGACTGGCGGCGTGATAGCGCTCAGGATGCTGCAACGCCACCAGATAGATGAAGGGCTTGACCAGCGAACCCACGGGGCGGCGGGCATCGAGCGCCCGATTGAAGCCGGCAAAGCGGGCATGACGCCCACCCACCAGGGCCAGCACTTCACCGCTGTCCGTATCCATCACGACAGCAGCCGCCTCGAGGCCGCCAGCAGCCATGTCGCGTTGCCCCTCGATCCCGGCCAATCTGCTGGCCATACGCTGCTCCACCCGCATCTGCAGGGCCGGATCCACCGTCGTGAAAATGCGCAGACCTTCGGATCTCAGATCCTCCGCCCGGTAGTGCTCCGTCAGCTGGCGTTGCACCAGCCCCATGAAGGCGGGAAAGCGTGTGGTCTGCTGTGCCCGGCCGACGACTCCCAACGGCTTGCCCAGGGCGCGCTCGGCCAGCTCGGGTGTGATCACCTCCTGGGAAACCATGACCGTGAGCACCCGATCACGCCGGCCCCGGGCACGTTCCGGATGCCGGCGCGGATCGTAGTAGGACGGTCCGCGAATGATCCCCACCAGCAGTGCCAGTTCGTGATCCTGCAGTTCGGCCAGCGGGCGCTGAAAGTAGAACTGGCTGCCGAGCCCGAAACCATGCACGGCCCGATCGCCGTCCTGGCCCAAGTAGATCTCATTGAGATAGGCCTCGAGAATCTCGTGCTTGCCGTAACGCCAGTCGAGAATCAGCGCCATCAGGGCTTCATCGAACTTGCGGCGCAGGGTGCGGCGGTTGTCCAGGTAGAAATTCTTCACCAACTGCTGGGTGATCGTGCTGCCACCCTGCACCACGGCACCGGCCCGAAGATTCGCCAGCAGGGCACGCAGCAACGACTGGACGTGCACGCCATGATGAGAGCGGAAGTGACGATCCTCCACCGCCAGAAGGGCGTCGATCAGCACCGGCGGCACGTCGTCGAGGCGGACCAGCACCCGGTCCTCGCCGCGACGTGAGTAAATGCTGCCGATGGTGGACGGGTCGAGCCGCATCAGGACCACCGGTTCGCCACCATCCAGCGCGTCGAGTCCGGTGATGCCCTCGGGTCCAAAGCGGATCCGGATGTGGCGGCTGACCTCGACCCCATCCCAGAAATGGAAACCACGTGTGGCCACCTCGATAGCGCCAGGCCGCAGCTGATACTGCCCCGGACGCTCCACATGCGGCAGAGGCTGGTAGCCAAGCCGGCCGAGTTCCGCGGCGACCTCCTCCCGGGTCAGTCTGCTGCCTTCATGCAGTTCCAGCGGGCGGGCATAGACCTGGGTCGGCAGTTCCCAGCGCTTGCCTTCGAAACGGCTCGTCACCTCGGCGTCCAGGGTCACGACGTGCTGGTACAGCCAGACAGCAGAGGCCACGGCCACCGTGAGGCCGATCCACTTCAGAATGGTCAGGATCAATGGGGTACCGCGCCTCGGTCACAATGGTTGACGCTAGCTTCGAGGGCATTCCGCGGCGAGGGTTCCCTGGCTTGTGGCGGAGCCAGCCCGGCAGGGACCGTCATGCCGTGTCCGCGGCGGGGCCCACATGGCCCTGGAAGCGTCCCCGGGAGCGCAGCAGGGCCAAGGTGGGGATGGCAAAGAAGGCCGCCGAAATCAGCCCGGCGATCCAGCCGCCACCACGGGGATCCATCAGGTTCCACACCAGCATGGCGATCATGATCTGAGCACAGTAGACCCCGGCCCATGGCCACATCCGCGGATGCATGGTCCAGAAGCCGTAGGCCAGCGCCCCGTAGATGATCCAGTGCAAAGGCTCAGTGGCCTTGGCCGCCCAGCCGTGCAGGGTGATGCCGAACCAGACTTCTTCTGCTGCTGAAATGGGCAGGTACAGTGGCTTCAGGAGGAAATCGAAGGGCATGTAGATGAAGGTCATGTAGACGCAGAATGCGAACATGACGTTCATCCACCAGGGCCGCAGCCGCCATTGGGCCTTCAGCCAGTCCACCATCGCTCTCCGCTCCCGCAGCAGCGCCGTCTCCGACGGCCAGGGCGCCCATGATGCCACGGACGCCGCCGGCTGATGACGCTGCCTTCGATCAGGCCCATGCAGATCGGCGCATTTCGCTGCGCGAAATAGCGCTCTCCCACAATCAGCGCGCTGCCACCTTGTGGGAAGGCCCTAATCGCACAGCGATTGGGCCGATCTCGTAGCACCATGCCGGAGCTGATGTCATTGCCTTCTCTGAACGCCATCCGGATCGGCGCATTTCGCTGTGCGAAATAGCGCTCTCCCACAA
>JAFIFL010000175.1 GCA_020832055.1 Gammaproteobacteria bacterium
TACTTGAGCCTGTTCACTTCCATCGGCTACCTGAACGCGAGTTTCGACGAGTTCGAGACCTTCCTGCCGGGTGATCAGGAGAACCTCGTGGACGCCAGTTTCCTCAGGCCGCGCAGAGCGCCGGACTGGACCCTCGGTCTCGGCGGCACGTTCACGGTCCCGGTGGGCGGCCGCGGCTTCCTGGAACTTCATTCCAGGTACGACTGGGTGGATGAGTTCGAGACCGATCTGTTCAATGCCAGTCTCGGCCGCATCAGTTCACGAGGCAACCTCAATGCTTCGGTTCGTTACTTCACCCATGATGACCGCTACTCAGTGACCTTCTTCGGTCGCAACATCACCAATAAGCGGACCGAAGTCGCCACCCTGGTCTTCCCGCTGTTCGCGGCGGGTTCGGTCAACGAGGGCTATACCTGGGGCCTCGAGCTCGAGGCGAATTTCTAGCCATCTGCCGGTGGCCGCTGATGGCGATTCGTCAGCGGCCGTCGGCATGTCGTAGCGCGAGGAGCACTCCACATGGCAAAGCTCAAGACCAACGATCATGAAATGGTATCGATCTATCCCTTCACGGACGAAGAGGTGGATCAGATGATGACGCACTCCGGCGAGTGCGTACTGATGTGGGCCACCAAGGATGGCTGGCCGGTGGGCGTGACCCACGCCTACGTCTGGCGCGACGGCAAGGTCTGGCTGACCTTCGCGAGCCACCGCCACCGGGCCGCCGCCATTCGTCGGGATCCCCGGGTGTCCGTGAACGTCAGCAGTGCCGCCTACCGCCCGGACGGCTCGGAAGATCTTCCGAGGGGGGCGATTACCATTAAAGGCACCGGTGAATTCTTCGATGATGACGACACCAAGGCGTGGTTCTATCGTGCGCTTGCGAAGAAGGTGAGGCCGGACAACAAGGACGAGGAAGAGGCCTTCTTCAATCTGCTCGATTCGCCGCTGCGCACGATTCTGGCCATCACGCCGGTGAAGAAGATCATGTACAACGCCGGTCTGGCGGGGCGCCACATGGCAGGAACCGTGGACGAGTCCGAACTCGGTCAGCCGCTGGCCGGTGATCGCGAGCGAATGAATGCGGAGCGCGCCAAGCGCGGGCTGCCGCCGCGCTGACGGGGACTCCTACTGCATCCGTCCGAGGCGATAGACTGAAGCCCCGTGATGGATGCAGGGAGCCGAACATGACCATTCAGTATCAGAGCCGGGGCGTGGTCGCGATCGTCACCATCGGGCGCCCCGAGCGCCGCAACGCCGTGGATGGACCGACAGCGGAGGCCCTGTTCGAGGCCTTCGAGCGCTTCGAGGCCGACAAGCAGGCCCGTGTCGCCATCCTGACTGGTGCCGGCGACACGTTTTGTGCCGGCGCCGATCTCAAGGCCATTGCCGATGACCGTGGCAATCGCGTTGCCCGCCACGGCCCCGGGCCAATGGGTTGTACCCGCATGCGGCTGTCGAAACCGGTGATCGCTGCCATCGAGGGGCATGCGGTGGCGGGAGGCATGGAGCTGGCCCTGTGGTGTGACCTTCGGGTCATGGCCGAGGATGCTACGTTCGGTATTTTCTGCCGCCGGTTCGGTGTCCCGCTGGTGGATATGGGCACCATCCGCCTGCCGCGACTGATCGGTCAGTCCCGGGCCATGGACCTGATCCTGACAGGACGCCCGGTACATGCTGCTGAGGCGCAGGCCATCGGGTTGGCCAATCGGGTGGCGCCGAAGGGAGAAGCGCTGGCGGTGGCGCTGCAGCTGGCGGAGGATCTCGCCGCGTTTCCCCAGCGTTGCCTGCGCAACGACCGGTTGTCGTTGCTCGAGCAGTGGGACTTGAGCGAGTCCGATGCCATCCGCAACGAAGTTCATCTTGGGCTCGAAACCATACACAGTGGAGAGACGCTCAGCGGCGCGAAGGCTTTCACGGTCGGCCGCGGCCGTCATGGAGCCTTTGCCGGGAACGGCGACTGACGGCGCCGAGGCGGTGTTGGAACTGGCCGGTGCACCCCGGGGATTGGACATGAACCGGCTACGCCGACCATGATCGCGCTGTCAGCAACTCGAAACGTTTGCCGCGAGGAGGCTCTATGCAACGCCGCCGACTGGGCCGGAACGGCCTGCAGGTCACGGACCTCTGCCTGGGCACCATGACCTTCGGCCTGCAATGCGATGAGAAAACCTCGTTCGCGATTCTCGACGCCGCGGCGGAAGCCGGGTTGACCTTCCTGGATACCGCGGACGGCTACCCCCTTGGCGGCGGGCTCGACAGCGCAGGCCGCACCGAAGAGATCATCGGCCGTTGGATGGCGACCCGCGGCAACCGCGACCGGGTCATCCTGGCCACCAAGTGCTGGGCGCCCATGCGTCGCGGCCCCAACGGCTACGGCCTGTCGCGGCAGCACATCATGGAGGCCGTCGAGGCTTCGCTGCGGCGGCTGGATACCGAGTACATCGACCTCTATCAGGCCCATGCTTTCGATCCGGACGTCCCCATCGAGGAGACTTTGCGGGCCTTCGACGATCTGCAACGTTCCGGCAAGGTCCGCTACGCCGGCTGCTCCAACTATCCGGCCTGGCGTCTCGGCGAAGCCCTCGCGACCGCTGAGCGTCATGGCCTCTCCGGTTACGCCTCGGTGCAGCCGCGCTACAACATGCTGTATCGCGAAATCGAGACGGAATTGCTGCCATTGTGCCGGCACCGTGGCCTCGGCGTCCTGGTGTACAACCCGCTTGCAGGTGGCCTGCTGTCAGGCAAGTACCGCAGCGGCGAACCGCCCAGGGAAGGCACCCGGTTCACGCTCGGCAATGCCGCGGACCGCTATCAGGCCCGCTACTGGCAGGCGGTGCAACTCGAGGCGGTGGAGCGGCTGCAGCAGGCGGTGACGGAGCGGGGGCAGGATCTGGTGACTGTTGCCGTGGCCTGGGTGCTGGCCCAGCCGGGTGTGACATCGGCCATCATCGGCGCGAGCCGCCCGGAACAGTTGCCTGCCAATCTGGCCGCGTCCGGCTTCGAACTCGATGACGAGTTGCAGGCGCTGTGTGATGCCCTGTGGTGGTCGCTGCCGCGGCAGCCGGTGGACGCGGGCTATCGTTGATCCGGCAAGCGGCAGGACTGGCTGGTGGTACGCTGTTCCCGGTCTGGCAAGGATGCTCGAATCAGGGGACATTCGCTGATGGTCTGCTGCCACGAACCTGCGGTCACATCACGGCTTGCGTGGAGTCATGGTGAACAGCATGCTTGCTCTTCCATGATGAGGAAGCATTCGCGGCGTCGCGTCCGCCGAAAAGGTGGGACAGGGCTGCCGCATTCGGAGCCATGATGGGTACAAACGGTACGGACATCCTGTTTCGACCGGCCACCCCGGTGGACGGTGCCCAGATGTGGCGCTTCGTCCAGGCCGCCGGGGTGCTCGAGCAGAATCCCTCCTATGCCTACATCCTGCTGTGCCAGCACTTCGGGGATACCTGTGTGGTGGCTGAGCAGGATGGCGAGATGGTCGGCTTCGTCGTCGCCTACCGGCCGCCGAGACAGCCGGACACGGTGTTCGTCTGGCAGGTGGGTGTCAGCAGGAAGACGCGCGGCAAGGGCGTCGGGCTGAGGCTCCTGCGCTATCTGTTGGCATTGGATGGTTGCCGCAATGTCACCTACCTCGAGGCCAGCGTCACGCCATCCAACAAGGCCTCTCAGAGTCTGTTCCGGGCTTTTGCCCGCAAATCGAACACGACCTGCCGGAAAATGCCATTCTTCCCGAGTGAGTTTTTTCCTGATGAGCACGAATCCGAGCATCTCTTCCGCATCGGTCCGATCGCGTGGCCCGAGGCGTGAGCAGCCTGATCCAGAATCGCCGGCCGTTCGCGCCCGCAGTCAGCCGCTGGGCCCCCTGAAATCCCAACCGTGGAGTCGATCATGAACGATGGCGTAACAGATATGGTGGCTTTTGCCGAAAGCTGCCCGCTCGGGCAGTTCAGCCCCATGCATCCGGCCCTGCTTAAATGCCCCTATGGCATGAATCAGCGCCTGCATCGCGAGGCGCCGGTCTATCAGGATCCGGCGAGCGGGATTTACTTCGTGTCCCGCTACGACGACGTGGTGGCCATGGCCATGGACCACGAGACGTTCTCCAGCGTGCTGCCCGGCGGCGGCACCGGCTCCATGGCGGCTGCCGATCCCGAGCTCGAGGCCATTCTCGATGAGGGCTGGCCCAACGTCTCCACCATGCTGACCCAGGATCCGCCGCTGCAGCGGCGCTACCGCAAATTCGTGGATCAGGCGTTCTCGCCGGCAAGTCTGAAAGCCCTCGAACCCTTCATCGCCAAAACCTCCCATGAGCTCATCGACAACTTCATCGAGCGTGGGCACTGCGAGTTCCTGTCCGAGTTCGGCGTGCCGCTGCCGCTGACCGTCATCGCTTCCCAGCTCGGCACGCCTCTGAGCGACCTGCCCCTGCTGCGCAAGTGGACCGCCGCTTTCATCGGCAACCTGTCCCAGCAGCTCGATCGCGAGGGGACGCTGCAGGCGGCCCGGGACATTCTCGAGTTCCAGCACTACTTCGTCGCCAGAATGGAGGAGCGGCGTCGTCAGCCTGAGAACGACATCCTCTCCAAGGTGGTGAATGCCAGCATCGACGGTGAAAAGCCGCTCGACGATGCCGAGTGTCTGTCCATGCTGTCGCAGATCCTGGTGGCCGGAAACGAAACCACCTCATCGGCGCTGACCGAAGGCATCTGGTTGCTGACCCGCTATCCAGAGCAGTATCAGATCATCCGGGAAGATCCGAGTGCGGAGAACATTCACGCCCTTGTGGAGGAGGTGCTGCGCATCAGCAGCCCCTCGGCCAACATGTTCCGCCGCGCCACCCGCGACGTGGAACTCGGTGGCGTGACGATTCCCGAGAACGCGATCTGTTTTGCGCGCTTTGGTGCCGCCAACCAGGATGCACAGCGCTTCGAGCGGCCGCTGGAATTCGACCTTCGCCGGGGGAATCTGCGCGAGCACGTGGCGTTTGGCAAAGGGGTGCACCATTGCCTGGGAGCAGCGTTGTCGCGCAGGGAGATGAACATCGCCTTCAAGGTACTGTTCGAGCGCATCGACAACATCCGCCTGGAGCCGGGGGCGGCGGAGCCGGAGTTCGCCGCCAATGCTCTGCTGCACGGTCTGAAGGGCCTCGAGATCGCTTTCGATCCTGTGGGCTGAACGCGGCGATCCCGGACAGGGGAGCACCCCATGGCGGACATGACGACCCTGTTGCCCATCGAGGCCACCACCCTGGGTGATCTGCTGCTGCGCAGCGCGCAACGCCATCCGCAGCGGGATGCCCTGGTGTTTCCGGATGTCTCACTGAACTATACGCAGCTCTGGCAGGCCTCGGTCCGGCGCGCCCGAGCCCTGCATGCGCTGGGTATCGGTCCCGGGGACCACCTCGGTATCCTCCTGCCGAACTGTCCGGAGTACATCGAGATCCTGCTCGGCACCGTGCTCTGCGGTGCCGTCGCCGTGCCGATCAATGCTCGCAACAAGGCCGCTGAACTGGCCTATGTGATTGAGAACGCGGATCTGGCGGGCCTGGTGACCTCGGACGCCAGCAGCGAGTACGCAGATTTCGGCGGCCTGCTCGAGACGGCATTCAGCGAGCTGTCGGTGGCGGATCATTCACTGGCGCTGAAGCTGACCGCTGCGCCGAGGCTCGGATTCGTGGTCATGCTCGGTGCGTCCCGCGCCGGGTTCGTCAGCGAGGAGGTGTTCGAGTCGGCGGCAGAGCAGGTGTCTGAACAGCGGATCTGGACGCTGCGCAGTGGCGTGCGGCTCAGCGACCCGTGCATCATGATGTACACATCGGGGACCACGGCGCATCCCAAAGGGTGTCCGCTGTCCCACGAGAACCTGGTCCGCAATGGCATCAGCATGAATCGCCAGAACTACCGGCTTTCAGAGCGGGACCGCTTCTGGACGCCGCTGCCCATGTTCCACATGTCGTCCATCCTGCCCATGGTCTGCTGCTTCGATGCCGGCGCGGCCATGCTGTCCATGCGGCGCTTCGAGGCCGGGCCGGCACTGGAAATGCTCGAGCGTGAGGCTGCCACGATCGCCTTTCCGTCCTTTCCCACGGTGACCAATGATCTCATCAGCCAGCCGGACTTTGGCCGCCGCGACCTGTCCCGCATCCGCCGCATCAACAATGTCGCGCCGGTGGACGTTCTGCGGCGTTTTCAGGATGCCTTCCCGCAGGCGATCCAGACTGGCGCCTATGGCTTGACGGAAGCGGCCGGGGTCATCGCCTTCAATCAGCCGGATGAGGATCTCGAGCGTCGACTGACGACCTGCGGTGTGCCGTTTGCCGGCATCGAGGTCCGTATCACAGACCCTGACGATGATGCGCGGGTGCTGCCGTCGGGTGAACGCGGTGAATTGTGGATTCGGGGCTATGCCGTCTTCCCGGGCTATTATCGGGCGCCGGAGAAGAACGCAGAGGCCTTCACCGACGGCTGGTTCCGGACTGGTGACCTCTGCAGCGTCGATGCCATGTGCACCATCAGCTTTCACGGCCGTCTCAAGGACATGCTCAAGGTGGGCGGCGAGAATGTCGCTGCGGTGGAGATCGAGTCCCATCTGCAGACCCATCCGTCCATCAGGTTCGCCCAGGTGATCGGCGTGCCCGATGCGCGGCTGCAGGAGGTGGCGGCGGCCTACGTGGAACTGCACGAGGACGAGGTGCTTACCGAGCAGGACGTGATCGATCACTGCCGGGGCCGCATGGCCGGCTTCAAGGTGCCGCGTTACGTGCGCTTCGTGACGGAATGGCCCATGTCGGCCACCAAGGTTCAGAAGCACCGCCTGCGGGAATCCTTCGCAGCGGAAGCCTCACGGCCATGAGCTGGCGCGTACCTCATACCCTGATCCTGCTGGCTGCGATGATCGTCGCCGCCCTGATCCTGACCTGGGTTCTGCCCGCAGGCAACTTCACGACAGCCGCCGATGAGACCGGCCGCGATGTGGTGGTACCCGGTACCTGGCAGGCCCTGGAGGATGCCCCGCGGCTGTCGCCGCTGGCGCTGTTCACTGTCATTCCCAGGGCCCTGGCCGATGCCCAGGCGGTGATCTTTTTCGTGCTCATCGTCGGTGGCGTACTGGGTGTGATTCGGGCCACGGGCACGCTCGATGCCGCGCTCGGGCGATTGCTGGCGAGGTTCGGGGATCGCGCGGGGCTGCTGATCTTCGGCGGCATGCTGCTGTTCGGCATTGCGTCGAGCACGTTCGGCATGGCGGTGGAGTACATTGCCCTCATCCCGATCCTGATCGCGCTCTGTCGCGGCCTGAAGCTCGATACGATGACTGCGGTGGGTATGGTTGCCGTGGGCTATGGCGTCGGCTATGGCGCCGCCGCATTGAATCCCTTTACGGTCATGGTGGCGCAGGATGTGGCGGGGTTGCAGCCAGGGTCGGGCATCGGTCTGCGATTGGCGATCTTTCTGCCGCTTCTGGCCATCGGTTTTCACCACGTCTGGCGCTATGCCCAGCGCGTACAGGCTGATCCGCAGGCCAGCCTCGTCTACGGCATTCCCGAGGCGCAGCCTCCCGAGATGGCTGAGCCGCCTGTCTTCAGCCAGCGCCACCTGGCAGTTCTCCTGGCGATGCTGACCACGCTGCTGGGGCTGGTGGCGGGTATCGTGTTTCTGGGCTGGTATCTGGTGGAACTGTCGGCCCTGTTTCTGGCTCTGGCCGTGGCGGCCTGGTGGCTGGGCGGACTGGCCGGAGACGACGCTGCCAGGGCCTTCGGTGATGGCGCCGCGGCGATGACCATGACGGCCCTGCTGGTGGGCTTTGCCCGTGCCATTGCCTTGATGCTGGAAGACGGCATGGTGCTGCACACCATCGTTCACGGCTTGTCCATGCCGCTTTCCATGGTGGGGCCTGAACTCTCTGCGGTGGGCATGCTGGCCATGCAGAGCATGCTGAACCTGTTCATCCCATCGGGCAGCGGGCAGGCGTTCGTGACCATGCCGCTGATGGCGCCCATCGGTGACATTGTCGGTGTCAGCAGGCAGGTGGCGGTGCTGGCTTTCCTCTTTGGCGACGGGTTCATGAACATCCTCATTCCCACCAACGCGGTTCTGATGGGGATGCTTGGTGTCGCCGGGATTCCCTATGATCGGTGGCTGCGCTTCATCGGGCCGCTGGTACTGAAACTGCTGGCCGCGGGGGCGGTGATCCTGATGTTCGCAGTGATGCTGGGCTACGACTGATCTGCTGGTCGGGACAGTTTCTGTGCCATGTCGACACCGATGATGGCCAGGATGGCGTCATTCAGGCGCGGGTGACGATCGAGCAGTTGCAGCAGGTCGTCGCGTCGCCACACCAGGCAAGTCACGGTATCGGTCGCGTCGACGTCGGCGCTGGTCGGTTGCCGGATGGCAAAGCTCATCTCACCGAGGAAATCTCCGGGTCCGACATTGGCGCGGAACGCGCCTTCGATCCGCACTTCGGCCCGTCCTGAGTAGATCAGCATCAGTTCGTCGATGTGTGTCCCCTGCTCGATCAGGCGTTCACCGGGTTCGGCACGGCGCCATTGGCCGATGGCGAGCACCCTCAGCATTTCTCGCGGTGTCAGGTTGCGAAAGGTCAGGTTGTGAAGCCTTTGCTCCGTGGCGTCGAGGTGAACCGGCCGGCGCTCGAGCAACAGCAGGGTGAGGTTGACGCCATTGATCAGGATGAACGCCATCTGCCAGCCCATGGCTGAATACAGCGGGACAGGCTGGAAATAGAAATAGGGTAGCGTGCAGGACGCCGCGATGATCGTGATACTTCTGAGGTAGGCCATGTCGCGGACGACATAGGCGAGGCAGAACAGGACGTTGGCGGCAAAAAAGAGCGCGACGAACATGATTCCCCGGTTACAACGAGTCGGGACCGGAGATTGTGCCGGAAAATCAGCGGGTCGTCCCGTCGGGACGACCCGCCCGAGGTCGGCGGAGGAGGGCTCGGAGAAGGCTCGCCGACGGCTGGTTACTGATCGGTCTGAATGCGGGTGCCGCGGGAAACGAGCTCGTGGCGCTTGATCTTCCACTGACCGTTGATGCGAACCATATCGGTCAGATAGGTGGCCCACAGGGTCAGGGTGGTCTTGGGGTCGTTGGCCATGTAGTGCTGAGCTTGAACGTCCGTCCGGCAGTGGGCCTTGTCGCCGTCGATGGTGGCGAGCTGGGGACCGAGCATGTGCTGGGTCGCACCGAACTGCTTGAGCGCGTCGGTCACGTAGGTGGTCCACGCGTCGCCGCCGTGGAAGGTCTCGGCGCCGAAGCCCACGACTTCCACGTCGTCGGTGAAACAGCTGCGGTACAGCTTCAGATCCCGTTCGTCGACGCCCTTGGCGTAAGTCGCCATCACGTCCATGAGTGCGATGCGATCCGCTACGTACTGATCGGACATGCCTCTCTCCCTTCTGCTATGAATCGAGCAGGGAGCATCTGGCATGCACCGATGCTGGTCAAGCCGTGGAATTCGAGAGCCTGCAAGTTCTCGTCGCATGGATCGCTCGTCGCGCTCTTCTGTGGGAAGGCCCTAATCGCACCGCGATTGGGCCGATCTCGA
>JAFIFL010000176.1 GCA_020832055.1 Gammaproteobacteria bacterium
TTGTGGGAAGGCCCTAATCGCAAAGCGATTGGGCCGATCTCGAAGCGCTGTGCCGGAGCTGATTGCACTGCCTTCGCTGGAGGTCATCGCGATCGGCGCATTTCGCTGTGCGAAATAGCGCTCTCCCACAAGCTGGCAGCGCCCATAATGGCGGATCTTGTGAATCAGACGCGATCAAGGCTTGCTTGCCGCCGGCCATGCCGCTAACATTCGCGCCTCTTTTTGACCCGGCAGCCTTTCTGGTCGTCGGGCACCTGTTGCAAGGGCATCCACGGATGAAGACGCAAAGCACCAAGCCGGCCGATGTGCGGCGGGACTGGCTGCTGGTCGACGCAACCGAGAAGACTCTCGGTCGGCTGGCCACGGAAATTGCCGTTCGCCTGCGAGGCAAGCACAAGCCCGAGTTCACGCCCCATGTGGACACCGGTGACTATATCGTTGTGATCAACGCCGACAAGATCAAGGTGACCGGCAACAAGCTGGAGGCCAAGACCTACTGGCGTCACACGGGTTACCCGGGCGGCATCCGTGGCGTGAGTCTGCGCGATCAGCTCGACAAGCACCCGGAGCGGGTGATCGAGGCTGCGGTGCGGGGCATGCTGCCGCGCAACCCCCTCGGGCGCGCCGTGTTCCGCAAGCTGAAGGTTTACTCAGGTGCGGCGCATCCCCACGAGGCTCAGCAGCCCCGTGTGGTCGAGCTCTAAGAGGACATCGAGATCATGACTACCGCAGCACGCGCCACGCCCCAGGCTCACGATTACGGCACCGGCCGCCGCAAGACCGCCACCGCGCGGGTCTTTCTGCGTCCTGGCCAGGGCCGCATCCTCATCAACAACAAGACCCTCGAGGACTACTTCGGTCGTGAGACGTCGCGCATGGTCGTGCGTCAGCCCCTCGAGCTGGTACAGATGATGGATCGCTTCGACGTCCGCATCACGGTCCGCGGTGGCGGCCCGTCCGGGCAGGCCGGCGCCATCCGCCACGGCATCAGCCGGGCCCTGATGGAGTACGACGAGACGTTGCGGTCCAGCCTGCGCCAGGCAGGTTTTGTCACTCGGGATGCCCGCGAGGTGGAGCGCAAGAAGGTCGGCCTGCGCAAGGCACGCAAGCGGCCGCAGTACTCCAAGCGCTGATCGCGCACGGCCAGCAGGATCCGGCAGGGCGTCCGGCCCGGGAAGGCGGACGCCCTGTTTCGTTTTTGGGGCAGGGCAGTTGGGGACAGGGCATTCGCAGCCGCGCTCGTTCACCCTGATTGCAGGCCTGTGCTAAACTTCGGCGCGGCCGTCGCCGTGGGTCGTTCATTCGATCAATGGGTATTGCAGGCTGGCTGCAGGGCACGCCGGCGGTGTTCGGTGAGGAGCGTTGTCAGCCGCTGGACAGGGCATGGCCGCCCTGTGAGCTGTTCCTTCCGACTCATCTGTTCAGTCAGACCAGGGAGAATGCTGCGTGAGTGAAGGCGAGGTGAACGTCGCCCGACGCCGGTTTCTGATAGGGGCCACGGCTGTGGTAGGCGGCGTCGGGGCCATTGGAGCGGCGGTTCCGTTCGTCAGATCCTGGAGTCCGAGCGCCAAGGCCCGTGCCCTCGGTGCACCGGTTCGGATCGACATCGGTAAACTGCGTCCCGGTGAACTGCTTGGGCCGATGCCGGAATGGCGTGGCCGTCCGATTTTCGTCGTGCGGCGCACCGAGGAGGCCCTCGCGGCCCTGCCGGAGCTCGACGGTGTACTGGCCGATCCCAAATCCGAGCGTGATCAGCAGCCGGCCTATGCCGCCAACCTGTGGCGGGCGCGCGAAGAGCGCCGGGAAGTGTCGGTGCTGGTCGGTTTGTGTACCCATCTTGGCTGCTCGCCGGCCTTTCACGGCAGGCTCGAGCCTCAGCCCTTCGATGCCAATTGGCGTGGCGGGTACTTCTGCGCCTGTCACGGTTCGCGCTTCGACCTGTCCGGACGGGTCTATCGTGGGGTGCCGGCACCAACCAATCTGGAGGTGCCGCCCTACATGTTCGAAACGGACGACGTCATTGTAGTCGGGCAGGACGAGGAGACCGGTTGATGAGTGAGTCAACGAACCCCGGCGGCCCCGGCAAGCCCGGTCCGATGGCCAATCTGGTCGCCTGGATCGATGAGCGCTTCCCGCTCACCGAGACCTACGAATACCACATGTCCAAGTACTGGGCGCCGAAGAACTTCAACATCTGGTACGTCTTCGGCGTGCTGTCCATGGTGGTGCTGGTCAACCAGCTCCTCACCGGCATCTGGCTCACCATGAGCTACGTCCCCAGCGGTGACGGCGCCTTCGCCTCCGTCGAGTACATCATGCGGGACGTGGAGTACGGCTGGCTCCTGCGCTATCTGCATTCCACCGGCGCATCGGCGTTCTTCGTGGTGGTCTACCTGCACATGTTCCGCGGCATGATGTACGGCTCCTACCGCAAACCGCGGGAGCTGATCTGGCTGATCGGCATGGCCATCTTCCTGGTGCTGATGGCAGAGGGCTTCCTCGGCTACGTACTGCCCTGGGGGCAGATGTCGTACTGGGGTGCGCAGGTGATCGTTTCCCTGGTGGGCGCCGTTCCGTTCGTGGGTCCTGACCTCATGGAGTGGGTCCGCGGCGACTTCCTCATGAGCGAGATCACCCTCAACCGCTTCTTCGCGCTGCATGTGGTGGCGCTGCCGCTGATGCTGATCCTGCTGGTGTTCCTCCACATCGTCGCCCTGCATCACGTGGGTTCCAACAACCCCGACGGCATCGAGATCAAAAAGCACAAGGACGAGAACGGCCGGCCACTGGATTCGGTCGCCTTCCACCCCTACTACACCATTGGCCACGATCTTCCCGCCATCGTCGCGTTCCTGTTCATCTTCTGTGCCGTGGTCTTCTTCGCGCCGGAGATGGGTGGCTATTTCCTCGAGCCACCGAACTTCCAGGAAGCCAACCCGCTGCAGACTCCCGAGCACATCGCGCCGGTGTGGTACTTCACACCGTTCTACGCCATGTTGCGCGCGGCGACCTATCCGCTGCTGGGTATCGACGCCAAGTTCTGGGGGCTGGTGGTCATGGGTGTGGCCGTGATTCTGCCGGCGGCACTGCCCTGGCTGGACCGCAGCCCGGTGAAATCCATTCGCTACAAGGGCGCCATCTCCAAGGGCATGCTGGCCATGCTGGTGGTGTCCTTCGTGATGCTCGGCTGGCTGGGCACTCAGCCGGCAGGACCTGTCTACGAATTCCTGGCGCAACTGGGCACCGCGGGGTACTTCGCGTACTTCATCCTGATGCCCTGGTACACCCGCGTCGAAAAGACCAAGCCGGTACCGGAGAGGATTCCCGAACGATGAGATTCCCATCCCGATTGGTAGCGGGCCTGCTGTGCCTCGTGCCCATGCTCCTGGCCCAGGCGGCGTTCGGCGCCGCCAGCAACTACCCGCTCGAGAAGGTGCGCACGGACCACTCGAACCTGCCTTCACTGCAGCGGGGTGCGGCGCTGTACATGAACTATTGCCTGGGCTGTCACAGCCTCGAGCATCAGCGCCATAACCGCACCGCGCAGGATCTCGGGATTCCGGAGGATCTGTACCGTGAGCTGCTGCTGTTCGATGACGTCGACATCGGCAGCCACATCACCAACGCCATGCCCCATCAGGGTGCGCGGGAGTGGTTCGGCAATGCCCCGCCGGATCTGACCATGGTGACCCGGGTCCGGGGCTCGGCTTGGGTGTACACGTTCTTGAAGTCGTTCTATCTCGACGAAAGCCGCCCCTTCGGCGTCAACAATGCCCTGTTCGAGAACGTGGGCATGCCGCATGCCCTGATCGAACTGCAGGGAACGCCCCGTTTGAGCTGCAGCGACGGGGTGTGTGAAGAGACGGTGGTGGAAGCCGGCAGCGGCCGCATGACCGAAGCTCAGTATGCCGAAGCCGTCTATGATCTGGTCAATTTTCTCGACTACACGGGCGAGCCGTACAAACAGGACCGCCAGCGTATTGGCGTGTACGTGCTGCTGTTCCTCCTGATCCTGTTCGTGTTCACCTTCCTCCTGGGTCGTGAATACCACAAGGAAGTCCATTGATGAGTGTCGCCAAGCGCTCTTCCATGATGTTCTTTTCCGATGGCTCGGATCATTACAGCCATCGGGTGCGCATGGTCCTCGCCGAGAAGGGTGTCACCGTCGACGTCGTCGACGTCGATCCGAACAACAAGCCGGAGGACCTCAACGAACTCAACCCCTACGGTTCGTTGCCCACGCTCGTGGATCGGGATCTGGTGCTCTACGAATCCATGGTGATCATGGAGTACCTGGACGAGCGCTTCCCGCATCCGCCCCTGCTTCCGGTGTATCCGGTGGCGCGGGCCATGTCGCGGCTGTGGATGCATCGCATTCAGCGCGACTGGTGCGCGGATCTCGATATTCTGCTGGTCGGCAAGGGCCGGGAGACGGTCCTCAACAAGGCGCGCAAGAATCTGCGTGACGGCCTCATCAGCGTGGCGCCGATCTTCGCCGAGAAGCCGTTCTTCATGAGTGACGAGTTCACGCTGGTGGACTGCTGCGTGGCACCGATCCTCTGGCGCCTGGAAGTGGCGGGAATTCAGTTGCCCGACAAACAGGCGCGTCCCATGCTCAAGTACATGGAGCGTCTCTTCGAACGCGATGGCTTCCAGGCCAGTCTGTCCGAGCAGGAACAGGAGATGTCGAGCTGAGGTGCTCGCTCCGCAACTCGAGCACGATGCTTGCGGATCAGTGCACGGCCGGTATCCACGGGAAGGAGGACGCATATGAGCAAGGGCGGTCCCTCCCTTTTGATGAAGTCGCAGCGTCCCTACATGCTGCGGGCCCTCTACGAATGGATCGTCGACAGCGGCGGCACGCCGCACCTGCTGGTGGATGCCAACTTCCCCGGGGTGCTGGTGCCGCCGTTCGCCGTCCGCGACGGGCGGGTGGTGCTCAACGTCGCGCCGCGAGCGGTTCGGGATTTCGACATCGGCGAGGATCACGTCTGCTTCGAGTGCCGTTTCGGTGGACGATCGACCGCTGTGGAACTTCCTCCGGATGCCGTCCTGGCCATCTATGCCCAGGAGAATGGCGCCGGCATGGCCTTCGAGGCCACGCAGCGCTCAGCTCCGGCGACCCTGAGCAGCGTTGATACGGACAAGCCGGACGACGACCCCGACCCCCCGGGCGGCACATCGGGCAGCGGCGGCGAGCGCGGCGGTCATCTGAAGGTGGTGAAGTAGGGTCGCTGCGGGACCGTCAGTCGACGTACTCGAACAGTCGGACCACCCGGGTCACGCCGCCCACGTTGCGGGTGATTTCAGTCGCCTCCTCACCCTCCAGGCGCGTCACCAGTCCCATCAGGTAGGTCACCCCGTTCTCGGTGATGACCTTGATGTTCAGGCCGCGGACGTTGTCGTTGGCCAGAAGCTGGCTCTTCACCTTGCTGGTCACCCAGGCATCCCCTGACCGGGTCAGCATGGAGGTGGGACCAGCCACTTCGAGTTCGTTGTAGACCCGGCGGACTTTCTTGAGCTTCAGCACCTCCTGCTCCGCCTTCTTTTTGGCGTTTTCCGACGGTACCTGCCCCACCATCAGCACGTTGCCGTTGTGACTGGAGATGGAGAGATTGGCGCGTCGCAGTTCGTCACTGGCGCGCCGGACGTTCACCAGAGCCAGTCGGGTCAGGGTGGTGTCGTCGATCCGCGTACCGACGGTGCGCGTGGTCGGATCCTGCTCGATCACGTCGTCGTCACTGATGGCCCGGGCGACAGTGCAGCCGCTGAGGATCAGCGCCGCGCCCAGCACGGCGGCCAGGGCGGTTGCGCGTTGCCGCCGATATCCCACTACCCTCTGTTCAGCCATCCGGTTCATCCTCGCTCAAGTGTACTGCCTGGAATTGCGTGGGTTTCTGCGTTTGGGATCGGGCTTCCCGGGATCGCTATCGGGATCGTCATCGGGATCGTTTTTTTTGGCCCTCCTGCCGCGATATCTCTTCGATCCCGATCCCGATCCCGATCTCGACTGTGCCAACCCGAAACACTACATGACGTCACCCGCATCGAAGGCGCCGCGGATCCACCGCAGGGTTTCGTCGCCCTTCGGGCCATCCACCGTCACCACGTCGAAGCGGCACGCGGGTTCGTGGCGCAGCTTCTGCAGGTAGCGCCGCGCGGCATTCACGATCCGTCGTCGTTTGCGCCAGTCGACGCTCTCAGCCGCAGTCGCCCGATCCCTGCGACTGCGCCGCCGGACTTCGACGAACACCAGGGTGTCGCCCTCCGCCATGACCAGATCGAGTTCGCCGATCCTGCAGCGCCAGTTGCGATCGAGGGTGCGCAGGCCGGCGGCGCCAAGCAGTCGTTCCGCCCGCTGTTCCGTCTCGCGCCCGAGCAGCCATGCCAGACGCCGTTTTGCCGATCCTGTCACAGTGGCCATCCGGGCCTCCGGATCCAGTCACTCTTATGGCGATGCCGACGCTGTTGAACGGGGGTCGCTGACCCTGGCCAGGGGCGCTGCCATGACCTCCAGCGGGACCGGCAGGCCGTTGTGCAGCACGGCCCAGCTCAACTCCCGCTGCAGTCGACCGTCCGCACCCAGACGCAGGGTCCCGGTCAGGCCTGGAAATCCAGCGCCGCCTTCGGCCAGCAGGGACAGGCGCCCCTGCAGATGCCAGGCGTCGGCGCCCATGGCGTAGAAGGACGCAGCATTGCCTCGCGCGTCGGGCCAGGCCTGCTCCACGCCATAGCGCAACGAGTTCGGGGCGATCCGCCACGGCATGTCGATGAAGCGGATGCCGTCCAACTCGGAAGTCACGCGGCGATCCGTGCTGCCATCGTACATGTGAGAAGAGGCGTAGACGGGGAGATCGCCGGCGAAGTGGTAGGCGAGAGCAGGTTTCAGTGCCCGTGCCGACACCGGCTCCGCAGCCATGGCCACGAAGTCCAGGTCCTGCCGCCGGCGTGGTTCGAACTCGAGATTGCTGGCGAGCACCCGCCGCATTTCACTGGCCCGGGACTCGCTTTCGCTGATCAGCAGGCTCTCGGCCACGTTCTGGGTGATCTGCCCCGTGGCGGAGAACGCCCGCCGCTCCACCACTTTCCCGCCGAGTTCGACGAAGCGTGCCTCGAAGCTGTTCATCACCCGGTCTGCCCAGGCCTCCTGGGCACTCAGGATCAGCGCCCGGCGCAGGCCATCAGCATGGGCGCGCTCGGCCATCTGGATGCCTTCGTCCTCGGGAATCAGGCCGAACTGGATCAGCGTGGGACCGGTGTCCATGCCGCCGGTGCTGTTGAGCGCCAGCACCGGTACTTCCCGTGGCTGGAACATGACGAGATCCCGTACCGCATCCCTGGCCAGGGGCCCGACCACCACGTCGGCACCCTGATCCACGGCTTCCATGTAGTACCGCGTCACGTCACCGCCCGCGGTGTCGAAAACCATGATGCCGGGCGCGCTGTTGCCGTTGGCCAACGCCGCAAAGTGCGCGGCCATGAATCCATCCCGCAAGGCATTTCCGGCACTGGCCATCGGGCCGCTGAGGGGCAGCAGCAGTGCGACCCGGCTTGGCCGCAGCGCGATGAGTTCGGGCAGACGGGCCAAGCCCGGAGGCAGGTCCTGCGCCGCCGGGTGATCCTCCCAGCGCCGCTGCCAGAGCATGACGGCATCCAGCTGGGCTTCGAGGCTCGGGTAATGGGAGCGGGCGATGGTGACCAGTTCCAGCCAGCCGCGCAGGATGGGTTCGCGGGCGAGGTCGGCCCGCGCGGCAGTGGCAGCCGGCTGGTCGACGCGCAAGGCCGCTTCCCAGGCCGAGCGGTGGTTGGCGTCGCGGGCGGCGCCCGTGGTCAGATCGTCGAGCAGAATGTATTCGCGCAGTGCTGAGAGCCAGCGCCCATTCGCGGCCAGGACGCGGGCCTTCACCGATGCCGCGAACTGGCGTTCTTCGCGGTTGAAATCGCTGATGTAGCGCCAGTCCGGCAGCCTGGACAGCAGGACCCAGGCATATTCGGGATGACCCTCGTCCAGCAGCATGCGGGCGTCGAGCAATGCGAACCGATGACGGTCGCTGCCACGCAGACGTTCTGGAGCAAGCGCGGAGACGATCTCTGCCACCCGATCGTACTCGCCCTGATGCTCATAGAGCATGGCTGCCCGCAGCTCCAGCGCGGCGGCACGTTCCGGCCCAGCGCGCCGGGCCTCACGGAGCAGGCCGGCAGGATCGTCCGGCTCCCGTATCGGTGGCTGCACCCGGACTGGGTCCGGCCGGTAATCCGGCCGCTCAGTGACGACGGGTTCGGTTGCCGGCCCGGCGCAGCCGGCTGCGATCAGGGCGACCGCGCCAAGGGCTGCCATCGCGACAAGCGGGCGCAGGATGGAAGTATTCATCGGGTACACTCGTGAGCCGAATCGTGACCGGAACGCAGGATCGAAGCCGGAGTCATTTCAGAGCCCATCCCAGTAAGCCGTCGACGAATCCATCCCGCTCATCCGTCCCACCCATTCATCGAGGAAACAGCCGTGCCAAGCCGCAGCTCAGCGGGGTCCGAACCGGGCACCCTCTTCGTCGTCGCCACGCCCATCGGCAACCTCGACGATGCCTCGCCCCGGGCCCTGGCGACCCTGAATGCCGTGGCGTTGATCGCGGCCGAGGATACCAGACACACCCGGGCGCTGTTAGCGCGGTGGGACATCGACACCGACACCATCTCCCTGCATGAGCACAACGAACAGGCGCGCATTCCGGGCCTGCTCGAACGCCTGCGAAGCGGCGAGGATCTGGCCCTGGTCAGCGACGCCGGTACGCCCCTGCTGGCTGATCCCGGCTACCGCCTGGTGCGGGCCGTGGTGGCGGCCGGGCTGCCGGTCCGACCGGTCCCGGGTCCCTGCGCTCTGGTGGCCGCACTGTCCGCGTCAGGCCTACCTACAGACCGTTTTCTGTTCGCGGGGTTCCTTCCGGCGAAGTCCGGTTCGCGCAAGGCGGCGCTGGTGGAGCTGCGCGCCACACTCTCGACCCTGGTGTTCTACGAGACGCCCCATCGTATTGCCGCGGCATTGGCCGATGCTGCCGAGGTGCTCGGTGGCGACCGGGAGGCCTGGGTCGGCCGTGAGCTGACCAAGCGCTTTGAGACCCACTACTCAGGCAGTCTCGGCGAACTTGCCGAGCGTTTCGCCGCCGGGGACGAAGAGGAACGCGGCGAGTTCGTGCTCATCATCGGCGGCGCCCCGGCAGCGGCAGCAGCGACGGCGCTGGACGCCGATGCGGTACTCGAAGCCCTGCTGGTGGAACTGCCGGCATCGAAAGCCGCAAAAGTCGCAGCAAAACTGCTCGATCGCCCCCGACAGGCCCTGTTCCAGCGCTGCCTGGAACTCACGAGCAAACATTGAGGCGGGCGAACAAAACGCCGCGCCATCGCTGTGGGAAGCTGCGCAGCGCAGCGCAGCAGCGATGTGGAGGGCGTTCAGCGAAGGCAGCACCGTCAGCTTCGGCAGCGCGCCTCGAGATCGGCCCAATCGCTGCGCGATTAGGGCTCTCCCACAACAGGCCGCGCGCC